>CAZFPW010000248.1:0-4137 GCA_964520765.1 uncultured Novosphingobium sp.
TGGCCCTCGCGCTTCAGCCAGCGGTTGGCCTCGGCCAGGTCGCCCTCGAACAGGTCGCCCAACAGGGCGTGGAAGGCGCGGCTGTGATCGAAGTGGACCAGATGCGCGACCTCGTGCGCCACGACCGAGCGGCGCACCGCGTCGGGCGCCATGATCAGCCGCCAGTTGAGCCGGATCGCCCCGCGCGCCGAGCAGCTCCCCCAGCGCCGCCGCGCGCTGCCGAGCGAGAGCGGCGCCGTGGCGACCCCGGCGCGGGCGCAATATTCGGCCAGGTCCGCCGCCATCGCCCGCCGCGCCTCCTCCTCCAGCCAGCGGCGGGCGCGGACGGCGACGCCTTCCGCCGGGCCGCCGAGCCGCAGCGCCCCCTCGGCCAGGACCGGGCGGCGCGGCGCGGCGGCATCGTGCCGCAGCACCAGGGGCGCGCCGCGATAGGGCACGCTCGCGCCGGGGCCGATCGCCAGGCGTTGCGGCACGCGGGCGAGCTGGCCCGCCAGCCAGTCGGCATGGGCATGGGCGAAGGCGGCGACCTCGGCGCTGCGGGCCGTCCTCGGGGCCGAGACGCGGACCTCGCTGCCGTCCGGGGCGAGGCGCAGCGTCAGACGGCGCGCATGGGGGACGCGGCGCACCACGATGGGCAGCGTTTCGTTGCCCAAGGTGATCGCAAGGTCGCCTACTGGCTGCCCGTTTTTGGGGTAGAGCCAATCAGGCAGGCGCATCGTCGCGGTCCTCGGGCCAGACGATGTGCTGCTCCAGCGGCCCGGCCACGGTCTCCGACACGACCCGTCCGCGCACCGAAATCCCCGCCCGATGCACCGCCTCGGCATCGCCCGAGATCAGGTAGTGCCAGTCCGGCAGCGGCTCCCCCCGCGCCCGCAGCCGATAGGCGCAAGTTTCCGGCAGCCACTCCAGCTCGCCCGCCAGCCGCGGGGTCAGGCGCAGGCAATCGGGCACGTAAATCCGCCGATTCCGGTAGTCTCCGCATCGCGCCGTCCCCAGGTCGAGCAGCTTGCAGGCGACGTTGGTGGGATAGATCTCGCCGGTGTCCTCGTCCTCGACCTTGTGCAGGCAGCACTGCCCGCAGCCGTCGCACAGCGCCTCCCACTCCGCGCGGCTCAGCGCCGCGATCGGCTTTTCCCAGAAGGCGTTTACCGCACCCATTTCGCCAGTTCCGCGGCCACGGCGGCGGCGTCCTGCTTGTCGGTCGGGAGGATCGCCAGCGGCTTGCCGTCGCGGTCCATCAGGAAGGTCACGCGGCCGTGGTCCATCAGGTATCCGCCCGCGGTTTCCTTGCCCTTGGCATAGGGTACGGCAAAGGCCTTGGCCGCCGCCGCGACCTGCTCCGGCGTGCCGGTCAGCCCCAGCAGCCGGGGGGAAAAGGCCGCGGCGAACTCTCCGACCCGGGCTGGCGTGTCGCGCGCCGGATCGATCGTGATGAAGATCGGCTGGACCTGGGCGGCAAGGTCCGGGTGGTCCTTGGCGAAGGCGTTGAAGCCCCGCATCGTCAGCGCCACGTCCATCGGGCAGGCGTCGGGGCAGAAGGTGTAGCCGAAATAGACGATCCGGTACTGGCCGGCGAAGTCGCTCCAGCGCACTTCCTTGCCGTCCTTGTCCATCAGCGTGAACGGCCCGCCGATGGCCGCGCCCTCCAGCGGCGGGCGCTCGGTCGGAGCCGAAGCTTCGCCGCAGGCGGAGAGGAGCGAGAGGATCGCTAGCGAAATGGCGGCCCGGATGGTCATGGCGCGGCGGTTCATGCTCTGCTAAGCCGCCGGAAGCAAGGCGGATCGGGGCCTGGCCTCCATCGCATCCGTCTTTCCAGGAAGGATTCACGACGTGTTGAAGTTGATGGCGAAGACGGGGATCGCCCTTGCGGCCATGCTGGCGGTGGCGACCCCCGCGACGGCGCAGTTTTCCCAGGGCTACAAGTTCCTCGAGGCGATCAAGAAGAAGGACGGCAACACCGTCCAGGAAATGCTCGACGTGCCGGGGACGACCGTGGTCAACACCCGCGACGTGACGAGCGGGGAAACCGCCCTGCACATCGTCACCGCGCGCCGCGACCTGACCTGGATCGAGTTCCTCGCCGCCAAGGGCGCCAACGTGAACGCGCGCAACGGGCGCGGCGCGACGCCGCTGCAACTCGCCGTGGGCATGGGCTTCACCGAAGGGGTGGAACTGCTGCTCGCCAAGGGCGCCCGCGTCGACGAGCCCGATTCGTCGGGCGAAACGCCGCTGATCACCGCGGTCCACCGCCGCGACACCGGGGTCATGCGCCTGTTGCTCAAGGCCGGCGCCAACCCCGACCGGGCCGACAATTCGGGCCGTAGCGCGCGCGACTATGCGACGCTCGACGGCCGCAACAGCCCGCTGGTGAGCGAGATCGAGAACAACGCCAAGGCCAGGAGCGCGACCGGTTCGGGCCGCAGCTACGGCCCGTCGTTCTGAGCGGCCATGGCGCTCGATAACCTGACCCTGCCGGAGCTGCGGCTGGCCCTCGCTCCCGCAATCGCGGATGCCGCGGTGTTCGACGGCTGGAGCGAGACCGCGATCGATGCGGCCGCGGAGCAGCTCGGCATGGCGCCGGCGGCGGCGCGGTTGGCCTTTCCCGGTGGGGCGATCGAGATGATCGAGGCGTGGGTCGAACGGATCGACGCCGATGCGGCGCTCGCCTTTCCGCCGGCCGCCCTGGCCGACCTGCGCGTGGCCGAACGAATCCGCCGGCTGGTCGAATTCCGCATCATGGCCGTCGCGGGCCGCGAGGAGGCGCTGCGGCGCGCCCTGGCGATCCTGGCGATGCCCCGCAACGTGGCCCGGGCCGCGCGGCTGGGCTGGCGCAGCGCCGATGTGATGTGGCGCCTGGCCGGCGACACGGCGACCGACTTCAACCACTATACCAAGCGCGGGACCCTTTCCGCGGTGATCGCCGCGACGCTCGCCGTCTTGGTCGACGACCGCAGCGAGGGCCGGGCCGAGACCCATGCCTTCCTCGACCGCCGGTTGCAGGACGTCGCCCGCTTCGAGAAGGCCAAGGCGCGCCTGCTGCGCAACGACGACGAGCATTTCAGCCTGGTCCGCCTGATGGGGCGGCTCCGCTATCCGGCGCGGTAGTTGCGAGCCAGTTGCAAATAGATCGGCGATCTGGCAGCGCAGCCCGCATGACGCTGGACACTCTTCCGATCGGCCAACCGGCGCGAATCGTCGCGGTTGACTGGACTCTGCTCGACGCCGACGAAGGCCGGCGGCTGCGCGCCCTGGGCATCGACGAAGGGGCTCGGGTCGCGGTCGCGCATCGTGGCGTCTTCGGCGGGGCGGACCCCCTGGCGCTGGAGATCGGCCGGATGACCGTCGCCCTGCGCCGCCTCCACGCCAAGGCCATGGAGGTCCTGCCGCTATGAGCCGCCGCCGTACCGCCGCGCTGGTCGGCAACCCCAATGCGGGCAAGAGCGCGCTGTTCAACGCCCTGACCGGCGCGCGCCAGAAGATCGCGAACTATCCCGGCGTCACCGTCGAGCGGAAGGCGGGGCGCATGCTCCTGCCGAGCGGCGAGCCGGTGGAGCTGACCGACCTGCCGGGCAGCTACGGCCTCAATCCGACCAGCCCGGACGAGGAAGTAACCCGCAAGGTCGTCCTCGGAGAATTCCCCGGAGAGGCGGCGCCGGAGGTGCTGGTCGTCGTGCTCGACGCCTCGAACCTCGAGCAGCACCTGGTCTTCGCGCAGGAGATCATCGCGCTGGGGCGGCCGACCGTGGTGGCGCTCAACATGGTCGACCTGGCCGAGCGCGATGGCCTGACGCTCGATCCCCAGGCGCTGGAGGAGGCGCTGGGCGTGCCGGTCGTGCCCACCGTCGCGGTGCGCCGTCGCGGCCTCACCGAGCTGGCCCAGGCGATCGCCACGGCGGAGGAGCGCAAGCCCCAGCCGCAGCACGCCACGATCACCCAGACCGAGCGGCGCGTCTCCGCCCAGGCCATCGCCGAGGCGACGATCATCTCGGAGACGGCCAAGCATCGGCTCCACGCCAAGCTCGACCGGGTCCTGCTTCACCCCTGGGCCGGGCCGCTGATCCTCTTCGCCCTGCTTTTCGTGGTGTTCCAGGCGGTCTTCGCCTGGGCGGACCCCTTCGTCGGCGCGATCGAGGACGC
>CAZFPW010000249.1:0-1986 GCA_964520765.1 uncultured Novosphingobium sp.
GATCATGCTGTGGATGCCGAGCTGGGGCGGCATGATCAACGGCCTGATGACGCTCAACGGCGCCTGGGACAAGGTCCGCACCGATCCGATCATCCGCATGATGGTGATGGCCCTGGCCTTCTACGGCATGAGCACCTTCGAGGGGCCGATGATGTCGCTGAAGTCGGTCAACAGCCTGTCGCACTATACCGACTGGACCATCGGCCACGTCCATTCCGGCGCGCTGGGGTGGAACGGGATGATCACCTTCGCGGCGATCTACTACCTCGTCCCGCGCCTCTGGGGCCGCACCCGGCTCTACAGCCTGCGGATGGTCAACTGGCACTTCTGGCTCGCGACGCTGGGCATCGTCTTCTACGCCGCCTCGATGTGGGTGGCGGGGATCACGCAAGGGTTGATGTGGCGTGAATACGGGGCCGACGGCTACCTGGTGAACTCCTTCGCCGACTCGGTCGCCGCGCTGCACCCGATGTTCCTGCTGCGCGCCTTCGGCGGCCTGCTCTACCTGGCCGGCGCGGGAGTGATGACCGCCAACGTCTGGCTGACCATCGTCGGCCGCCTCCGCGAGGAGGCCCCCATGCGCGACGCGGCCTTCGATCCCGCCAAGGATCGCCCGCTCACCACCGTTCCCGCCGAATAAGGGCGCCTGAGATGTCCACCAAGGTTCTCGAAAACCACAAGAAGATCGAGCGCAACGTCTCGCTGCTCGCGCTCTTCGCCTTCATCACCGTGTCGATCGGCGGCATCGTCGAGATCGCGCCGCTGTTCTGGATCGACAACACGATCGAGAAGGTGAAGGGGATGCGCCCCTATACCCCGCTGGAGCAGGCGGGCCGCGACATCTACGTACGCGAGGGCTGCTACCTCTGCCACAGCCAGATGATCCGCCCGTTCCGCGACGAGGTGGAGCGCTATGGCCACTACAGCCTGGCCGCGGAATCGATGTACGACCACCCGTTCCAGTGGGGCTCCAAGCGCACCGGGCCGGACCTGGCCCGCGTCGGCGGCCGCTATTCCGACGAATGGCACGTCCAGCACCTGAAGGACCCGCGCAGCGTGGTGCCGGAATCGGTGATGCCGGGCTATGCCTTCCTGGCGAACCGCGACCTCGACGCGGGCGACATGGGCGCCAGCCTGACCGCGCTCTACCGCGTCGGCGTGCCCTATACCGAGACGGACATCGCCAAGGCCAACCAGGATCTTCAGGCCCAGGCCGATCCGCTGGCCGACCAGGGCGACTTCGCCAAGCGCTATCCCAAGGCCCAGGTCCGCGATTTCGACGGCAAGCCCGACCGCCTGACCGAGATGGACGCGCTGGTCGCCTATCTCCAGGTGCTGGGCACCCTGGTCGACGTCAACGCCGCCGCCGCGCAGGAAGAGCTGGCCCGGGAGAAGGGCCGGTGAGCGCCCATTCCACCTACGACGCCCTGCGGCATCTCGCCGATTCCTGGGGCCTGCTGGTGATGTGCCTGCTCTTCCTCGGCCTGGCGCTCTGGCCCTTCCGGCCCGGCGCGCGCGACGCGAACGATGCCGCCGCAAAGATGATTTTCAAGGACGACGACAATGGCGAAGCCTGACGAGACCCCGGCCGCCAAGGGGCAGCATATCGACGAGGCCACCGGCACCCGCACGGTCGGCCACGAATGGGACGGCATCGAGGAACTCGACACGCCGATGCCGCGCTGGTGGCTGTGGACCTTCTACCTGACGATCCTGTTCTCGATCGGCTACGTCGTGGTCTATCCCGCGATTCCCCTGCTCTCCAAGGGCACCGAGGGCCTGTTCGGCTGGACCAGCCGCGGCCAGCTCGCGGACGAGATGAAGGCGGAAACCGATCGCCGCGCCTCGCTGATGGCGGCCCTCGCCGCGACCCCGCTCGACCAGCTCCAGCGCGATCCCGCGCTGATGCAGCAGGCCGTCGCGGGCGGCCGGGCGGCCTTCCGCGTCAACTGCGTGCAGTGCCACGGCGCGGGCGCCGCGGGCAGC
>CAZFPW010000249.1:2086-4135 GCA_964520765.1 uncultured Novosphingobium sp.
GGCTATCCCAACCTCAACGACGACGACTGGCTGTGGGGCGGCAACCTCCACGAGATCGAGCAGACGATCATCCACGGCATCCGCCAGCCCGGCAACGACCAGACCCGCACCAGCCTGATGCCCTCCTTCGGCCGCGACGGCATCCTGAAGCCCGACCAGATCAGCGACGTGACGCGCTATGTCCGCACGCTGGGCGGGAAGGAACGGCCCAGCACCGCATCGCAGCGCGGCGCGGAGCTGTTCGCCGCCAACTGCGTGGCCTGCCACGGGGCGGACGGCAAGGGCCTGCGCCAGTTCGGCGCGCCGGACCTGACCGACGCGATCTGGCTGTTCGGCAGCAGCACCGAGGCGATCGAGGGCAGCATCGCCAATGCCCATGCCGGGGTGATGCCGGCCTGGGGCGAAAAGCTGGACAAGGCGACGATCCGCATGCTGGCGGCCTATGTCCACTCGCTGGGCGGCGGCGAGGACTTCGCGGCGGCACCCGATCAACCCCCTGCCGGCCAACCTCCTGCCGGCCAGCCTCCCGCCGTCGCGACAAACGATCATGTCCAGCGCTGACGCCCAACCCACGACATTCTACGAAAAGCGCCGGGCGGTCTTTCCCAAGGCCGTCCGGGGCCGTTTCCGCTCGTTGAAATGGGTGGTGATGATCGTCACCCTGGCCATCTACTATGTCACCCCCTGGCTGCGCTGGGATCGCGGGCCCTACGCGCCGAACCAGGCCGTGCTGGTCGATTTCGCCAACCACCGCTTCTACATGTTCGGCATCGAGATCTGGCCGCACGAATTCTATTTCGTCGCCGGCCTGCTCATCATGGCCGGGATCGGCCTGTTCCTGGTGACGAGCGCGGTCGGCCGCGCCTGGTGCGGCTATGCCTGCCCGCAGACCGTCTGGACCGACCTGTTCCAGCATGTCGACCGCCTGGTCGACGGCGACCGCAACGCCCAGCTCAAGCTGGAGGCCGCGCCCTGGGGGCCGCGCAAGATCGCCAAGCGCCTGCTCAAGTGGTATGTCTACCTGTCGATCTCCTTCATCACCGGAGGCGCCTGGATCTATTACTTCGCCGACGCGCCGACGCTGCATGCCGAATTCTGGAGCGGCACGGCCTCGCCCATCGCCTATGCAACCGTGGCCATCCTCACCGCGACGACCTTCGTGCTGGGCGGCTTCATGCGCGAGCAGGTGTGCATCTACATGTGCCCCTGGCCGCGCATCCAGACGGCCATGCTCGATGAAAAGTCGCTGATCGTCACCTACAAGGACTGGCGCGGCGAACCGCGCGGCAGCGTGAAGGAAGCCAAGACCGCCTCCGCGCCGCTGGGCGACTGCATCGACTGCAACCAGTGCGTCGCGGTCTGCCCGACCGGCATCGACATCCGCGAGGGGCCGCAGGTCGGCTGCATCACCTGCGCCCTGTGCATCGACGCCTGCGACAAGGTGATGGCCCAGGTCGGCCGGCCGCGCGGGCTGATCGACTATGCCACGCTGGAGGACAGCGCGCGCGAAAAGGCGGGGAATCCGCCCAGCCCGCACTGGAAGCTGATCTGGCACCCGCGAACGCTGGTCTATCTCTTCGTCTGGGGGGGCATCGGCCTGGCCCTGCTGTTCGCGCTGGGCACGCGCCAGCACCTCGACCTCTCGGTCGCCAAGGATCGCAACCCGCCCTTCATGCTGCTGAGCGACGGCTCGGTGCGCAACGCCTACACGCTCAAGCTGCGCAACATGGAAAGCCGCCCCCGGCCCCTGACGGTCGCGCTGGAAGGCCTGCCCGAGGCGCGGATGTGGAGCGACGACATGCCCCGCTCGGCGGCGACCCGCGCCCTGGTCCGCAAGGTGGCGGCCGACCAGACCGAGACGCTGAGGATCTACGTGACCGCGCCGGCCGGCACGACGGCGCAGGACCTGCGCTTCGTCCTGCGCGCCGATGACGACGAGGGCGGCAGCGACACGGGCGACACGCGCTTCGACGCGCCAGGAGAAGACGAATGACCAGACCCTTCACCGGACGGCACATCGCGGCGATCCTCGTCGCCTTCTTCGCGGTC
>CAZFPW010000250.1:0-4096 GCA_964520765.1 uncultured Novosphingobium sp.
GGACCACCTCGGCGACATGGACTTCAAGGTGGCCGGCACGTCCGAGGGCATCACCACGATGCAGATGGACATCAAGGTCGCGGGCATCACGCGCGAGATCTTCCAGGCCGCGCTGAACCAGGCCAAGGACGGCCGTGCGCACATCCTGGGCGAGATGACCAAGGCGCTGGGCACCGCCCGCACCGAGCTGTCGGCCCACGCCCCGCGCATCGAGACGCTGCAGATCGACAAGTCGAAGATCCGCGAAGTCATCGGCACCGGCGGCAAGGTGATCCGCGAGATCGTGGCCGAGACCGGCGCCAAGGTCGACATCGACGATGAAGGCCTGATCAAGATCAGCTCGTCCGACCTCAACCAGATCGAGGCCGCCAAGAACTGGATCCTCGGCATCGTCGAGGAGCCGGAAGTCGGCAAGATCTATGATGGCAAGGTCGTCAACATCGTCGACTTCGGCGCCTTCGTGAACTTCATGGGCGGCAAGGACGGCCTGGTCCACGTCTCCGAGATGAAGAACGAGCGGGTCGAGAAGCCCACCGACGTCGTTTCGGAAGGCCAGCAGGTCAAGGTCAAGGTCCTCGAGATCGACAATCGCGGCAAGGTCCGCCTGTCGATGCGCGTGGTCGACCAGGAGACCGGCGAGGCGCTGGAAGACACCCGCCCGCCCCGCGAGCCGCGTGAACCGCGCGGCGACCGTGGGGATCGCGGTGACCGCCGTGGGCCTCGCGGTGACCGGGGCGGCCGTGATCGCGGTCCGCGTCGCGAGGGCGGAGACCGTCCGCGCCGCGACCGCGACGAGGGCGCCGCGCCGGATCACATGCCGGCCTTCCTCAAGTCCGACGACTGATCGTTCGGACCTGGACCCGAAAGAGAAGGGGCCGCGCTTCGCGGCCCCTTTTTCTTTGGCGATTATATCGTTTGCAAATGCGATGGTTTGCGATGGTCCGCATTCCACTCATTGCCGCTCAGCCTGAGCTTGTCGAAGGCCACGCGATACCTGTGCCACTAGGTCCACAGGGGCTTGGGGCTAGGTTTGCCCGTGGCCTTCGACAAGCTCAGGCTGAGCGGGGGGTGGGCTGGCCGATCACTGCTCGATCTGCCACGTTTGCAAACGATACAATCACCTTTTCTTTGCCGGCCGGCGTGCAATCCGCCGTCCGCGTTGTCAGCGGGTGCGTCCCATGTTTAATTCGCCGGCAGGCGCGGCATGGCGGAAAGGGCGAAGGATGAAGCGGTATCTGGCGCTGGCGGCATCGGGGATCGGCCTGTTCGCGCTCTCCGCGCCGGCGGGGGCGAGCGGCGACTATTCCTGCTATCCCGCCTGGCGCATGCCGGGCCGCATGCACTGCGCCGAAACGGCGATGCTCTCGCCCGGCAACGACACGCGGGTGAACTTGCTTTTCCTGCTGCGCGACCGCCAGGGTCTGGCCCTCGCCGGCCCGGCGGAGCGCAGGATCGAGGACTACGCCTATGGCCGCACCTTCCTGAGCTGGGACGGCCTGCGGAACGCCTTCTATCCCGGCGCGGCGGACGCCGATGACAACCCCGCTGCCGGCACGCGCTGCCAGAGCCTGCGCGCTTCCACCCCCGCCTTCCTTGCCGCCGTCGGCGCCAACCGGGGCGTGCCGGCCGCCGAGCGCGCCCTGCTGGAAACCGCGCGCGGCCGCCTCAGCCAGACCTGTGGGGCAGGCGGGGCCGTGGCCTGGCCCGCCGGCATTTCCAGCGCTCCGGGCCGGGATTTCCTCGGCTATGTCCAGGGCGCGGACGCCTTCTATGCCGGTCGGTGGGACGAGGCCCGGGGTGCCTTCGCCCGCCTGGCCCGGACCCGCGACCCATGGCTGGCCGAGACCGCGAGCTACATGATCGCCCGCACCGAGCTGAACGCCGCGCAGGCCACGGCGTTCAGCGACTACGGCGATTTCGACGGACCCGCCAAGGTCGACCAGGCGGCGCTCCAGCGGGCGCGGGACGGACTGGCCGCCTATCTCAAGCGCTATCCCGCCGGCCGCTATGCCGCCTCGGCGCAGGGGCTGGTCCGGCGCACGCTGTGGCTGGCCGGGGACGTTCAGGGCCTCTCCCGCGAGTACGAGCGGCTCCTGGGCGCGACCTCGGGGACGAAGTTCGCAGCGGCGCAGCTCGTGCAGGAGATCGATTACAAGCTGCTGATGAACCAGGACGCGCGCGGCGCGGTCGATGGGCCGCTGCTGCTCGCCACGCTGGACCTGATGCGAATGCGGTCCGAGGACGAGACCGGCAAGGCGGCGCTCTCCCTCGCGGAGCTGGAGGCACAGCGCCCGCGCTTCGGCGACCGGGCCGACCTGTTCGGCTACCTCGTCGCCAGCCACCATTTCCATGTCGGGCGGGACGCGCGCAAGGTGCTGGAGCTGATCCCCGACGAGGCGCGGGCGAAGCGGTACTCGGCGCTGGCCTTCAGCCGCCAGGTCCTGCGCGGCATGGCGCTGGCGCGGCTCAAGGACCGCAACGAGGCCGGCTTCTGGCGCGAGCTGATCGGCGGGGCGGAGCCCCAGTTCCAGCGGCCGGTGGTCGAGCTTGCCCTGGCGCTCAGCCTGGAGCGCAGCGGCCGGCTGGCCGAGGTCTTCGCCGCCGGTTCCCCGATCGGCGACAGCACGATCCGCGAGATCCTGCTGGCCGCCACGGCTGGCCCGGCGCTGCTCCGCGCCCAGGCGACCGACCAGGCGCGGCCGCGCCATGAACGCGACGTCGCCCTCTTCGCCCTGCTGCACAAGCAGCTCGCTCGCGGCTTCTATGCGGATTTCCTGCGCGACCGCGCGCTGATCCCGGCCGGGGCCAATACCGACGCGGGGGTCTGGGCCTTTCCCTTGCAGGAGAATATCCCGGTCGGCCTCTTCGCGCGGGGCACCTGGGCGGGCGGGGGCTATGCCTGTCCTGCCCTGGCCGAGACGGCGGGCGCCCTGGCGCGCAACCCGGCCGATGCCAAGGCCAAGCTCTGCCTGGGCGAGTTCTACCGTCTCAACGGCTTCGACGACTACCGGCGCAGCAGCGACTGGCGGGGCGAGGCGGAGACCCCCGCGAAACCCCTGGACCCGGAACTCGGCTCCGGTCCCGAACAGTTCCCCGGCAAGACCGTCCGGCGTGACGAGCTTTACGCCCAGGTCATCGCCGATCCCCGCGCTCCGGCGGGGGAGAAGGCCTATGCCCTGTACCGCGCGATCAATTGCTACGCCCCCGGCGGCAACAATTCGTGCAGCGCCGCCCAGGTCGATCTGTCCGTCCGGCGCGGCTGGTTCCAGCAGCTCAAGCGCGATTATCCGGCCAGTTCTTGGGCCAAGCAATTGCGTTACTATTGGTAATCCGCGGCTGGATCGCGATCGCAGCGCTGTTGCTCTCCGCTTGCGCCGAGCGGGAAGGGCGGGTCGATCCGGCGCGGTATGACGCCTTCTTCCTTTGGGCCGGGGTGAAGCCCGGTCCGGCGCTCGACCGGGCGAAGACGCTCTACCTGCTCGACGGCGAGGTGCGGCATCGCGATCCCGGCGTGCTGGTCCCGCTGCGGCCGCATCCGCCCCGGATCGCCCATGCCGAGGTCTGGCTGACGGTCCGGGTCGAGCGGCTGGATTGGGGCGAGGCCGTCCATGCCCGCCTGCTGGCCGACGCGGCGCGGTGGGAGAGGAACGGCACCCGCTTGGTCGGCATCCAGATCGATTTCGACGCGGCGACCAAGGGCCTGGGCCGCTACGCCGAGTTCCTGGCCGACCTGCGCCGCCGCTTGCCGGAAAGGTATCGCCTGTCGGTCACGGGCCTGATGGACTGGAGCGCCAACGGCGATCCGGCGCAGCTCGCCCGGCTGCGCGGGGTGGTCGACGAGGTGGTGATCCAGACCTATCAGGGGCGCACGACGATCCCCGGCTATGCGGGCTATGTGGCGCGGTTGCGGCACCTGCCGGTGCCCTACCGGATCGCGCTGGTCGAAGGCGGCGAATGGCGCGCGCCGCCGGGGCTGGAGCGAAACCCGCAGTTCCGCGGCTACGTGGTGTTTCTGCTGCCTTAGGGCACACTTCACCCGTTCGTGCTGAGGAGGGGCCGAAATCGCAGATTGAGGCCCCGTCTCGAAGCACAGGCG
>CAZFPW010000251.1:0-4093 GCA_964520765.1 uncultured Novosphingobium sp.
GGCGTCATCGCGGCGGGACGCCAGAGGTCCGGGCGGTGGGCGGCGGTGCGCAGCCAGGCGGCGGTGAGCAGGGCGTCGCTGCGGTGGTCGTCGATCGGGCCGCTGCCGGCCACGGCCCGGCTGCCGAGCGCGGCGAGGGCGGCATTGAGTTCCTCCCAGGTGCGGATCTTGGCGCGGCCGGCGCGGCGTCCGGCGGCGATCGCGGCGAGGGCGGTGTAGATTTCCGTCACCACCGACCCGCGTTCGGGCAGCGGATCGATCGGCCAGACGGGCAGGCGCCCCGCCAGGCGGTGCAGCACGCGCATGCCGGTCAGGCTCGACTTGCCGACCTGGCTCGCCCCGACGAGGTTGAAGTTGCTCGTCGGCTTGCAGCCCTGGCGCTCCTGCTCCAGCTCGGTCAGGCGGAAGCGGCCGCGCCCGCCGCCGAAAAGCAGTCCCTCGCGTCCGCCATGGCGGCGGAAGTGCTGGGCGGCCTCGGGATGATCGACGAAGCTCGTGGCCGACAGGTGAGGGTCGTCCGCGCAGATGCGCTCGACCAGGGCCCAAAGGGCGCGGGCGTCGGGCGGGCTCTCGCTCCAGCCGGGGAAGAACGCGCCGCGATCCGCGAAGGCGAGGGCTATGCCGAGATCGAGGCCGACGAGGCAATTCTCCGGCAGCTCGTCCAGCAGCCAGTCCAGCACCTCGGCGCGCGACCAGCGATGGGCGGGGCGGACCAGCCGGGGCGCGGCGGTTCCTTGCGCGCAGAGCGCCACAGCGATGCCGTTCTGGCGCTCGCCGCGCGCGCCCGACCAGTCTATCGCGGCGAAATGGCGGAACCGGGGGAGGGCGGTCAGCTATCCGCCTCCGCCGTGCGCAGCTCGCGCCGCTTCTTCTCCCACCATTCGATCCGCTCGGCCACCTGCCGCTCGAAACCGCGCGGGACCGGGCGGTAGAAGGTCTGCGCCGTCATCTCCTCCGGCCAGTAGTCGGCGCCGGAGAAGCCTTCGTCGGCGTCGTGGTCGTAGGCATAGCCCTTGCCGTAGCCGATGTCCTTCATCAGCTTGGTCGGGGCGTTGAGGATATGGGCCGGCGGCATCAGCGAGCCGGTTTCCTTGGCGCTGCGCCAGGCGGCTTTCTGCGCCGCATAGGCGGCGTTCGACTTGGGCGCGGTGGCGCAATAGAGGCAGGCCTGGACGATCGCCAGCTCACCCTCCGGGCTGCCCAGGAACTGGTAGGCGTCCTTGGCGGCGAGGCACTGGGTCAGCGCCTGCGGATCGGCCAGGCCGATGTCCTCGCTGGCGAAGCGGGTCAGGCGGCGCAGCACGTAGAGCGGTTCCTCGCCCGCGGTCAGCATCCGTGCGAGGTAGTAGAGCGCGGCCTGCGGGTCCGAGCCGCGCAGGGCTTTGTGCAGCGCCGAGATCAGGTTGTAGTGACCTTCGCGGTCCTTGTCGTAGACCGCGACCCGGCGCTGGAGGAAAGCCCCGAGTTCCGCCGGTTCGAGCGGGGCCGGTATCTTCGCAGAATAGAGCGTTTCGGCCTGGTTGAGCAGAAACCGTCCGTCGCCGTCGGCCGAGGCGATCAGCGCCTCACGGGCCGCCGGGGTGAGCGGCAGGGGGCCTTCGATCGCCTCGGCGCGCTCCAGCAGCAGTTCCAGGGCGGCCGCGTCGAGCCGGCGCAGGATCAGCACCTGGGCGCGGCTGAGGAGGGCGGCGTTGAGTTCGAAGCTGGGATTCTCAGTCGTGGCGCCGACCAGGGTCACGGTGCCGCGCTCCACGAAGGGCAGGAAACCGTCCTGCTGGGCGCGGTTGAAGCGGTGGATCTCGTCCACGAAGAGCAGGGTCCGCTGGCCGGCCCTGGCGGCGACATCGGCCTCGGCAAAGGCTTTCTTGAGGTCCGCGACGCCGGAAAACACCGCGCTGACCGCGACGAAGCGCATGCCGACGGCGTCGGCCAGGAGGCGGGCGATGGTGGTCTTGCCGGTGCCCGGCGGGCCCCAGAGGATCATCGAGGTCAGCCAGTTGGCGGCCACCATGCGCCCGATGGCGCCCTCCGGGCCGGTCAGGTGCTCCTGGCCGACCACGTCTTCGAGGCGGGCCGGGCGCAGCCGGTCGGCAAGCGGGGCGTCGGGGCGCAGTTCGTCCTGGCGGGACGGGGGCGGGGGATCGTCGGCAAAGAGGTCGGGCATCGGCGGCAAGATAGGCGCTTGGGAAAAAATTGCATGAGGCTCTTGTTGAGATGATAATAAGATATATCTTAGAGCCATCATGAAACGATCAAAGGAGTTTGCGCAGATGCGCATGGATCGAACCGGCGGCCACCGTGGCCGCGACCGCTTCGCCAAGCTGGCGATGCTCAAGGCGGCACGCTTCGGCGGCGACTGGGGCGGCCCGTTCGGCGGCGGCTTCGGCGGCGGCTTCGGCGGCTGGGATGAAGGCGACGGGCGGCGCGTCCGCGGCGGGCGCGGGCGGATGTTCGGCAGCGGGGAACTGCGGCTCGTCCTGCTCAAGCTGATCGCCGATGAGCCGCGCCACGGCTATCAGCTGATCAAGGCGATCGAGGAGCTGACCGGCGGCGCCTATGCGCCGAGCCCGGGCGTGGTCTATCCCACCTTGTCGCTGCTCGCGGACGAGGGCGCGGTGGCCGAGGCCGAGGGCGAGGGATCGCGCAAGGCTTTCGCGATCACCGACCAGGGCCGCGCCGAGATCGCGGAGAAGGCGGCCGAGGTCGAGCGCATCCTCGCCCGGCTGGCCGAGCGGGGCGCGGGCCGGCGCGGGCCGCCGCCGCAGATCGCCCGCGCGCTGGGCAACCTGATGATGGTGCTGCGCGCCACGAAGCACGAGGAGCCCTCGGCCGAACGCCACAACGCCATCGTCGACATCCTCGACGAGGCGGCCAAGCGGATCGAACGGCTGTGAGCGCGCCCGCGACGGTCGGGGCCGAAGCCCGCGTGCCGACCCGGCACGCCAGCCGCTATCTCCAGCAGCTCTGCAAGCACTGGGCGCACAATCTCGCGGTCGAGTTCACGCCCGAGCGCGGCAGCGTGACCTTCCCCAGGGATGCGCGCGGCGCGTCCTGGCAGGGCGACGCCCGGCTGGAGATGACCGCCGAGCCGGAGGTGCTGGTCTGCCGGATCGAGGCCAGCGAGCCCGCGCAGCTCGAAGGGATGAAGGACGTGGTGGCCCGCCACCTCGACCGCTTCGCCTTTCGCGAGGCGCCGCTGGCGTTTGACTGGAAGGATGTGGCGGGGAACTGAAAAGATCCTCCCCATCGGGGGAGGTGGCAGCGCGCAGCGCTGACGGAGGGGGCGCGGCTATGCGCCGGCGCCTCGCCTGGATCGCCCCCTCCACCACCCGCTTTGCGGGCGGTTCCCCTCCCCCGATGGGGGAGGATTGGGGCATTCCGTCGATCCGCCCTTAGGTGCCCCGTTGCCGGATCAGCCGCAGGTAGGTGTCCGCCACGGCCTGGTTGATCCGGTCCCAGGAGAACTCCCGGCTGCGCAGCTCGCCCGCCGCGCCGTGGCGGGCGCGGGTCTCGGGCTCCTCGGCGTAGCAGCGCAGCGCTTCGGCGAAGTGGTGGATCGCGCCGGGGCGGATCAGGCGGCCGGAGACGCCGTCGTCGACCAGGCTCTCGCTCCCCGTCGCCTCGGCCGCGACCACGGGGACGCCGCAGGCCATGGCCTCCAGCGTGACGTTGCCGAAGGTCTCGGTGACGGACGGATTGAACAGCACGTCCATGGAGGCGACCGCGCGGCCCAGATCCGCCCCCGCCTGGAACCCGGCGAAGGCCGCCCCCGGCAGCCGCGCCTCCAGCCAGCCGCGCGCCGGGCCTTCGCCGATCACCAGGACCTTGTGCCGGATGTCGCGGCGGCGCAGCTCGTCGATCGTGTCGGAGAACACGTCGAGGCCCTTTTCCATCACCAGCCGGCCGAGGAAGCCGATCGCCACCTCGTCGTCCGCGATGCCCAGGGCGCGGCGCCAGGCGGGATCGCGCTTGGCGGGATCGAAGATCTCGCGGTCCACCCCGCGCGACCAGATCGACACGTCGAAGTTCATCCGCTGCTCGCGCAGCACCTGGGCCATCGATTCCGAAGGCGCGACCAGGGCGTCGCAGCGGC
>CAZFPW010000252.1:0-4085 GCA_964520765.1 uncultured Novosphingobium sp.
TTACAGCGTCCGTTCGCGCATCTCGACTTCGAAGGTCTCCAGCACGTCGCCCGGCTTGATGTCGTTCGTGTCCTGGAGGACCACGCCGCATTCCAGGCCCGCGCGGACTTCCGGCACGTCGTCCTTGAAGCGCCGCAGCGAGGCCACGGTGGTCTTGGAGACGATGACGTCGTCGCGAGTGATGCGGGCGTGGATGCCCTTGCGGATATAGCCGTCGGTGACGAGCAGGCCCGCCGCCTTGTCGTGCTTGCCGGCCGGGAAGATCTCCTTGATCTCGGCGCGGCCGACCACGGTCTCGATCCGTTCCGGGCCCCAGATGCCGGCCATTTCCTTGGCTACGTCCTCGGTCAGGTGATAGATCACGTCGAAGTACTTCATCCGCACCTTGTGGCGCTCGACCATCTCGCGCGCCTTGGCGTTGGGACGGACATTGAAGCCGACCACCGGCGCGCCGGTCGAGAAGGCGAGGTTCACGTCGCTCTCGGTGATCGCGCCGACGCCGGAGTGCAGCACCTTCACCTTGATCTCGTCGTTCGAGAGCTTGTGCAGCGCGTTGACGATCGCCTCGACCGAGCCCTGGACGTCGGCCTTGATGACCACCGGGTACTCGAGCACGTTCTCCTTGGCCTTGAGCGCGGAGAACATCGTGTCGAGGCTGGCCGGGGCGGAGGTCGTGCGCTTTTCGGTCGCGCGCTCCTGACGATAGGCGGCAACCTCGCGGGCGCGGGCCTCGTTCTCCACCACGGTCAGGGTGTCGCCGGCCAGCGGCACGCCGCCCAGGCCGAGAACCTCGACCGGCAGCGAGGGCGGGGCCTCCTTGATCTGGCGGCCCTTGTCGTCGTGCATCGCGCGGACGCGGCCCGACTGGGTGCCCACCACGAAGATGTCGCCGGTCCGCAGCGTGCCGCGGTTGATCAGCACGGTCGCCAGCGGCCCCTTGCCCTTGTCGAGCTTGGCCTCGATCACGGTCGCCTCGGCGGCGCGATCGGGGTTGGCCTTCAGTTCCATCAGCTCGGCCTGGAGCGCGATCTTCTCGATCAACTCGTCCAGCCCGGCCCCGGTCTTGGCCGAAACCTCGACGTCCTGGACGTCGCCCGACATGGCCTCGACGATCACCTCGTGCTCCAGCAGACGCTCGCGGATCTTCTGGGCGTTGAACTCGGGCTTGTCGCTCTTGGTGATCGCCACGATCATCGGCACGCCGGCCGCCTTGGTGTGGTTGATCGCCTCGACCGTCTGCGGCATCAGCCCGTCGTCGCCCGCGACCACCAGGATGACGATGTCGGTCACGTTCGCGCCGCGCATCCGCATCTCGGTGAAGGCCTCGTGGCCCGGGGTGTCGAGGAAGGTGATGAGGTCACCGCCCTTGGTCTTGATCTGGTAGGCGCCGATATGCTGGGTGATGCCGCCAGCCTCGCCCTTCACCACGTCGGTGCCGCGCAGGGCGTCGAGCAGGCTGGTCTTGCCGTGGTCGACGTGGCCCATGATGGCGACGACCGGCGGCCGCGCCTTGAGCGTGGCTTCCTGGTCGACGTCGGCCGCGGTGTCGATGTCGACATCGCTCTCCGAGACGCGCTGGATGTTGTGGCCGAATTCCTCGACCAGCAGCTCGGCCGTGTCCTGGTCGATCGTCTGGTTGACGGTGACCATCATGCCCAGCTTGAACAGCGCCTTCACCAGGTCGGCGCCCTTCTCGGCCATGCGATTGGCAAGCTCCTGGACGGTGATCGCCTCGGGCACGATGACATCGCGGACCTGCTTCTCGCGCGGCTGCGACTGCCCGGCGAAATGGGCGCGGCGCTCCTTCTCGCGGGCGCGCTTGAGCGCGGCGAGCGAACGGGCGCGGGCGCCCTCGTCCTCGTTGAGGGCGCGGGTGACGGTCAGCTTGCCCGACTGGCGGCGGTTGTCGCCGGCCTTGTCGCGCGGATGCGCGGGCTTCTTCGGCGGCTCGGGCCGCTTGGGCGCGACCACCGGGGTAAAGCGGCGCGGCGCGGGCGCGGCGGCCGGAGTCGCTGTGGCCGGAGCGGCCTCCGCCTTGGGCTCGGCAGCGGCCGGCGTTTCCGCCTCGGGCTGGGCCTGCGGCTGAGCTTCAGGCTGCGGCGCGGGCGTGGCGACCGCCTCGGCCTCGGCCCGGCGGTTGTCCTCGGCGCGACGCTTTTCTTCCTCCAGCGCGCGTTGACGTTCCTCGTGCTCGCGGCGATTGACGGCCTCGAGCGCGGCAAGGCGCGCTTCCTCGGCCTCGCGCAGCAGGCGGGCCTGCATCTCCTGCCGGGTCTCGTTGGAGACCGGGGCCGGCTTGGGCTTGGGCGCCTCGACCGGCGGGGGCGGCGGAGGTGGCGGCGCGGCGGCCTCGGCTGCCGGCTGGGCCTGCGCCTCGCCCGGCTTGCCGATCAGCTTGCGGCGCTTGACCTCGACCACCACCTTGTTGGTGCGGCCGTGGCTGAAGGTCTGCTTGACCTCGCCCGCTTCGACCGAGCGCTTGAGTCCAAGCGGCTTGCGGCCAAGGGTCGGTTTGTTGTCGGTCTCGCTCATACGGTCTCGTCAGTCCTTCACATTCAATTCGTCGTCGCAAAGCGGCGCAGCAAGGTCTGCCGTCCGCTCGCTCAGGTCTTGTCCAGCCGCTTCGGGCCGGGCCAGGAAGTGCAGCAGGCGCTCCAGCGGCGCGGCAAGCCGTTCGGCCGCCCCGGCATCGGTCAGCGCCAGATGGACGACGTTGTCGCGGCCCAATGCCACAGACAATGCCGCCCGGTCCAGCGGCAAGCGCATGCCCCGAAGGTCCGTGCCCTCGGCATCGCTGCCGACGCGCCAGGCCTGGTCGAGCTTGCGCGAGCCGTCCTCGCCGGCATCGGCGGCATGGCCCAGCCACCGCACCTTGCCCATTCGCGCCTGCTCGGCGATTCGGTCGGAGCCCATGAGCAACCGGCCAGCCTTCATCTCCAGCCCCAGGCGGTCGGTCACGGCGCGCAGCAGCGCGCTTTCGATCCGCTGCGGCAGGTCTTCCGGGATACGCAGCGCGGCTCCCTTGAAGGCCCGCGCCAATGCTCCCTTAAGCTTGCCCTTGGCGAGCGCGATTTCAAGGTCCCCGCGCGAAACGCCGATCCACGCGCCGCGCCCAGGCGCGCGCGCGTTCACATCCGGCAAGACATCGCCGTCAGGCGAGATCGCCAGCCGGATCAGCGCGGAGCGCGCGCCGTGCTCCCCGGAAAGGATGCACTTCCTCTCCGGCGCGGCGTCGGGACTGTCGGAGCCTAGACGCTCATTGTGAGGAATCCGCATCGGCGGCCTCCTCGACTGCTGGCTCGTCCTCGAACCAGTGCGCGCGCGCGGCCATGATGATCTCGTTGCCCTGGTCTTCGCTCAGGCCATATTCGCCCAGCACGCCGCCCTTGTCCTCGGGACGGGCGTCGCGGCGCGGCGCCGAGTTGTCCCGGCGGCGCTGCTCCTGGCGCTTCTTGGCGATAAGCTCGTCGGTGGCGAGATCGGCCAGGTCGTCCAGCGTCTTGATCCCGGCCTTGCCCAGGGTGACGAGCATCGCCTCGGTCAGGTGCGGAAGCTCGGCCAGCGCGTCCTCGACGCCCAGCACGCGGCGGGCCTGGCGGTTCGCTTCCTCGCGGCGTTCCAGCGCCTCGGTGGCGCGGCTCTGCAGCTCCTCGGCCAGTTCCTCGTCGAAGCCCTCGATCGCGGCCAGCTCGGCCATCTCGATATAGGCGACCTCTTCCAGCTCCGAGAAGCCTTCGGCCACCAGGAGCTGCGACAGGGTCTCGTCGACGTCCAGCTCTTCCTCGAACATCTTCGAGCGCTCGGCGAATTCGCGCTGGCGCTTCTCGCTCGCCTCGGCCTCGGTCATGATGTCGATCGCGGAGGCGGTGAGCTGCGAGGCCAGGCGCACATTCTGGCCGCGGCGACCGATGGCCAGGCTGAGCTGGTCGTCGGGCACGACCACCTCGATCCGGCTTTCCTCCTCGTCGATGACGACGCGGCTGACGGTGGCGGGCTGGAGCGCGTTGACCACGAAGGTCGCCGTGTCTTCGGACCAGGGGATGATGTCGATCTTCTCGCCCTGCAGTTCCTGCACCACGGCCTGG
>CAZFPW010000253.1:0-4058 GCA_964520765.1 uncultured Novosphingobium sp.
GGCGAAGGCGGGGTCGGACTGGCCGCGCGTCCAGCGGTCGTAGAAATGACCCAGCACCGCGCCCAGCACGATCAGGGCCGTCACGCCGAGCGGCAGGTACATGCCCATGCCCACCGCGAGCGGCGGCAGCGCGCCCCGCCCGGTGCCGCGCAGCAATTCATCGAGCACGATGGCCCCAAGCCCGATCAGCGCGCCGAGGCCGATCAGGTTCCAGTCGAGCGTTCCGCCCAGCACCCCTTGCGCAATGGCGGAGATCAGTGCGGCCTGCGGCGCGGCCAGCGCCTGCTCGCCCGCACCTGGCGCGCCCTGGAAACCGAAGGTGGCGTTGAGCAGGCCCAGCACCGGCGGGATAACCAGCGATCCGAACAGCACGCCCAGGATCAGCGCGAACTGCTGCCGCCACGGCGTCGCCCCGACGAGCTGGCCGGTCTTGAGGTCTTGCAGGTTGTCGTTGGAGATCGTCGCGATGCCGAAGACGATGGCCGTCACGAAGAGGGCGAAGGCGACCAGCGCCTTGGATTCCCCTCCGCCCGCGAACAGCGCCGCTAGCAGCAGGGAGATGCCCAGGGCCGAGATGATCCCGACGCCCGAGATCGGGCTGTTCGACGAACCGATGAGCCCCGCCATATAGCCGCAGACCGCCGCGATCACGACGCCCGCGACCAGCACGAAGCCCACCGAAAGCGCCACGGTCAGCCCCAGCGATGCGGCGATCGGGCCATCGGCGGCGAAGTTCCACAGCAGGGCCGCGATGGGCAGCATGGCGAGCAGGATCGTGCCGCCGACCACGCCGATCGGCAGGTCGCGCTCGGTCAGCTCAAGCCCCTCGAAGCCCGAGGCCTGCCGCGCCCGGTTCGCCGCCAGGGCTCCGGCGATGCCGCGCAGGATCGGGCCGATGACGCGCAGCAGGGTCCAGATCGCCGCGACGCCGATCGCGCCCGCGCCGATGAAGCGAATCTTCTGGCGGAACACGCCGCCGACGAAGGCGGCAAGCTCGGTCCCGGCCGGCGGGCCGCCGGCAGTGTAGACCGGCAGCAGGATCAGGAAGCTGAGGACGATGCCGACCAACATGGCCAGCCCCACCGCGATGCCGACGAGATGCCCGACCCCGACGAAGGCGAGCGACAGCCCGGCCGCGAGGTTCGTCGCCCCCGCCCCGATCTTGATCGTGGTGGCGGCCTCTTCCGCGACCAGCCTGAGCTTGGCGAGCAGCGGATAGCCGGCGGAAACCAGCGACCCCAGGATCACCGCGCGCAGGCCGCGCCGGTTTTCCTCCACCCCGCCGATCCCGTTGCCGACCTTGAGCACTTCGGCGGCAGCCACGCCCTCCGGGTATGGCAAGGGCGAATTGGCCACCAGCGCGCGGCGCAGCGGGACCGAATACATGACCCCCAGCACGCCGCCGATGGCGATCACCGCGACCGACTGCCAATAGGGAAATCCGCTCCACCAGCCGATCATGATGAGGCCCGGCAGCACGAAGACGATCGCCGAGAGCGCGCCCGCCGAGGAGGCGATGGTCTGGACGATGTTGTTTTCCTGGATGGTCGACCCGCCGAAGGAGCGCAGCAGCGCCATCGAGATCACCGCGGCCGGAATGGACGTGGCGAAGGTCAGCCCGGCGCGCAGGCCCATATAGACGTTGGCGGCCGTGAACAGCACGGTCAGCACCGCGCCGAGGATCACTCCGCGCAGGGTCAGCTCGCGCAGCGATTCGCCCCCGCTCATGCCCGCTTCTCCCAACGCGACACTGTGCAAAGTGACGAAAATGACGAAATGCACAATGTCCTGAGGGCCCTTGTCCCGCCCCCCCGAACCGGAGCCGTTGCGGGGATGGCGGAGGGCGTCTTTGCGGTCATGCCGGGACCATGGCACAGCGCCTTGCGGTAGGAAATCCTCAACGGCGCAGCAGGCCCGCGTCAAGGCATGTCACGCCTCGAAGAGCAGCTCGGTCCTGGCCGAGACCATCTGCGCCAGCCGCGCGGCATCCCAATTGGTCAGGCGCACGCAGCCGTGGCTTTCGGCCCGGCCGATCGTCTCGGGGTGCGGGGTGCCGTGGATGCCGTAGTGCGGCTTGCTGATGTCGATCCACACGACGCCGACCGGCCCGTTCGGCCCCGGCGGCAGGGTCGCCTTCTCGTCCTTCGCGCTGGCGTCCCAGAACAGGTCGGGATTGTAGTGGAACTTGGGATTGTAGGCCTTGCCCAGGATCTTCCACTTGCCGAGCGGCAGCGGATCGTGCCGCGAGCCCATCGTCGCCGTATAGACCGCGATGAGCTTGCCGCCGCCATCGTAAGCCTTGAGCGTTCCCTTCGACTTGCTGACGACCACGCGCGCGGCCTGAGGCTGGTTTGACCCGACCCCGAGCGAGGCCAGCGTCTTGCGCCATTCGGGGTCCTCGACCGAGGCCTCGGGAATCGCATCGCCGCCGACGTTGGGCACGCGAATCCGCTGGCCGGCCCGGAACAGGGCGGCCGGTTCCCGCTCCGCCCCCGCCGCGCCGGAAGCCGGCGGCAGCGGGACCGGCGCCGACCCGGCCGTCGCGGGCTTGCCGCCGGGATTGAGCATGTGCAGCACCTCGACCGTGGTGTGGAAGCGCTCCGCCAGCTTCTCGTCGAGGCTTTCGTACCCGAGCGCGGGCAGCTTGGCCTGATCGGCTTCGCTGGCGGGAATCTTCTGGAACGGCCCGGCGGCGAAGGCCTCGGGGATCGTGACGATCCGGGTGGCGGGGATCGCGCTCCAGCGGCCGAGCGCCTGGCGTGTCGCCGCGTCCAGCTCGCCCGTCACGGGCAGGTCGTTCGCCTCCTGAAAACCCGACACCGCATTGCGGGTGGACAGGCCGTCCTTCCCGTCGACCACGCCCGGCGTGAAGCCCAGCCGGTCGAGCACGACCTGGGCCTGCATGATCGGCCGGGCCTCCGCATCGGGCACCTGGTCCGCGTCCTCCTGCCCGTCGTGCGCGGCCAACGGATCGGCGGTCTGGGCGGAAGACTGGGCTTGCCGGTCCTGGTCGGCGCCAGAGCCGTTGCAGGCGGACAGCAGGATGAAGGCGGGGGCAACGAGGAACGACAGGCGCATGCAAATCTCCCAGCGCGCGGCATTAGCGCACGCTGGAAATGTCCGGGACGGCTAGAGGGTTCCGCGCCCGGCCGGGAAGGACCTATCCGGCGGCGGCGGCGATCGCTTCGTGCAAGGCCGTGATATTGGCCGCTTCGTCCCCGTTCCAAACCGCGCCCGAGACGGCCAGGAAGTCCGCCCCGGCCTGGACCAGCGGGGCGCAGTTCTGCGCGGTGATGCCGCCGATGGCGACGCAGGGAATTTCCATCAGGGCCTGCCACCAGGCCAGGATTTCCGGTTCGGCGTGATGCTTCACCTCCTTGGTCGTGGTCGGGAAGAAGGCCCCGAAGGCGACATAGTCGGCCCCCGCCTCGCCCGCCTCCATCGCCAGGTGGCGGCTGGCGTGGCAGGTCACGCCGATCTGCGCCTCGCGCCCCAGCCGCTGGCGCGCGTCGGCCACGACGCCGTCCTCCTGCCCCAGGTGCACGCCGTCCGCGCCGAGCCGCTTGGCCAGCGATATGGAATCGTTGACGATGAAGGCCACCTCGCGCTCCGCGCAAAGCCGCTGGAGCGGCTCGGCAAGGCGCGCGGCCTCATGCTCGTCCACGCCCTTCACCCGGAACTGGAAGGCCGCGACCGGCGCGGCGTCGAGCGCACGGGCCAGTCGATCGGGGAAGGCGCCGCCTGTTTCGAGCGGGGAAATGAGGTATATCGCGCAATCGGTCATCGCGCCGCCCTATCGCCTGGCGCGCGCGCCGCCAAGCGTTCGGGAAGGGTTCATTCTCCGGAGAAGATTGTCGCCGCCATGCAACGCCCCGCCTTCGTCCTGACCGCCTTCGCCCTGCTCGCCCCCGCCGCGCTCGCGGGATGCGTCACATACAACGTGCGCAGCGACGGCATCGCCCGCGCCGCGCTGGGCGAGACGGTCTATGTCGACGGCCCGAAGGTCACGCCGCTGGAGGTGCTGGAGGACAGCCGCTGCCCGATCAACGTCCGTTGCG
>CAZFPW010000254.1:0-4001 GCA_964520765.1 uncultured Novosphingobium sp.
AGGCCACGGGCAAACCTTGCCCCAAGTCCCTGTGGACCTAGCGGGACAGGTATCGTGTGGCCTTCGACAAGCTCAGGCTGAGCGGAAGCTGGTTGATCCCTGCTCGATCTGCCACGTTTGCAAAAGATATAACCACCAAAGAAAAAGCCCGCCGCCAGGCCCCAAGGCCCCGCGGCGGACTCCTCTTTCCTCCCCAGGAAAATCGTTAGCGGCGGATCGCGCTGCCCAGGCGGTGGTAGAGCGCGGAATACTTGGACGAGATCGGATCGTCCTCATGCGCCTTCAGGTAGAACAGCACGGCGTCCTGCAGGAGCTTGAAGTCCTCGTTCGAGAGGACGGCGCGAGAGCGGGCAGGTTCACTCATGGCATTTCTCCTTTTGCGATAGGGCAAGGTCCGCTTCCCGGCGGGGGTCGAGGTTTGGGAAGCGGACCCGTGCTCGCGCCTCTTTAGGCTGCGAACTGGTTCATCGTGTTGTGCTCGCCGGCGGCCTTGAGGGCCGCTTCGCCGGCGAAGTATTCCTTGTGATCGTCACCGATGTCGGAACCCGACATGTTCTGGTGCTTCACGCAGGCGATGCCCTGGCGGATCTCCTGGCGCTGCACGCCCTTGACGTAGCCCAGCATGCCGGCGTCGCCGAAGTATTCCTTGG
Source organism: uncultured Novosphingobium sp. (assembly GCA_964520765.1). Taxonomy (GTDB): domain Bacteria; phylum Pseudomonadota; class Alphaproteobacteria; order Sphingomonadales; family Sphingomonadaceae; genus Novosphingobium. The sequence goes on from CAZFPW010000254.1 coordinate 651, forward strand.
CGAGGTTGTCGGTGCTGAGCGCGGCCGTGTGGTAGGTCGGCAGGGTGATCAGGTGGTGGAAGATGCCCGCCTCGCGCGCCGCGTCCTTCTGGAAGGTGCGGATGCGCTCGTCGGCCTCGGCCGCCAGCTCGGTGGCGTCGTAGTCGATGCTCATCAGCTTGGCGCGGTCGTAGGCCGAAACGTCGCGGCCCTCCGCCTCCCAGGCATCGAACACCTGCTGGCGGAAGTTCAGCGTCCAGTTGAAGCTGGGCGAGTTGTTGTAGACCAGCTTGGCGTTGGGCACGACCTCGCGGATGCGGCTGACCATGCCGCCGATCTGGCCGATGTGCGGCTTCTCGGTCTCGATCCACAGCAGGTCCGCTCCGTTCTGGAGCGAGGTGATGCAGTCGAGCACGCAGCGGTCCTCGCCGGTTCCGGGGCGGAACTGGAACAGGTTGCTGGGCAGGCGCTTGGGCCGCATCAGCTTGCCGTCGCGGGTGATGAGGACGTCGCCGTGGCCGATCTCGGTCACTTCCTCGCAGTCGAGGAAGGCGTTGTACTGGTCACCGATGTCGCCCGCCTCGCGGGTGTAGGCGATCTGCTTGGTCAGGCCCGCGCCCAGCGAATCGGTGCGGGCGACGATCACGCCGTCCTCGACGCCCAGCTCCATGAAGGCATAGCGGACCGCGCGGATCTTCGCGAGGAAGTCCTCGTGCGGGACCGTGACCTTGCCGTCCTGGTGGCCGCACTGCTTCTCGTCCGAGACCTGGTTCTCGATCTGGATGCAGCAGGCGCCCGCCTCGATGAACTTCTTGGCGAGGAGATAGGTCGCCTCGGCATTGCCGAAGCCGGCGTCGATGTCCGCGACGATCGGGACGACGTGCGTTTCGTAGTTGTCGATGTCGTGCTGGAGCTTGGTCGCCTTGACCGTGTCGCCGGCGTTGCGGGCGGCGTCGAGATCGCGGAACATCATGCCCAGCTCGCGGGCGTCGGCCTGCTTTAGGAAGGTGTAGAGTTCCTCGATCAGGGCCGGAACGCTGGTCTTCTCGTGCATCGACTGGTCGGGCAGCGGGCCGAACTCGCTCCGCAGCGCGGCGACCATCCAGCCCGAGAGGTAGAGGTAGCGGCGCTTGGTCGTGCCGAAGTGCTTCTTGATCGAGATCAGCTTCTGCTGGCCGATGAAGCCATGCCAGCAGCCGAGCGACTGGGTGTAGTTCGCCGGATCGGCATCATAGGCGGCCATGTCCTCGCGCATGATCCTCGCCGTGTACTTGGCGATGTCGAGGCCGGTCTTGAAGCGGTTCTGCGCGCGCATGCGGGCGACCGCCTCGGCGCTGATCCCGTCCCAGGTGCCGTTGTAGGTGCCGATCAGGGTGTCGGTCTGCGCGATGTCGTTCGAGTAGGTCATGGTGATTCCCGGATGCGTATGGTTCCAATGCGTCCGAGCTAGGCGGTTCATTTCGCAGGTGCGAGATGGAGCGAGGTCGTCTTGTCAAACTTTACAAACCTCCGTTGTATAGTTGTAAAGTCTGCACGGAAATGGCAGAAGTCGGCGGATGGCGACCGACCGTTCCATCTACCTGGGCCCCCGCCTGCGCCGCCTGCGCCGCGAGCTGGGGCTGACCCAGGCGCAGGTCGCGGGCGATCTCGACATCTCGGCCAGCTACGTCGCGCTGATCGAGCGCAACCAGCGGCCCCTGACCGCCGACCTGCTGCTGCGCCTGGCGCGGACCTACAAGCTCGACTTCTCGGACCTCTCGGCCGGCGGGACGTCCGACTACCAGGCCCGGCTCGGCGCCGCGCTCAAGGACCCGATGTTCGCGGACATCGACCTGCCCGCGCTGGAGATCACCGACGTCGCCACCAGCTTTCCCGGCGTCACCGAGGCCTTTTTGCGCCTGCACACCGCCTGGACCGAGCGGCAGATGGAGCTGGCGAACCGGATCGTGGGAGAGGACGACGCACTCGATCCGATGGGGGAGGCACAGCGCTTCCTGGCGGCGCGGCGCAACTGCTTCCCCGCGCTGGACGAGGCGGCCGAGGCCATCGCCGCCCGCGTCGACGAGGCCGGCGGCTTCGTGAAATACGTCGCCCAGCGCCACCGGCTGCGCGTCCGCCGCCTGCCGACCGAGGTGCTGGGCGGCTCGCTGCGCCGCTACGACCGCCACCGCGAGGAAATCTGGCTGGACGACACGCTGGACCTCGCCAGCCGCAACTTCCAGCTCGCCACCCAGCTCGCCTACCTGGAGCTGAAGGGGGAGGTCGGGCAGGCGCTGAAGGACGGCCGCTTCGCCAGCGACGCCGGCAACGAAGCGCCCCACGATTCAGGCCGCCAGCTCGTCCGCCGCGGGCTGATGACCTATGCCGCCGCGGCGATGGTCATGCCCTATGCCGCCTTCGCCAAGGCGGCCGAGGCGCGGGCCTATGACGTCGAGGCCCTGGCCCGCGACTTCGGCGTCAGCTTCGAGCAGGCGGCCCACCGCCTGACCACCCTGCAGAAGCCGGGGCAGGAGCGGGTGCCGTTCTTCTTCCTGCGCCTGGACCGCGCCGGCAACGTCTCCAAGCGGCTCGACGGCGCGGGCTTCCCCTTCGCCCAGCACGGCGGCGGCTGCCCCCTATGGTCGATCCACGAGACCTTCTCCCGCCCCGGCGAGATCCTGACGCAGTGGCTGGAGCTGCCCGACGGCAAGCGCTTCTTTTCGGTAGCGCGCACGGTCATCGCGGGCGGTGGGGCCTTCGGCCAGCCGAGGATCGAGCGCGCCGTCGCCCTGGGCTGCGCGGCGGAGCACGCCCACCGGCTGGTCTATACCCGGACGCAGCCCGGCCTCACGCCCGAGCAAGCGACGCCGATCGGCCCGACCTGCCGCCTGTGCCAGCGGATCGAATGCCCGGCCCGCGCCGCGCCGCCGATCGGCCGCCAGCTCCTGCCCGACGACTACCACCGGGGCCGCGCGCCCTACGCCTTCGCGGATCGTTGAGGTTGGGGCGGGTGACGAGAGCATGATCGTGTTTGATTGATCCGACCCCGTTCATGCTGAGGAGGGACCGAAATCGCAGATTGAGGGCCCGTCTCGAAGCACGGCAGCGCGCGGCCCTTCGAGACGGCGTTTCAGCTTGCAGCTTCAACGCCTCCTCAGGGCGAACGGATCAAGGCAGGAGTATCTTGCTCTAGCCCGCGCGTTCCCAGTCCGGCGGCGTCCGGCCGATCGCGGCCATGGCCAGGGCGCCGACCGTCATCACCCCGATGATCGTCATCAGCAGCGCGTCGTAGTTGCCGGTCAGGTCGTGGAGCTTGCCGCCCACGAACGGCCCGACCGCCGCCATCATCGCGCCGAAGGTGATCACCGCGTTGAACAGCGAGGCGAAGGCCTT
>CAZFPW010000255.1:0-3988 GCA_964520765.1 uncultured Novosphingobium sp.
CGCAAGGCCGGGCGTTTCTCGATGCGGGCCTGGGGGCGTTCGGCGGCGCGGCGGAAGGCGGAGAAGCTGGCCGCGTCCTTGCCGAAGTCCATGGCGTAGTCGCGCCACTCCCCGGCGGCGACCATCCGGCCGTAGAGGTCGAGGATGCGCATCAGCTCGGGCCGATCGAAGCCGATCTGGAGAGCGGGATGGGGAAATGAGATGACCGTCGCGCCGGAACCGCTGCCGCCGGAGCCTTGGAACATCCCGTTCAGCTCCGCGTGCCCTTGCGGGCGGCGGGTGTGGCCGCGGGCTTGGCGGCAGTGCGCTCGCTCAGCATTTCGGCGACCTGGGCCCGCAGGGCGGCGACCTCCGCCTCCAGATCCTCGATCCGCGGGCCGACCGGCTCGCACGGCTCCTTGCAGGGCGTGCCGTAGGGGATGAAGTCCTGCTGCCAGGTCTCTGCGGCGACGAGGGTGGAGCGCGCCTTGACGCCCACCATGGTCGCGCCTTCCGGCACGTCGTCGGTCACGACCGCATTGGCGCCGATCCGCGCGCGCTTGCCCACGGTGATGGGCCCGAGAATCTGCGCGCCCGCGCCGACGATCACGTTGTCCTCCAGCGTCGGATGGCGCTTGCCGCCCTTGCCGTTGGTCGGGTTCGTGCCCCCCAGGGTGACGCAGGGATAGATCGTCACGTTGTCGCCTATCACCGCCGTCTCGCCGATGGTGATGAAGCCGTGCTCAAGGAACAGGTGCTTGCCGATCTTCGCCCCCGGATGGATCTCGAACCCGGTGAGGAAGCGGGAGGTGTGGTTGATGAAGCGGGCGACGAGGAACATGTCCGCCTCGAAGAACCAGTGCGCCACGCGGTGCCAGAACACCGCCCACAGGCCCGGATAGAGCAGGACTTCCCAACGCGAGCGCGGTGCGGGATCGCGCGCCACGATGGAGTCGAGATAGGCGGTCAGAGTTCTGAACATGGCCCTGTTTTTTCCCATTAATCGGGTTTCAAGGCAAGCTCGGCCGCCCCGACCCCGTCATCTCGTCAAGCGCGTCGCGCCAGATCGCCAGAGTCGCGGCCTGCTTGCGCTCCAGGCTCAGGCGGTCGATCGTCGCGACGAGGCGTTCGATCGCCATATGGCTACGCTCCACCCGCGGCACAAGATAAGGGCTCGCCCCGTCGCCCAGGACGAGGCCGCGCTGCTCGGCATGGGCGGCGATCAGATCGGCCAGCATGGCGTCGTCCGGCGTGCCGATCTCCAGGCGCAGGGCGGCCCCGAGGCGCGAGGCGAGATCGGGCAGGCGGACCTGCCAGCTTCCCTCCCCCCCCGGGGCGACCAGCAGCAGGGGCGTGCCCTGTTCCTGCGCGCGGTTCCAGCGGTGGAACAGCTCGGTCTCGTCCAGCGTGGCGGCATCGTCGATCGCCGTTCCAGCTTCGCTCTCGGCGAACCAGCGGGCGAGCAGGGACTTGCCCGAGCGCGGCGGGCCGAACAGGATCGCGGTGCAGAACGGCCAGGCGGCGGTCTTGCCGAAAGCCTCGACCACGGCCGCGTTGGCATTGCCGACGACGATCCGCGAGGCGCCGGCGCCCCCCAATGGCAGCGCGATCTGGCTCATCTCAGCGGCGGATGGAAAGGGCACCCGCGCCCACGGTGACCTGCCAGCCCCGCGCCCGCAGCGCGGCGGCGAGCGCATTGATATCCCCGGCGTAGGTCACGCGCATGACCGAAACCCCGCCGATCGCGATGGAGCTGGTCGAGGCGCCCTGCACGCCCGAGGCCGCGCGCACCGCGGCGAGCGCGGAGTCGACCGAGCGCGCGTCGGGCGAGGCGAACTGGACGGTATAGCTGCTGGCCGCGGCGGGCTGCGACGGCGTCGCGGCCGGCGTGGACGTCGGCGTCGGGCTGGCGGTGGGCGTTTCGGCGGGAGGCGCGGCGGCCCTTTCCGCCGCCTGCGCTTCCGCGATCAGGGCGGCCAGGGCCGGATCGATCGGCGCGCGCTCGTTCAGCGTCGGATCGGGCGTCAGCACGCCGCGCGCCAGGGCCTGGCCATAGATCGTATCGAACCGCTGGACCGCCTGGGCGAGCATCGCCGGCACGCCGGCTTCGTCCTGGGCGGTCAGCGTGAAGCTTTCGAGGAAGTCGTTGTCCGGGCCATAGCGGGCGGTGAAGGTGCCCTTCACCGGGCCGCCCGGCCATTGCCGCTCCAGCCGGGCCACCGGCACGATCACGTCCGAGGCGCCGAACACGTCCAGCACGTTGCGCCACCAGGCGCGGCTGCGGCGGTTGGTCTGCCCGGCGGTGACGAGCAGCGAATCCTGCCCCCCGCCCACCGGCCGCACATAGTCGATCGGGCTGGTGCCGGCGCGGAACTCCGCCCAGGCGCGCTGCCAGGGGCTGCGCACCTCGTACACCTGGGCGACGCCGCCCGAATAGAGCAGGGGGACGACCAGCATCGGCGCGGAGTGCGCGGCCATGGCCCCCTCCCCGCCGCCGACGAACCGGCCGGCCTGGCCCCGGTCGAAGGTGATCGTCAGCTTGGCGACATAGCGGCGCGGGCCGATCTGCTCGCGCTCGATCACCACGGCCGAGACCATCGATTCGATCTGCGAATCCGGCATGGCCGGACCCTTGAGCTGGGCCCAGGCCTTCTTGTAGGCCTCGCGCCAGCCCGCCTCGCGCGCGTCCTGGCCGTTCTTGCCGGTGGTGTTGACCTCGATCCCGCTGACCTCGATGTCGGTCGAGCGGGCCATCGGGATGATCCCGCGCTCCCCCTCGATCTGGGCGATCAGCCGCGCCGGGCCGACCGCGACCAGGGCGATTCCCAACGCGAGCGACAGCCCACCCAGCAGCGATGCTGCGGGTCCGGGGCGGTAGGTCCGCAGGGCTCGGGGGAAGTTCGTCAGTGCCATCGGGGAAAACCGAGGGCCTTTTGCCCAAACGGTCGTGGAAATCCAAGCGCGAAAAGGCTAACCGCCTCGCCATGTCAGACAATCCGTCTCCCAAGAGCTACAGCTACGCCCAGGCCGGCGTCTCGATCGAAGCCGGCAACGCCCTGGTGAAGGCCATCGGCCCGCTCGCCAAATCCACCGCGCGGCCCGGCGCGGATGCGGAGCTTGGCGGCTTCGGCGGCTTCTTCGATCCACGCGCGGCTGGCTACAAGGACCCGCTGCTGGTCGCGGCCAACGACGGGGTCGGCACCAAGGTCAAGCTGGCGATCGACCACGACCGGCACGACGCGATCGGCATCGACCTGGTCGCGATGTGCGTGAACGACCTGATCGTCCAGGGCGCGGAGCCGCTGTTCTTCCTCGACTACTTCGCCACCGGCAAGCTGGATAACGGCGTGGCCGAGCGGGTCGTCGCGGGGATCGCGGACGGCTGCCGCCAAGCCGGCTGCGCCCTGATCGGCGGTGAGACGGCGGAAATGCCGGGCATGTACGCGGCCGGCGACTACGACCTTGCCGGCTTCTGCGTCGGCGCGGTGGAGCGCGGGGAGCAACTGACCGGAAGCAAGGTCGCGGCGGGCGACGTGCTGCTCGGCCTCGCCTCTTCCGGCGTGCATTCCAACGGCTATTCGCTGGTCCGGCGGCTGGCGGCGGACAAGGGCTGGAAGCTGGAGCGGCCCGCCCTGTTCGATCCCGACCGCCTGCTGATCGACCACCTGATCGAGCCGACCCGAATCTATGTGAAGAGCCTGCTGCCCGTGATCCGCTCGGGCAAGGTCCACGCCCTGGCCCACATCACCGGCGGCGGGCTGCTGGAGAACGTGCCGCGGGTGCTTCCGCAGGGCCTCCACGCCCTGATCGACGCCGACGCCTGGGCCCAGCCGCGGCTGATGGCCTTCCTCCAGGCCCAGGGCAATATCGAGCCGGCCGAGATGGCCCGCACCTTCAACTGCGGGATCGGCATGGTCCTGACCGTCGCGGCGGACGATGCCCGGGGCGTGATCGACGACCTGACCCAGGCCGGGGAGACCGTCCACGTCATCGGCGCGATCGACGCCGG
>CAZFPW010000256.1:0-3961 GCA_964520765.1 uncultured Novosphingobium sp.
CCGCAGCCCAGCGAGAAGGTCTGGCGCATGCCGTTCCACAGGTTGCCCGAGTTCGAGGCCGACTGCGGCTGGTTGACCATCACGCGGCTGGTATAGGTGCTCTCCGCCAGCTTCATGATGTTCTCGTCGTTGTACGAGTAGATGCCGCAGGAGTGGCCCCGGCCCTGGTAGGCCTGGATGTGGTTGGTCAGCTCGATCGCCTCGTCGATGTCCTTCGCGCGGTAGAGGGCCATGGTCACCGACAGCTTCTCGCCCGAGAACGGATGATCCGGGCCGTAGCCGGTTTCCGGCACGATCAGGAAGGTCTTGCCCTCGGGCAGGTCGATGCCGGCCAGGCCGGCGATCTTGCTGGCCGGCTGGGCGACGATCGCGGTGTTGAGCGCGCCGTCTTCCTTCCAGATCGTGTTCTGGAGCTTGGTCTTGTTCTCGCCCTCGACCACGAAGCCGCCCTGGTCCTGGAGCTTCTGCAGCATCTCGTCATAGATCGAGTCGAACAGGATCACCGAATTGTCCGACGAGCACGAGGCCGCCAGGTCCAACGTCTTGGAGATGCGGATCTTCTCGGCCGCCTCGTCCAGGTTGGCGGTGTCGTCCACGGTGATGACCGCATTGCCGACGCCGACGCCGAGCGCCGGGGTGCCCGACGAATAGGCCGCGTGGACCATCGGGCCGCCACCGGTGGCGAGCACGCGGTCGCACTGGCGCATGACCTCGTTGGTCTTCTCGACCGAGGGCGTCTCGATCGGGATCACCAGGTCGGCGGGCGCGCCGAGCTTGACCAGCGCCTCGCGCATCTTGTCGCAGATGATCTTGTTGGTGATCTTGGCGCGCGGGTGCGGCGCGATGATGATCGAGTTGCGGCCCTTCACCGCGCAGATCGACTTGATGACCGGGGTCGCCTCGGGGTTGGTCGAGGGCGACAGCGCGCCGATCACGCCGACCGGCTTGGCGATCTTGACTAGGTTGCGCTCCTTGTCCTCCTCGATGACGCCCACCGACTTGTCGTCGATGATGTCCATCAGGGCGGCGCGGGTCTTGCGGCTGATCTTGAGGAACTTGCCCTCGTAGTTGCCGAGCTGCGATTCATCGACCGTGTGCTGGGCGATCTCCTCGGCCACGCCCGGCTGGGCCACGGCCCAGACCATGCCGCGGATCAGGCGGTCGACCTGCTCTTGCGTGTAGTGCTCGATCTGCGCCTGCGCGGCGCGCGAACGGGCGATAAGCTCCGCCACTTCCTTGGCTTCGGGGGTGTCGTTGATCTGCTGGACAGCGGCCATGTCGTAATCCTCGGGTGAGAAAATCAGGTCATGAATGTAGGCCGGGGCCGCTCGATTTGCGAGAGGCCGACGGCGATTTAATCGGGCGATTAAACTCTCGCCCGGCGGCAGGCAAGGGGAATCGGCCCGCCCGATCCTCCAAGGGATCAGGCCAGCATTCCCGACAGGCGGCCGCGGATGATCTCTTCCGCATCGCCCATGATCCGGTCGAGCAGTTCCTGGCAGGTCGGGATATCGTGGATCAGGCCCTGGATCATGCCGGCCCAGAAGATCCCGCCCTCGGTATCGCCGGACTTGAGCATCGCCGCGCCCTTGCTGCCCATCACCAGCTCGCGCACGTCCTCGAACTTGGCGCCCGGCTCCTTGAGGCGGCGGACCACCTCGTCCGAAACGCCGTTCTTGCCGACGCGGGCGGTGTTGTGGAGGCTGCGGAAGATCAGGTTCGACCCGCGCTCGTCGTTCTCGACGTACTTCTGCTTGATGTTCGGATGGATCGGCGCCTCCTGCGTCGCGCAGAAGCGGGTGCCCATGTTGATCCCTTCCGCGCCCAGCGAGAGCGCCGCGACCAGGCCGCGCCCGTCGCCGATCCCGCCCGAGGCCAGCATCGGGATCTTCACCTTGTCGGCGGCGGCCGGGATCAGGATCAGGCCGGGAATGTCGTCCTCGCCCGGATGACCGGCGCATTCGAAGCCGTCGATCGAGATGATGTCGCAGCCGTTCCGCTCGGCCGAGAGCGCGTGGCGGACCGCGGTGCACTTGTGCAGGATGGTGATCCCGTGCGGCTTCATCATCGCCCACAGCTCTCGCACCTCGGCGGTGCCGGCGGTCTCCACGATCTTGATGCCCGCGTCGATCACCGCCTGGGCATAGCCCTTGTAATCGGGCGGGGTGACGGCGGGCAGGACGGTGACGTTCACCGCGAAGGGCTTGTCGGTCATCGACCGGCAGCGCTCGATCTCGTCGCGCAGGGCGGCGGGGCTTGGCTGGGTCAGCGCGGTGAGCGTGCCGAGGCCGCCCGCGTTCGAGACGGCGCTGGCCAGCTCCGCATAGCCGACGTTCTGCATTCCGCCCTGGACGATCGGGCGTTCGATGCCGAGCATTTCGGTTATGCGGGTCTTGATGGCCATGTAGGGTCCCCTGGATTCGTTTGATCGCGCGATAGCCAGAGGATTGCGATAAGCCAATCCATCCTGCATGCGTCGGCAGGCAGCGCCGCTTGCTTGACGCCGATCTTGTGCCGCAATGCGGCTTGCGTCTATCTGGGCGAACGATGTTTCGAAATGGAGAAAATAGCGCGTGAGCGAGATGGTGATCGAGGCGGCGACGTTCCGCCAGGTGCTCGGCTACTACCCCACCGGGGTCAGCGCGATTACCGCGATGGGGGCGGACGGCGCGCCGATCGGCATGGTCGTCGGCACGTTCAGCTCGGTCTCGATCGACCCGCCGCTGGTCGGCTTCCTGCCCGACAAGTCTTCCTCCACCTGGCCCCGGCTGGAAGCGGCCGGGCGTTTTTGCGTGAACGTCCTCGCCAGCGACCAGGGCGACGTGTGCCGGCAGCTCGCCGGCAAGGGGCCGGACAAGTTCGCCGAGGTCGAATACACCGTTTCCGACCACAACCTGCCGGTGGTCACCGATGCCCTCGCCACGATCGAATGCGCGCTCCATTCGGTGACGGACGCGGGCGATCATTATTTCGTGCTCGGCCGGGTCCTGCGGCTGGAGGCGACGCGCGACGCCGATCCCATGCTGTTCTTCCGCGGCCGCTACGGCGGTTTCGCCGGCTTGGACTGACCCCTGGGGCCGAGGCGCACTTGATTTCCGCCTGACTCTGCTGTTCAGGCGTTCAGCATCATATCTTGACGGGAGTTCCTAATGGCGAAACGCAATCTCAACGGCCGCGTCGCGGTCATCACCGGGGCGGGCTCGGGCATGGGCCGCTCGATGGCCGTCCGCCTGGCCGAGGACGAAGCCGCCATCGCGGTGTGGGACATCAACGCCGAAGGCGCGGCGGAAACCGCGAAGATGATCACCGACGCGGGCGGCAAGGCCATCGCCATCACCGTGGACTGCTCCGACAAGGCCGCGATCAAGGGGGCCGCCGACCAGACCCGCAAGGAACTCGGCCCGATCACCATCCTGATCAACAACGCCGGCATCGCTCCCTTCGTGAAGTTCATGGACACGGACACGGACACGCTCGACAAGGTCCTGCACATCAACCTGCGCGGGCCCTATCTGGTCACGCAGGAGATCGTGCCCGACATGCTGGCCGCCAAGTGGGGCCGGATCATCAACATCACCTCGTCCTCGACCCAGACGGGCTCGCCGATGCAGACCGCCTATGTCGCCTCCAAGGGCGGCATGCTGGGCCTGACCAAGGCGCTGGCGCTGGAGCTGGGCGGCACGGGCATCACCGCCAACATGATCCCGCCGGGCTCGATCGACACCCCGATGCTGCGCGGCGCCGACATCATGCAGCAGGAAGGCGCGATCGACGCCTATGCCGCGGCCCTGCCGGTCAAGCGCATCGGCACGGGCGAGGACATCGCCGGAGCCGCCGCCTATCTCGCCTCCGAGGAAGCGGGCTACATCACCGGCCAGACCATCAGCGTCTGCGGTGGCCGCTACATGGGCTCGGCCTGATCCACTCCGGGGCCGGAGCATGCCTCCGGCCCCCTACCCTT
>CAZFPW010000257.1:0-3960 GCA_964520765.1 uncultured Novosphingobium sp.
AACTCGGTGGGATAGCCGACCGCCGTGGTGATCGTCATCTCGCTGGTCAGCATCCGGCCGACCGGAAACTCGATCGGCTTCATGTAGGCCGCGGTGATGACCAGCTTGGCGTGCCACTTGGCCATCATGATGACGTCGGTGAGGATGTTCGGCGCGCCGGCCGCGTCGATGAAGGCGTCCGTGCCGACGCCGACGCGGTTGAACGAGGGCACCTCGCCATGCAGCCTAGCCAGCTCGGCCCGCAGGTCCACCTCCAGCGGGTTCAGCGCCGCGCGGGCGCCCAGCGCCATGGCCCGCTCGCGCCGCTCGGCCGCGAGGTCGAGCGCGACGACATCGGTGATCCCGCGATCGACGAGCCAGAGGATCATGCCGAGCCCGATCGGGCCGCAGCCGAAGACCACGACCTTGTCGCCCGGCTTCACGTCCGCGCGGTTGACGCCGTGCATCGCGACGGCGAGCGGCTCGCACATCGCGGCCACGTCATAGGGGATGCCCTCGGGGATCGGGAGGATGGAATCGCCGAGCCGCGCCTCGCGGACCAGCAGCTCCTCGGTGAAGGCGCCCTCCGGCCCGCCGCTGCCGACGTTGCTGGGCGTGGTCATGCCGTTGACGACCACCGGCTGGCCCACCACGATCCCGGCGACTTCGGAGCCGACTTCCAGCACCTCGCCCGCGGCCTCGTGGCCCAGCGCGGTCGTGCCGCCGGGGACGGCCGGCATGCCGCCGATCTTGATGTAGGAAAGGTCGCTGCCGCAGATGCCCGCGGCCTTGATCTTCACCACCACGTCCTTGGGGCCGGCCTGGGGCCGGGTGTAGTCGTCGAGCCGAACGTCGCCGACGCCGTGGATGTTGAGCAGCTTCATCGTTTTTCTCCCAATCCTCTCGCCGTCAGGGACGGATCATGTAGCCGCCGTCGATGTAGATCGTCTGGCCGGTGAGGAACGACGAGGAATCCGAGCAGAGATAGGCGCCGATGCCTTCGAAGTCCTCGGGATAGCCCACGCGCTTGGCCGGCGTCTGCGGGCCGAAGGTGCTTTCGAGGTACTGCGCGGCCGGCCCCTTGGGATCGCCCATCATCGGGGTGATGATGAGGCCCGGCGCGACCACGTTGGCGCGGATGCCGAACTCGCCCAGCTCGACCGCCAGGCAGCGGATCACCCCGGCCACGGCGCACTTGGAGCCGGCATATTCCATCTTGCCGGGCAGGCCCTGATAGAGCGAGCCCGAGCCGCAGGCGACCAGGCTGCCGCCCGGCTCGCCGGCCTCGGCGCGGGCCTTCATGTGCCGCGCCGCCTCGCGCAGGGTGAAGAAGGCGCCGTGCAGCGCGGTCTTCTGGAATTCGAACCAGTGCTCGCTCGGCATGTCGAAGACCGAGTTGTAGCGCGGGCTCGCGCCCGAATTGGCGAAGACGCAGTCGATGCGGCCGAAGTCGGCCATGAACTTGTCGTAACCGGCGAGGATCGCATCCTCGGACGATACGTCCACCTGATAGGTCTCGACCCGGCCCGCGCCCGCTTCGAGCAGCTCGGCCTTGGCCGCGGCGTTCTTTTCCGCGTTGCGGGCCCAGATCGCGATGTCGCCGCCCTGCTTGGCGATGCCCTTGGCGAAGCCCAGGCCAATCCCGCCGTTGCCGCCGGTGACCAGAGTAACCTTGCCAGTGCAATCGAACAGGCCCTTAGCCATCAAACTCTCCCATGAAACACGAAGGATCGCGCGCCATCCTTGGGTGGGGCGCCTAGCCCTTGCCTTGTCATCCCGCGCGGGCTTGCGACGCAACGGGTCATGCCGTAGAAATCAAGACACAGTATCCAATCGGGGACACAATTGCCGTGAGCGCCGGGCCAGCTCCCATCAGGAAGGCGTCGATGACGGTCGAGGCCGAGGTGCGCGGCAGCATCCTGGCCGCGCAGGTCGTCGGCTTCCACATTCCGCAGCCGACCGCCAGCGTGCTGCACGATCCCGACGCCTATCAGCTCAACTTCTGCCTGACCCCGCGCCCGCTCTACACCCGCGCCTCCTACCACAAGCATTGGGGGCCGCACCGCTACGAGCCGCTGGGCGAGATCTTCCTGATCCCGCCGGGCGAGGAGCTGCACATCAAGGGCGGCGCGGGCGAGCAGGCGTCGCTCACCTGCCAGGTCAAGGCCGACGCGCTCCATTCGATCCTGGGCGAGAAGCTGGAATGGACCGACGGCCGCCTGGCCGACGCGCTCGACATCTCCAACGCGCGGGTGCGCAACCTGCTGTTCCGCCTGACCGAGGAGGTTCGGCATCCGGGTTTCGCCGGCGCGCGGATGATCGAGTTCCTGGGCGGCGAGCTGGCGATCGAGCTGGGCAGGTTCTGCCTGGAGGTGGTCGAGCGCTCGATCACCGGCGGCCTTTCCTCGTGGCGGCTGCGGCTGATCGACGAGCGGCTGAGCGACGACCTCACCGCCCCCGCGCTCAAGGAACTGGCCGACCTGTGCAGCATCTCGATCCGCCAGCTCACCCGCGGCTTCCGCGCGAGCCGGGGCTGCTCGATCGGGGACTATATCGAGCAGCGCCGGATGGAGACGGCCAAGCGCCTGCTGATGGCGGGGCAGAGCGTGAAGGCCATCGCCTTCGCCATGGGCTTCGCCTCGCCATCGAGCTTCACCTTCGCGTTCCGCCGGGCGACGGGCATCAGCCCCACCCACTTCCGCACGCGCCAGCGGGTGCCGGGGGCGCTGTAGGCGGCCGGGCGCGAGGGGCGTCACCCCCTAAAAAAAGGTGATGATATCTTTTGCAAACGTGGCAGATCGAGCAGCGATCAGCCAGCTTCCGCTCAGCCTGAGCGGCAGTCGGTGGAATGCGGACCATCGCAAACCGTCCCGTTTGCAATCGATACAATCGCCTAAAAAACAGGACCGCTATCGACGCCGCCGTTTTTCCGGCATGATCCCACCATGCGCGCTTTCATGCTCACGAAATATGGCGGACCGGACGCGACCGTGTTGCACGATGACGTGCCTCGCCCGCGCCCCGGTCCGGGGGAGGTCCTGGTGCGGGTCCATGCGGCCGGCCTGAACCCGGTGGATTTCAAGACCCGCGACGGCATGCTCAAGCCGGTGCAGCGCTATCCCTTGCCCACGGTGATGGGCAACGAGCTGGCGGGCGTGGTCGAGGAGCAGGGCGAAGGCGCGGCGCGCTTCGCGGTAGGGGATCGGGTCTTCGCCCGGATGCCGAAGGACGCCATGGGCGCGCTGGCCGAATATGCTGTGGTCCCCCAGGACCTTCTGGCCGCCATGCCGGCGACGCTCGACTTCGACACGGCGGCGGGCATTCCGCTCGCGGGCCTCACCGCGCTGCAGGCGTTGCGCGACGAGCTAGGGCTGAAGCCGGGCAGCCGGGTCTTCATTCCCGGCGGCGCGGGCGGCGTCGGAACCTTCGCGATCCAGCTGGCGAAATGGCTGGGGGCGGAGGTCACGACCACGGCATCGCCGCGCGGCCGCGCGCTGGTCGAGCGGCTCGGGGCCGACGTGGTGATCGACTATACGACCCAGCGCTTCGAGGATCACGTTCGCGACATGGACGGCGTGTTCGACCTGATCGGCGGCGAGACGCTTCACAAGTCGTTCCAGGTGGTCAAGCCGGGCAGGACGGTGGTGTCGATCGCGGGCCTGCCGGAGCCCGAAACCGCGCGCAAGGACCTGGGCCGGGGCACGGCCCTGGCCGCCCTCTTCTGGTTCGCCAGCCTGGGCCTCCGCCTGCGGGCGAGACGGCACGACGCAAGGTATCGCTTCCTGTTCATGCACCCGAGCGGGGCCGAGCTTGCGGAGCTTGGCCGGCTCGTCGAGACCGGGCTGCTGCATCCGGTGATCGACCGCGTGTTTCCCCTTGCCGAGATCGATCGGGCCTTCGCCTATCTCGAGTCCGGCCATGCCAAGGGCAAGGTGGTGGTCCGCATCCGGGACTGAGGGCTTCCGGCCGCCGTTTTGATTT
>CAZFPW010000258.1:0-3943 GCA_964520765.1 uncultured Novosphingobium sp.
CGCCGGCTCGGCTGGCTGCTGCTGTTCGGCTACCTGCATTTCGCCCTGCTGTGGTGGGGCGACATCCTGTTCACCTATGCGCTGTGCGGCGTGGCCGCGCTGGTCTGCTGGCGCGCGCCGACCCGGCCGCTGCTTGCCCTCGCCCTCGCCATCTTCGCGCTCTACCACGCGCAGGACATGGTGCGGAGCCTGCCCGGCATCCTGGCCGAGGAGCATGTCCGCACCGGCGCCGCCACCGCCGGGGAAATCGCCGCCCACCGCGACGTCATGCTCGCCAAGACCGAGCGGATGCAGGGCGAGCTGGCGCTCTACCGCGCCTCCTGGCCCGAGCAGGTGGCCGACAAGCTGACCGCGCAGCGATACTGGCCGCTCGCCGTGACCCTGTCCGCCTTCTGCGAGACGCTGCCCCTGATGCTGGTGGGCATGGCCTTGCAGCGCAGCGGCTTCTTCCGGGGCGACTGGACGCGGGGCCGGCTGAAGGCGGTCGCGGCGGCGGGCCTCGTCCTCGGCGGCGGGGCGACGCTCGCGGCGCTCGCCTGGGCCTGGAGCCGCCACTTCCCGCCGGTGGCGATGAACGCCTTTCTCGCCAGCTGGCTCGCCGTGCCGCACCTGCTGATGGCCCTGGCCTATGCCGCGCTGCTGATGCTGGGCGCGCCGCGCCTGCTGGCGACGCGGCTGGGCGCGCGGCTGAGCGCGGCGGGGCGGATGGCCTTCACCAACTACATCGCCACCAGCCTGGTGATGACGGCGCTCTTCTACGGCTGGGGCCTGGGCCTGTTCGGCACGGTGGGCGCGGCCGGGCAGCTCTTGTTCGTGGCGCTGGGGTGGGCTCTGATACTCGCCTGGAGCGCGCCCTGGCTCGCCCGATTCGGCCAGGGACCGCTCGAGCGGCTGTGGCGCCGGCTGACCGAATGGCGATTCATCGCACCTTCCCGATAAATGCTATTGCGATCCCCTCGCATTAATGACACATTGGATTCGACGAGGAGTTCCGATGTACATTTGCATCTGCAACGCGATTCGTGAGACCGACCTGCGCAGCGCCGCCCGTTGCTGCAAGGGCGATGCCGACGCCGTCTATGCTTCGCTCGGCAAAACTCCCCAATGCGCTCAATGCCTTGACGAGGCTGCCGAGATCCTGATCGAGGAGCGTTTCGCGACCGAGGCAAGCTCCCTCCAACTGGCCTGACGCCCTATTTGCAAGTCCGCCGCAGGAGCGCTGAAACACCCCCGAAACAGAGCTTACGCGGATCATTCTCAAGAGTTGTTGAGAACGGTTTTCCCTAGGGATTCCGCGGGTTTAAGGCTTGCCGAGCGCCCTTTCAGCTCCTAAATCGCCGCCACCACGGACTTATGCAGGAGGCGGCCATGAAGGGCGACGCCAAGGTTATCGAATATCTCAACAAGGTGCTGCTCAACGAGCTGACCGCGATCAACCAGTACTGGCTGCACTACCGCATGCTGGACAACTGGGGCATCGCCAAGCTGGCCGAGTACGAGCGCCACGAATCGATCGACGAGATGAAGCACGCCGACAAGCTGGCGGAGCGCATCTTCTTCCTCGACGGGCTGCCCAACTTCCAGAACGTGGGCAAGCTGCGCATCGGCGAATCGGTGGAGGAAATCCTGCGCGCCGACCTGGCGGTGGAGCTGGAAGCCGTGCCCATGCTCAAGGAGGCGATCGCCCACTGCGAGACCGTGCGCGACTACAACAGCCGCGAGCTGTTCGAGGACATCCTCGACAGCGAGGAAGAGCATATCGACTTCCTGGAAAAGCAGTTCGACCTCATCGAGCGGATGGGGATCGAGAACTACATCCAGCTCCAGAGCAAGCCGGCGGAGGATTGATCCGCCACCAGATCCTCCCCGTTTCGCGTAGCGGAATGGGGAGGTGGCATTCGCGACAAGCGAATGACGGAGGGGGAATGGCGCGACCTACCCCTCCACCCCGCGAACTGGGTTGGCGCGGTCCCCCTCCCATTCCGCTTCGCGAAACGGGGAGGAACTCTCCCCCTACTTCGCGAACGGGTTCTTCGGACTCCGCAGGGTCAGCCGGATCGGCACGGCCTCGAAGCCCAGCTCCCGCCTGATCCCGTTCACCAGATAGCGCCGATAGCTTTCCGGCAACTGGTCCAGCCGCGTGCCGAACAGGACGAAGCCCGGCGGGCGGGTCTTGGCCTGGGTGATGTAGCGCAGCTTGATCCGCCTGCCGCCCGGCGCCGGGGGCGGGTTCGCCGCCAGGGCATCGTCGAACCAGCGGTTGAGGATTCCGGTCGGCACCCGCTTCGACCAGGCCTCGCGGATCTCGAAGGCCGCGCCGATCAGCGTGTCGAGCCCCTTGCCGGTCCGCGCCGAGACGGTGAGCAGCGGCACCCCCTTCACCTGCGCCAGCCCTTCGTCCAGCGCGGCGCGCACCCCGTTGAACAGGCCCGAGGCGTTCTCCGCCACGTCCCACTTGTTGATCGCGATGATCAGGGCGCGGCCTTCCTCCAGCACCATCGAGGCGATCTTGAGGTCCTGGTGCTCCAGCCCGCGCGTGGCGTCGAGCAGCAGCACGACCACCTCGGCGAAATCGACCGCATGGCGTGCATCGGCGACGGCCAGCTTCTCCAGCTTCTCGATGACCTGCGCCTTCTTGCGCATCCCCGCCGTGTCGATCAGCCGCACCTCGCGGCTCTCGCCCGACTTGGGATCGGTCCACAGCCAGTCGACCGCGATGGAGTCGCGGGTGATCCCGGCCTCGGGTCCGGTCAGCAGACGGTCCTCTCCGAGGATGGCATTGATGAGGGTCGACTTGCCCGCGTTGGGCCGACCGACGATGGCGAGCTTGAGCGGGCCGCTCGGCGCCTCATCGTCGTCATCCGTCGCCGCGGCGTCGTCCGCTGGCTGCCCTGGTTCGAGGTGCGGCAGGAGCGCCTCGAACAGGTCGGCCAGGCCCTGCCCATGCTCGGCCGAGAGCGCCACAGGCTCCCCGAACCCCAGGGAAAACGCCTCATAGAGCCCGGCATCGCCGGCCTTGCCCTCGGCCTTGTTGGCGACCAGCACGACCGGCACGGTCGACTGGCGCAGGTAACGGGCGATCTCCTCGTCCAGCGGGGTCAGCCCGGCCCTGGCATCGATCACGAACAGCGCGACATCGGCCCCTTCCAGCGAGGCCTCGGTCTGGGCGCGCATCCGGCCCGGCAGGCTCTGCGCGTCCTCGTCCTCCCAGCCGGCGGTATCGACGATAGTGAAGTCCAGCCCCAGCAGATGCGCCTCGCCAAACCGGCGGTCGCGCGTGACTCCGGGCTGATCGTCGACCAGGGCGAGCTTCTTGCCGACCAGCCGGTTGAACAGCGTCGACTTGCCGACGTTGGGCCGGCCGATGATGATCACCTGCGGTAACATTGCCGGCCACTGGCCCCAAAACCGCGGAAATACAAGCCTTCCCAGGATCAAGCCGGCACCGCTTACCTGGAATTAACCGGACCCCGGCAAAATCCCGCCCCATGAAGAGGCAATTCCTTGCAGGGTCGATCCTGGCCTTGGCCTGCACCGCGCCGGCGATCGCGAACACCGCGATCGACTTCGGCGGCGGCTCCGCGCAGCAGCAGGCCTATCTCCAGTGCGTCCCCTATGCCCGGCAGGTTTCGGGCGTGCAGATCTATGGCGACGCCCATACCTGGTGGGGCCAGGCCGAGGGCCGCTACGAACGCGGCTTCCGCCCGCGCGCGGGAGCGGTGATGGCCTTCAAGCCCTATGGCAACATGCGCCTGGGCCACGTCGCCACGGTAAGCCGGGTGATCGATTCGCGCACCGTGCTGATCCGCCACGCCAACTGGTCGCCCATCGACGGCCGGCGCGGCCAGATCGAGGACAATGTCCGCGCGATCGACGTTTCCGAGAGCAACGACTGGAGCGAGGTGCGCGTCTGGTTCGAGCCGATCCAGGACCTGGGCGGGAC
>CAZFPW010000259.1:0-2609 GCA_964520765.1 uncultured Novosphingobium sp.
CTGCTGCTGCTCGGCTCGTTCCTGGACGGGGTGGCGCTGATGCTGCTGACCACGCCGATCTTCCTGCCGATCGCGGTCCAGCTCGGCTACAGCCCGATCTGGTTCGGCATCTTCCTGGTGCGGACGATGGAGATCGGCTTCGTCCATCCGCCGCTCGGCCTCAACATCTACGTGATCCAGGGCCTGGCCAAGGACCTTTCGCTCGGCACGATCTTCCGGGGGATCATTCCCTTCCTGGTGTCGGATTTCTTCCACCTCGCCCTGCTGATCGCGGTTCCCGCACTGGCGCTGTGGCTTCCCTCGGTGGTGGCATGACCATGCGCAAGCTCTGCACTCTCCTGCTCGCCCTGGCGTTCTCCGGCCTGCTCGCCGCCTGCGCGAAGCCGGCGCCCAGGGCCGAGCATGTGCTGTCCTACGCCAGCCCCTATCCCCCGACGCACCCGTTCAGCCGGGCCGACATCGAGTGGATGGAATACATCGAGCGCGCGAGCGGCGGGCGCATCCACATCAAGCCCTATTGGTCCGGCGGCCTCATCAGCTCCGACATGTCGATGGTCGAGGTCCGCCACGGCCTGGCCGACATCGGGCTCATCACCCCGATCTACGCGCGGGGCGGCGCGCACATGCTGCGGGCGCAGTCGGGCTTCTACGGCGGGGTCGCGTCGATCCCCGATCAGGTCGCGATCTACGATTGCCTGGCGGCCCGCTTCCCCAGCTTCGGGGACGAGTTGCAGGGCCTCCACGTCCTGGCCGTGCAGGGCGGCAACTTCCCCGGCGTCCTGACCCGGAGCAAGCCGGTCCGCACCCTGGCCGATCTCAAGGGCCTGCGCCTGCGCGCCCAGAGCGATGCGATCGACATCCTGCGCGATCTCGGCGCCGATCCCGTCAACATGCCGATGGGAGAGGTCTATTCCGCCCTTGCCAAGGGCGTGATCGACGGCGTGGTCGCGCCCGCCGACACGATCAAGAGCCTGCACTTCGCGGAGGTCGCCCACCATTTCACCAGCGTCCGCTTCAGCCGCGGGGCCTATCCGGCGCGGGCGCTGTCGGACCGCGCCTATCGCCGCCTGCCGCCCGACCTGCAACGGCTGATCCTCGCCTCCAAGCCCGTCTGGGAGGCCGCGCTCAACCGCGAGATCCTCGCCGCCGAGCACGCCGGGGTGGAATATGCCGCCGGCCACGGGGTCGAGATGATCGCCATCGCCCCCGCCGAGCAGCAGCGCTTCGACGCGCTCTACAACACGTTCGCCCTCAGCCAGGCCCAGGCCCTCGCCAAGTTCCGGCTCGACGGCGTTCCCGTCTACCACGAAGCCCAGCGCCTGGTCGCGCGGGGCGCCCACTGTTCCGGAGTAACCCCATGAACCGGCCCCTCGAAGGCCTCACGGTCATCGACCTGACCCGCGCCCTGGCGGGCCCCTACGCCACCCTGCTGCTCGCCGGCCTCGGCGCCAAGGTGATCAAGGTGGAGGAACCGAAGGGCGGCGACCTCGCCCGCGAGAACAGCCCCTACCTCGGCCGCGACGGCGTGCTGGTGGAGCGCCGCCACGACGACGACATCTCGCTCTCCCACCTCACCCGCGCGCGCGGCAAGTACGGCGTTTCGCTCGACCTCAAGCAGGCAGAGGGGCGCGAGGTGTTCCTCGACCTGGTGCGCCAGGCGGACGTGGTGGTGGAGAACTTCACCGCCGGCACGGCCGACCGCCTCGGCATCGGCTATGCCGTCTGCCGCGCGGCCAACCCGCGCATCGTCTTCGCCTCCCTCTCCGGCTTCGGCGCGAACGACCTGGGCGGGGGCAAGGCGATGGACGTCATCATCCAGGCCCTGTCCGGCGCGATGTTCACCAGCGGGGAGCCGGGCCACCCGCCGGTCCGCATCGGCATCCCCATCGCGGACATGCTCGCCCCGGTCTTCACCATCATCGGCATCCTCGCCGCGATCGAGCAGCGCCACCGCACCGGCGAGGGGCAGCATGTCGACGTCTCGATGCTCGGCGCGCTGACCTCGTTCGTCGCCATCGAGAACTGGTCGGCCATGGCCGCCGCCGGCATGCCCGCGCGCACCGGCCTGACCGTCCAGCGCCTGTCCCCCTTCGGCGTGTTCGAATGCGCCGACGGCTACGTCGCAATCGTCGCGGTGCACGAGCCGCTGGCGCGCGGGCTGTTCGCGGCGATGGGCCGCACCGACCTGGGCGACGACCCGCGCTTCGCCAACCGCGACGCCCGCGTCGCCAACGCCGAAGTGCTGGAGGCGACGATCAACGACTGGTCCCGCGCCCTGCCGATGGCCGAGGTGATCCGCCTGCTCGACGCGCAGGGCGTGCCCGTGGCCGAGGTCAAGCATCCGGAGGACGCCCTGGTCGACCCGCGCGTGGTCGCCCGGCACGAGACCATGGCGGTCGAGCACCCCAGCTACGGCTCCAGCATCGACCTGCGCACGGCGGGCGTGCCGATCCAGTTCTCCGGCGCGGAGACCGGCTTCGACGAGGCGCTGCCGGTGCACATCGGCGAGCACAACGAGGGCATCTACAAGGGCCTGCTCGGCTATTCGGACGAGCGCCTGGCCGAGCTGCGCGCGGCGGGCGCGATCTGATGCCGGGCCGCTTCCAGGA
>CAZFPW010000259.1:2709-3911 GCA_964520765.1 uncultured Novosphingobium sp.
TTGCGGCCCGACTGCGTGCTGCACCTCACCATCGGCGGGGACGAGGCCGCGCCGTGGGACGTGGCCGCGATCAAGCGCGCGCTCCCCGCCCTGCCCTTCGCCGCGCTGCGCTGCGCGGCCGAGCCGGACGAGCGCTTTGCCGAACGGGTTTCGGCCTTCCTCTCGGGCCGCCCGGAAGCCCCCACAGCGGCAAAGCCCGCGCCCAAGCCCGCCGCCACCGCGAGGCCCAAGCCCGCGCAGGAAACCCGCAGCCGCAAGTCGCTCACCTCGGTCGCCAGCTTCAACGCCTATCAGCGCGAGTGGTTCGCGGACGTGCGCCGCCAAGTCGCGGAAGGCGCGCCCTTCGCCGTGGTCAACGCCAATGCCCCGCAGGAAATCCTCCGCGCCCTGGGCATTCCCTTCGTGGTCAACCAATGGTGGGCCTCGATCGTCGCGGCCAAGCAGCAATCGCGGCGCTACCAGGCCCTGCTGCGGGCGCACGACTATCCGGCGGACGTCGAGGCCTATAGCGCGCAAGGCCTGGCCGCCGCCTTCGACGACGATCCCGACGATGCGCCCTGGGGCGGCCTGCCCCGGCCCGACTTCCTCCACGCCGTCGCCTCGTCCGACGCCACGCTCAAGCTCTTCGCGCACTGGGCCGCCGAGACGGGGGCGGACTGCTACGTCTACGAGCGCAGCTATGACCCCCGGCCCGACCTGTTCCAGGACTGGTGGGACCGCGTGCCGCTCCACTGGGACACCGCGCTGGAGGCCGAGCGGATCGACCTGATGGTGGCCGAGCTGCGCGAGGTCATCGCCCGGCTCGAAGCCAAGACCGGCCGCGCCTTCTCGCCCGAGCGCTTCGCCGAGGTCATGGACCTGGTGAACGAGCAGGAGGACTATTACCGCAAGACCCGCGACCTGATCGCCCGCACCGTCCCCGCGCCCATCGGCATCGTCGATTCGATGCCCGCGACGATGGTGCCGCAATGGCATCGCGGCACCGTCTGGGCGCGCGACGCGGCCAAGGCGTTCTACGAGGAGGTGAAGGCCCGCGTCGACGCCGGCCTTTCCGCCGTGCCTAACGAGCGCGTGCGCCTGATGTTCGTCGGGCGCGGGCTGTGGAGCGAGATGGGCTTCTACCAGCGCTGGGAGGAAAGCCACGGCGCGGTCTTCGTCTGGTCGATGTACCTGGCGCTCGCCGCCGACGGCTATATCCGCGA
>CAZFPW010000260.1:0-3840 GCA_964520765.1 uncultured Novosphingobium sp.
TCCTGCACCGATGCCGGGGCTGACGTGCTCGTCGCCGGCACGGCCAGCTTCAAGGGCGGGCCGGACCACTACGCCGCCAACATCGCGGCGCTCAAGGCCGCGGGGTAGCAGATGGTCGATGCGCTCGCCGGGAACCGACAGCAGCTTGCGCAGCAGCCCGGCGCGGAGACGGCCCTGCCGCTTCCGGGCGGCCCCGAGGCCGGCGTGCTGAGCGGTCGGGGCGAAGCGAACGGCGTCCCGCGCGGTGAGGAATCGCTCGATCCCAGCCGCGCCTTGGCCATCGCGGACTTCGCGCCGCCTTCGGTCGGGGCCGGCGAACGGCTGATCCGCCTGGCCTACCGCATGGGCATGCGCGGCGGCATCTCGCCCTTCCGCAAGGCGGCCCGGCCGCGCCTGCTCGCCACGGTGCAGAACCCGCTGCCGGGCGACGCGGTCGCCGGGACCGCGCTGCGCGCCGGGCATTTCCTGATCCACGGCCTCAAGGTGCCGATCGCCCAGGCCGATTTCGGCGGCGCGTCGCGGCTGACCCCGCCGGTCGAGCGGGTGGCCCATAGCTTCTCCTGGCTCGCCGACCTCGAAGCCGCCGCCCCGCGTGAGCAGATCACCGGCGTGGCCGAGCGCATCCTGGGCTGCTGGCTCGACGCCAATCCGAAGGTTCCCTCGCGCCCCGGCAAGGGCGCGGCGTGGAGCGTCGGCTATGCCGGCCACCGCGAGCTGAACTGGCTGGTCCACGCCCCGCTGATCCTCTCCTCGCCCGACAAGGCGCAGCGGGCCAAGGTGCTGGGCGCGATCAACGACACGGCCCGCTGGCTGGATCGCAATGTCGGCCGCGCCGAGGACCGGCTGGCCGAGGTCGCCGGCTGGTGCGGCATCGTCGCGGCCGGGCTCCTGCTGCCCGAAGGCCGCGCCCGCCGCCTGTTCGGAGAGGCCGGGCTGATCCAGGCCCTGGGCGAGCTGGTCGGCGATGACGGCGGCGTGCTTTCGCGCAGCCCGCTCGCGCAGATGGAGGCGATCGCGCTGCTGACCAAGCTGCGCGCCTGCTACCGCGCCACGCGGCGCGATCCGCCCGCCGGGCTGGAGACGATCCTGACCATGCTCGTCCCGCCGCTGCTGGCGCTGACCCATGGCGACGGCTCGCTGGGGTCCTGGCAGGGCGGCTGGGCGGTGGCCGCGGACGAGGTCGCCGGGCTGGTGGCCGCCAGCGGCGTCCGCACCCGGCCGCTGCGCGACGTCAACCAATGGGGCTATCAGCGCGTGGCCGCGCAGAAGAGCGTGCTGCAGTTCGACGCGGCGCCCCCGCCGCTCGCCCGGCACGCCCGCTACGGCTGCGCCTCGACCCTGGCCTTCGAGCTGTCGCACGCCGGGCATCGCCTGGTGGTCAACTGCGGCGGCGCGGCGGCGGCCGGGGGGCTGACCCCGGTGCGGCTGGAGCAGGGCCTGCGGGCGACCGCCGCCCATTCGACCCTGGCGCTGGACGATGCGAACTCCACCGCCGTCCTCATCAACGGCAAGCTCGGCTCGGGCGTGGCCGAGGTTGAGGTCGACCGCCGGACCTTCGAGGCCGAGCAGGGCGGGCAGAAGGATTCGCGGGCCACCCGGCTGGAGGCGAGCCATGACGGCTATGCCCAGCGCTATGGCCTGATCCACCGCCGTATCCTGATCCTGCGTGACGACGGGACCGAGCTGCGCGGCGAGGATCTGCTGGTGCCCACGGGCCGCAAGGGCAAGCGCGGCAAGGTGTCCTTCGCGGTGCGCTTCCACCTCGGCCCAGGCATCGATGTCGGGCTGTCGGAGGATCGCCAGGGCGTCGGCCTGGTCCTGCCCGACGGCTCCTATTGGCAGTTCCGCTCCGGCGGGGCGGAGATCCGGGTCGAGGAATCGATCTGGACCGACGGCGCCGGACGGCCCCAGGCGGTCCAGCAGATCGTGCTCCAGGGCCTGGTCTCGCGCGGGGGCGGAAACTTCGCCTGGCTGCTCAAGAAGATGGGCTGAACCCGCCCGTCGCGCTGGCGCTTCCCGCCAAAATCCGTATGGGAAGCGCGACTCCTCACGCATCCACCTAGCGAGCCTTTCATGACTGACGTGACCATCCGCCGCGCCCTGCTTTCCGTGTCCGACAAGACCGGCCTTGCCGAACTGGGCCAGGCCCTCAGCCAGCGCGGCGTCGAGCTGGTCTCGACCGGCGGCACGGCCAAGGCGCTGCGCGAGGCGGGCCTGACGGTGCGCGACGTGTCCGATCTCACCGGCTTTCCCGAGATGATGGACGGCCGGGTCAAGACGCTGCACCCGATGGTCCACGGCGGTCTCCTCGCCGTGCGCGACAATGCCGAGCATGCCGCCGCGATGGCGGAACACGCGATCGGCGCGATCGACCTCGTGGTGGTCAACCTCTATCCCTTCGCTGCGACCTGGGCGCGCGGGGCGGACCGCGACGATATGATCGAGAACATCGACATCGGCGGCCCCTCGATGGTCCGCTCGGCGGCGAAGAACCACCAGTTCGTCACGATCCTGACCGATCCGGCCGATTATCCCGAGCTGCTCGCCCAGATCGGCGCGACCGGCGGCACCAGCCTCGACTTCCGCAAGGCCATGGCGGCCAAGGCCTTCGCCGCGACGGCGGCCTATGACGCGACCATCTCGCGCTGGTTCCAGACCGTGGACCAGCCGGAGAAGTTCCCGGCCCAGCGGACCATGACCTCCAGCCTCGTCACCACGCTCCGCTATGGCGAGAACCCGCACCAGGAGGCCGCGCTCTATGCCACCGGCATGGCCGCGGCGGGGATCGCCCAGGCCCGCCAGGTCCAGGGCAAGGAGCTGTCCTACAACAACTACAACGACGCCAACGCCGCGCTGGAGCTGGTCGCGGAGTTCGCGGGCGGGCAGCCGACCGTGGTGATCGTCAAGCACGCCAACCCCTGCGGCGTCGCCTCTCGCCCCAGCCTGCTGGAAGCCTGGGAAGAGGCGCTGGCCTGCGATTCGGTCTCGGCCTTCGGCGGGATCGTCGCCACGAACGTCCCGCTCGACGGGCCGACCGCGGAGGCGATCTGCCAGATCTTCACCGAGGTCGTGATCGCGCCGGGCGCCGACGAAGCCGCCATCGCCGCCTTCACGAAGAAGAAGAACCTGCGCCTGCTGCTGGTCGATGCCCTGCCCGATCCGCGCCGCAAGGGGCAGATGACCACGATCATCGCCGGCGGCGTCCTGGTCCAGGACCGCGACGACGGGCACATCGACCCCGCCGACCTCAAGGTCGTGACCAAGCGCCAACCGACCGAGCAGGAGCTGGCGGACTGCCTCTTCGCCTGGACCGTGGCCAAGCATGTGAAGTCCAACGCCATCGTCTATGCCAGGGACGGCGCGACCGCCGGGATCGGCGCGGGTCAGATGAACCGCCGCGATAGCTCGCGCATCGCCGCCGCCAAGGCCCAGGAAGCGGCCGAGACCCACGGCTGGAGCGAAAGCCGCGCGGTGGGCAGCGCGGTCGCCTCCGACGCCTTCTTCCCCTTCGCCGACGGCCTGCTGGCCGCGGCCGAGGCGGGCGCGACGGCGGTGATCCAGCCGGGCGGCTCGATCCGCGACGAAGAGGTCATCGCCGCCGCCGACGCGGCCGGCCTTGCCATGGTCTTCACGGGCATGCGCCACTTCCGCCACTAACCATTCGCCGCAGGGCACGCTCTATTCGCCGTGCATAACGGCGGAAATTGCCTTCGTTCACTTGGCGGCAAGAGGGTTTTACCCACCTAGGCATTCGCGACGAATCGCCCATGGAATTGATGATGAGTTTCCTGAAGTCCGGCCTGTTCCGCTTTTTCTCCGTCGGCTTCGCGCTCGGCGCGG
>CAZFPW010000261.1:0-3790 GCA_964520765.1 uncultured Novosphingobium sp.
CCGACCGGCGAGAAGGGCATCGACAACCAGGAATACCGCGCGATGGGCTGCACCCTCGAATGGCGGGGGGTCGACGGCGTCTCCAACGACCAGGAGACGGGCATGAAGCAGTTCCACGTTTCCGGCGAATGGACCCAGGTGATCCTGCTGCGCGGCGTCGACAGCCTCCAGAACGATCCCGAGGTGGAGGTGATCTATGCCAACACCCCCGACCGTCCGGTGCTCGACACCTCGGGCAAGTGGCTGCGCGGCGCGAGCTTCACCGTCAGCGACAAGGCCCCGCGTGAGCGCAACGTGCTGCGCGGGCGGATCGTCGACGGGGTGCTGACCACCGAGCCGCAGGACATCAAGCTGGTCGCCACCTGGGGCCAGAGCGCGCAGCGCGACCTGCGCGGGCCGCGCTCCAAGTTCGACTATCGCCGCGGCCGGCTGCGGCTGGCCTTCCAGCCCGACGGCTCGCTCAAGGGCATGCTCGGCGGCTATCGCCCGATCGCGGACGTCATCATCAGCGGGATGCTGGGCGGCGCGGGCACCGCGCTCGTCGCCGGGCACGACTGCGCCTCCGAGATGAAGACGCTCCAGGCGCTGGCGGACGGCATGAAGAACCCCAAGACCGGCAAGTGCGAGGGCATCTCCAGCGCCCAGCAGATCAACGCGATCCCCGCCTTCGTCACCGACCTTCCCGCCACCCGCACCGCTTCGAGATGAGATCGATGAACCTCAAGATGAAGACATCCCGGATGAAGCTTCTGGCCTTCAGCCTCGCGGCGCTGCCCCTGGCGGCCCTCGCCTATGCCTCGGGCGGGGCGGCCAAGGCCGATGCCGCCGCCGTCACGGCCCCGCCCGCGCCGACGCTGGCCGCGCCGCTCGCCAACATCGTCGGCATGCGCCGCCTGACCGAGAGCCAGTACCGCAACACCATCGCCGACGTGTTCGGCCCCGACATCGTGGTCTCCGGCCGGTTCGAGCCGATCGTGCGGCCCGAGCACGGCCTGATCGCCGCCGGCGCGCGCGATTCCAGCGTCTCGCCCGCCGGCCTGGAGCAATACGACGCCATGGCCCGCAACATCGCCGGCCAGGTCTTCGGCGAAGGGCATCGCGGCCAGTTCGCCCGCTGCGCGCCCGCCGATCCCAAGGCGGCCGATCCCGCCTGCGCCAGCGCCGTGCTGACCCCGCTCGGCCGCTACCTGTTCCGCCGCCCGCTGACCACCGAGGAGCAGGCGTTCTACGTCCGTCTGGCCAGCGATACGGTTGCCAACGCCGGCTCGTTCCACAAGGGCCTGGAGCTGAGCCTCGCCGCGATGCTGACCTCGCCCCAGTTCCTCTACGTGATCGAGACGGGCGAGGCCGATCCGGCCCGCCCCGGCGAGCTGCGCCTCGACAACTATTCGCGCGCTACGCGGCTGGCGATGCTGCTGTGGGATTCCAGCCCGAACGAGACCCTGCTGACCGCCGCCGCGCAAGGCAGGCTGACCGACGAGCGCCAGCTCCAGACGATCGCCGCCCAGATGGTGAAGTCCGAACGCTTCGAGCAGGGCGTGCGCGCGTTCTTCGCCGACATGCTCCTGTTCGAGAAGTTCGGGGAGCTGTCCAAGGACCCGATCGTCTACCCCTATTTCAACACCGAGGTCTTCAACACCCTGCCCGAGCAGATGCTGCGGACCATCGTCGATCATCTCGTCACCCGCGATGGCGACTATCGCGCGCTGTTCACCACCAACCGCACCTTCATGACCCGCGCCCTCGGCCCGGTCTATCAGGTGCCGGTCGGCCGGTCCTACGGCTGGGAGCCCTACGAGTTTTCGGCCGGCGACGACCGCGCCGGGCTGCTCGGCCAGGCCGGGTTCCTCGCGCTCTATTCCCACTCGGGCCGCTCCTCCCCCACCCTGCGGGGCCGCGCGATCCGCGAGCTGCTGATGTGCCAGCCGGTCCCCAACCCGCCGGGCAACGTCAACTTCACCGCGGTCCAGGACGTGACCAACAAGGAGATGCCGACCGCCCGCATCCGCCTGGGCGAGCACAACCTGGACCCGGTCTGCGCCGGGTGCCACAAGATCACCGACCCCATCGGCCTCAGCCTGGAACGGTTCGACGGCATCGGCGCCTTCCGCCGGTTCGAGAACGGGGCGGAGATCGACACCAGCGGCACGCTCAACAACGTGAAGTTCCTCAACGCCGCCGGCCTCGGCAAGGTGATCTCGGAAGACCCGCAGACCACCCAGTGCGTCGCCACCCGCGCCTTCGAGTACGCGACCGGCACCAATCACGTCGAGGACGCACTGGTCGAGCAGCTCGATACCGGCTTCGCCGCGAGCAAGTACAACATCCGCGCGCTGTTCCTGACCGTCGCCACCGCGCCGGCCGCCTACCAGGTGAACACCAAGCCGCTCGGACCCGCCACCCAGCAAGTAACCATGGCCACCAGCCGCCAGGGGAGACCGTAACATGGCCTTTGATCTTTCCCGCCGCACCGCCCTCAAGGGCATCATGAACGGCAGCGCGATCGCCGTCGCCGTGCCGCTGCTCGACGTGTTCCTGGACACCAGCGGCACGGCCATGGCCGCCACCGGCGCGCCCGTGCCGATCCGCTTCGGCACCTGGTTCTGGGGCCTGGGCGTCAATCCCAACCGCTTCTTCCCGACCAACACCGGCGCCAACTACGACCTGCCGCCGGAGCTGGCCCCGATCAAGGACCTGCAAAAGAAGATCAGCGTCTTCAAGCAGTTCAACGTGCCGCTGGACGGCGCGCCGAACCTGCCGCACGGCACCGGCGGCCCGGCGGTGCGCACCGGCCGGGCGATCCTGGCCCAGGGCGGCCTGCCCGGCGAATCGCTGGACGTGACGATCAGCGACCTCATCAGCAAGCGCTCACGTTTCGCCAGCCTGGAGGTCTCGTCCTCGGGCGATCCGCGCAATTCGCTGTCGGGCCGCGGCGGCGGCAACCTCAACCCGTCGGAGGTCTCGCCCAGCCAGCTCTACGCCCGCCTGTTCGGCACCGGGTTCAAAGACCCCAACAGCGCGACCTTCACGCCCGACCCGCAGGTCATGGCCCGCCGCTCGGTGCTGTCCGCCGTCACCGAGCAGCGCCAGGCCCTGGAGAAGAGCGTCGGCGCGGCCGACAAGCGGAAGCTCGACCAGTACTTCACCTCGATCCGCCAGCTCGAGAACCAGCTCGACGTCGAGCTGACCAAGCCCGAGCCGCTCCAGGCCTGCGTCGTGCCGAAGGCGGTGGCCGACCGCCCGGTCAATGCCGAGATCGACACGGTGATGAAGAACCACGAGCTGATGACCGACCTGCTCGTCATGGCGCTCGCCTGCGATCAGACCCGCGTGTTCAACATGATGTTCAACAACGGCGCGTCCTCGCTGACCAAGCCGGGCAGCACCATCACCCACCACCAGCTGACCCACGAGGAGGTGCTGGACACCACGCTCGGCTACCAGCCCAGCGCGACCTTCTTCCTGACCAAGATCATGGAAGGCTGGGTCTATTTCGCCAAGGCGCTCGACGCGGTGAAGGAGGGCGACCGCACCCTGCTCGACAACAGCCTGGTCATGGCCCACTCGGAAACCGAGTTCGCCAAGTTCCACACCATCGACAACCTGCCCGTGATGCTCGCCGGCAGCGCCGGAGGCCGGGTCCGCTCTGGCCTCTGCATCGACGGCAAGGGCTCCCCGATCAGCCGCATCGGCCTCACCGTCCAGCAGGCGATGGGCGTCGCGGTCGACCGCTGGGGCACCAAGTCGATGGAAACCAACCGGTCCATCACCGAGATCATGGCGGCGTAAG
>CAZFPW010000262.1:0-3775 GCA_964520765.1 uncultured Novosphingobium sp.
CGGCGTGATCTTCGGCTTCGGCGGCAACGCGCTGATCGCCACCTCCTTCCACGTCATGCAGCGCACCTCGCGCGCGCGCTTGCCCGACCAGTTCAGCCCCTGGTTCGTCCTGCTGGGCTACAACCTGTTCTGTCTGCTGGCCGTCAGCGGCTATTTCGTGGGGATCACCCAATCGAAGGAATATGCCGAGCCGGAATGGTATGCCGATATCTGGCTGGTGATCGTCTGGGTCACCTATCTGGTGCTCTACCTGCGCACGCTGGCGCGGCGCAAGGAACCGCATATCTACGTTGCCAACTGGTACTACCTCGCCTTCATCCTGGTCGTGGCGATCCTGCATGTCGTCAACAACCTGGCCGTGCCCGTCTCGCTGGCCGGCGCGAAGAGCTATTCCGCGTTCTCCGGCGTGCAGGATGCGATGACGCAGTGGTGGTACGGCCACAATGCGGTGGCGTTCTTCCTCACCGCGGGCTTCCTGGGCATGCTCTATTACTACCTGCCCAAGCGGGCCGGGCGGCCGATCTATTCCTATCGCATGTCGATCATCGGGTTCTGGGGCATCACCTTCTTCTACATGTGGGCGGGATCGCATCACTTGCATTACACCGCCCTGCCGCAATGGGTTCAGACGCTGGGCATGACCTTTTCGGTGATGCTGCTCGTCCCTTCATGGATCGCGGCCGCCAACGCCCTGCTCACGCTCAACGGCGCCTGGCACAAGGTGCGCGACGACGCGACGCTGCGCTTCATGATGATGGCCGCCGTCTTCTACGGGCTCTCCACCTTCGAAGGCTCGTTCATGGCAATCCGCTCGGTCAATGCACTGTCGCACTATACGGACTGGACGATCGGCCACGTCCATGCGGGGGCCATGGGCTGGGTCGCGCTCATCACTTTCGGATCGATCTATGCGGTGGTGCCCTGGCTGTGGAAGCGCGAGGGGATGCATTCGCCGGCGCTGGTCGAGGCCCACTTCTGGCTCGCGATGGCGGGGACGCTGATCTACGTCTTCGCGATGTGGAACTCGGGCATCATCCAGGGCCTGATGTGGCGCACCTACAATGACAGCGGGACGCTCGCCTATTCCTTCATCGAATCGATGGAGGCGATGCATCCCTATTATGTGGCGCGGGCCATCGGCGGGCTGCTGTTCCTGATCGGGGCGATCGTCGGCTGCTACAATATCTGGATGACGATCCGCCGTCCGGCGGCGGCTTCCGCTTCCGCATCGCCGGACGACCTGCCCGTCCCCGCCGCGGCGCAACCGGCGGAGTAGGCGGGATGTTCGGCACCCATTACAAGCTGGAACGCAAGTCGATCGCCTTGGCGCTCGCCATCATCGGGGTGGCGAGCATCGGGGGCCTGATCGAGATCGCCCCGCTCTTCACGATCGACGAGACGGTCGAGACGGACCCGAACATGCGGGTCTACACCCCGCTCGAACTCGCCGGGCGGAACATCTACATCCGCGAGGGGTGCTATGCCTGCCACTCGCAGATGATCCGCACGCTGCAGGACGAGGTGGAACGCTACGGTCCCTATTCGCTGGCGGTCGAATCGAAATACGATCACCCGATGCTGTGGGGCTCGAAGCGCACCGGACCGGACCTGGCGCGCGTCGGCGGCAAGTATTCGGATCAGTGGCATGTCGCGCATCTCAACAACCCGCGCGACGTCGTGCCGCAGTCGATCATGCCCGCCTATGCGTGGCTCGGCCGAACCCCGCTCCAGGCGGAATATCTGGGAGAGCACCTTGCGGCCATGCGCAAGGTCGGCGTGCCCTATACCGACGCCATGGTCGCCAATGCCGCGTCCGACGCCGTCGCGCAGGCCTCGCCGGACGGGGACACGGCCGGGCTCGTCGAACGCTATGGCAAGGCGACCCAGATCCGCAGCTTCGGGCAGAACCGGCGCTACGTCTCGGAGATGGACGCGCTCGTCGCCTATCTCCAGATCCTCGGCAAGCTCAGCGATGCGGCGCAGGCGCCGCGCCCGGCGGGGGAGTAGCGATGGGCTTGGACCATCACGTCCTGGTCGGCTTCGCCAAGTCCTACGGGCTGTTCTACCTGCTGATCCTGGCCGCCGTCGCGCTGATCTACGCCTGCTGGCCGGCCAACCGGGACAAGTTCGACAAGGCCGCCCGCGACATCATCGAGGATGAGGACAAGCCGTGGCAGTAGGCGAACGCGATCGGCATAGCGGTCACATGACGACCGGCCATGAATGGAACGGCATCAAGGAACTGAACACGCCGGTGCCGCGCCTGGTCTGGTTCTTCCTGATCGCGACCGCGCTGTTCGCGGTCGGCTACTGGATCTTGATGCCGGCCTGGCCGACGGGCAGGGCCTATACGCGCGGGCTGCTCGGCCATGACGACAAGGAGATCGTAAGCCGCAAGGTCGGGGAGGCGGAGCGCGCCCGCTCGGCCGCGATGCAGCGCATCGCCGCCGCCGACTACGGCGCGATCCGCGCCGACGAGGCGCTGATGCGGCTGGTGCGCGAAGACGGCCGGCGGCTCTTCGGAGACAATTGCGCGGCCTGCCACGGCACCGGCGCGACGGGCGTCAGGGGCTATCCGAACCTGCTCGACGGCGACTGGCTGTGGGGCGGCGATCCCGAAGCGATCGCGCAAACCATTCGCGTCGGCGTGAACAGCCCCAGCCACCCCGGCACCCGCGTCAGCCAGATGATGGCCTTCGGCCGGGACGGCATCCTCGACAACGACGCTATGCTCGTCCTCACCGACTACGTGAAATCCCTGTCGGACCCCGGCTGGGCCAGGGGCAAGGCGGCCTCGATCGCCGCAGGCCGCACCTCATTTGCACAGAACTGCGCGATCTGCCACGGCCCGGACGCCCGCGGCAACCAGGCGCTCGGCGCTCCGAACCTGACCGACGCAACCTGGATCTACGGCGGCGATATCGATGCGATCTATACGACCATCAATGACGGCAGGCATGGCGAGATGCCCGCCTGGGAAGGCCGCCTGAGCCCGACCCAGATAAAGCTGCTGACGGTCTATCTGCTCGACAAGAGCCAGCCGCGATGAAGACCGTGCGCTCGCGGCGCTTCTTCATCGGCCTCGCGTTCGGTGCGCTGCTCATCGTGCTGCTAGCCAACGCGCACCTTGTCTATGTCGCGGTGCGCTCGCAGCCCTCCTGCGTCGACCATCTCAAGGAGCGCGCCGACACCACTTCACCGACCGCCTTCCGCGCGGCCCGCTCGTCATGCTGATATCACCGAGGAGACGACAATGGTGATGATCCCTCCGGTTGTAGCTCCGCTCCCGGTTGATCGGCCCTATGCCCGGGAACTTCCCCTTGCCAGTGCGTTCGGCTGGCTGCGCGACGGCTGGCGGGATCTTACGACGGACCCGTTGCCGAGCCTGGCCTATGGCGCCTTCGTATTCCTGCTGTCGCTCGCGGTTCTTATGGGAATGGTCTTTCTCGAATGGGACTATGTCCTGTTTCCCGCGCTGGCAGGTTTCCTCGTCCTCGCGCCTACGCTCGCCATCGGCCTCTATGTCAAAAGCCGTGCGCTGGAATCGGGTGAGCACCTGACGCTGGGGCGCATGCTCTTGCCGCGCGCGGCGTCCGGGGGCCAGATGCTCTTCATCGGCGTGCTGCTATGCGGGCTGATGCTGCTGTGGATGCGCGCGGCCGTCATCGTCTATGCGCTGTTCTTCGGCGTGCGGCCCTTTCCCGGGCTCGACCATATCGCGGCGATGCTGTTCACGACCTCGACGGGCCTTGCGATGCTCGTTGTCGGCACGCTG
>CAZFPW010000263.1:0-3761 GCA_964520765.1 uncultured Novosphingobium sp.
GCGGTCATTTCGGCGGTGTTCATGGCGGTGTTTCTCCTGATTGCGCAGTATGCGGGTTTGGCGGGTCAAGAAAAAGGCCCGGCCGCGTTAGCGCTACCGAGCCTGCTTTCCCCTAAATTTCCAGGGCTTTCACCCCGGGAAGCTCTCGCCCTTCCATCCATTCGAGGAAGGCGCCTCCTGCCGTCGAGATATAGCTGAAGTCCCGCGCCACGCCCGCATGGTTGAGCGCGGCGACCGTGTCCCCGCCTCCGGCGACGGAGGTCAGCGAGCCTTCGCGGGTCAGCGCCGCGGCAGTCCGCGCCAGGGCGACGGTGGCGGCGTCGAAGGGCTCGGTCTCGAACGCGCCCAGCGGCCCGTTCCAGACCAGGGTGTGGCAGGTCTTGAGGACATCGCCCAGCGCCTCGACCGCCGAGGGGCCGACATCGAGGATCATCTCGTCGGCGGCGACCTCGTGGACGTTGCAGGTGCGCAAGGACGGCGGGTTGGCGGCGAATTCCTTCGACACGACCACCTCATAGGGCAGGTGGATCGTGCAGCCGGCCTTGTCGGCGGAACCCATGATCTCCTCGGCGGTGCCGGCAAGGTCGTGCTCGCACAGCGACTTGCCCACGTTCACCCCCCGCGCGGCGAGGAAGGTATTGGCCATGCCGCCGCCGATCATGAGGTGATCGACCTGGCCGACTAGATGCTTGAGCACGTCGAGCTTGGACGAGACCTTGGCCCCGCCGACCACGGCGGCGACCGGCTTCACCGGATTGCCGAGGGCGGATTGCAGGGCCGTCAGCTCGGCCTCCATCGAGCGGCCGGCATAGGCGGGCAGCACGTGGGCCAGGCCCTCCGTCGTCGCATGGGCGCGATGGGCGGCGGAGAAGGCGTCGTTGACGTAGAAGTCGGCATTGGCGGCGATCGCCTTGACCAGCTCGGGATCGTTCTTTTCCTCGCCGGGCCAGAAGCGGGTGTTCTCCAGGATGGCGATCGAGCCGGGCTGAAGGATGCCGATGGTCTGCTTGACGATGTCGCCCGCGATCTCGGAGCAATACATCACCTCGCGGCCCAGCACGTGCTGGACGCAGTCGATCACCCGGCTCAGCGACTGGTTGGGATCGCGCGCGCCCTTGGGGCGGCCGAAGTGGGCCAGCAGCAGGACCTTGGCCCCGGCATCGGCCAGTTCGAGGATCGTCGGGGCCGAGGCGCGGACGCGGGTATCGTCGGTGACCGAGCCGTCCTGCATCGGCAGGTTGAGATCGACGCGGACCAGGGCGACCTTGCCCTTCACGTCACCGAGATCGTCCAGCTTGCGGAAATTGCTCATTTCTTCGGTCCTTACCCAACACTCGTCGCGCGGCGTCCGACGCAACCGATCGGATCATCGCCCGAACGCCCCGGCTCCGCCATGACCGCCGCCCGGATCAACGAAATCCGGCGCCTGGGCGTCCCGCCAGCTTAGCGCAGCGAGAGGCCCAGGCATCGAGTCCCTCCGCTCAGAGGAACTTGGCGATCACGCCGGCCGTGTCGATCATGCGGTTCGAGAAGCCCCACTCGTTGTCGTACCACGACAGGACGCGGACGAGCTTGCCGTCGATCACCGCGGTTTCGAGGGCATCGATGGTCGAGCTGTGGGCGTCGTGGTTGAAGTCGATCGAGACCAGCGGCTCCTCGGTGTAGCCCAGCACGCCCTTGAGCGGACCTTCGGCGGCCGCCTTGAGCACGGCGTTGACCTCTTCCTTGGTGGTGTCGCGCGACGGCGTGAAGGTCAGGTCCACG
The DNA here is from genome assembly GCA_964520765.1 of uncultured Novosphingobium sp. Taxonomy (GTDB): domain Bacteria; phylum Pseudomonadota; class Alphaproteobacteria; order Sphingomonadales; family Sphingomonadaceae; genus Novosphingobium. Next base: position 1,765 of record CAZFPW010000263.1, read on the forward strand.
ACCGAGACGTTCGGGGTCGGGACGCGGATCGACGAACCGTCGAGCTTGCCCTTCAGCTCGGGCAGGACCAGGCCCACCGCGACGGCGGCGCCGGTCGAGGTCGGGATCATCGACATCGCGGCGGCGCGGGCGCGGCGCGGATCGTCGTGGATCTGGTCGAGGATCTTCTGGTCGTTGGTGTAGGCGTGAACGGTGGTCATCAGGCCGCGCTCGATGCCGATCGCGTCGTGCAGCACCTTGGCGACGGGCGCGAGGCAGTTCGTGGTGCACGAGGCGTTGGAGACGATCAGGTCGTCGGCGGTGATCTTGTCCTCGTTCACGCCGAACACGACGGTGAGGTCGACTTCCTTGGCCGGGGCCGAGATCAGCACGCGCTTGGCGCCTGCGTCGAGGTGCTTCTGGCCGCCGGCGCGGTTGGTGAAGAAGCCGGTGCACTCCAGCGCTATGTCGATGCCGTTGGCCTTGTGCGGCAGCTTGGCGGGATCGCGCTCGGCGGTAACGTGGATGCGCTTGCCGTTGATGATCAGGTCGTTGCCGTCGACCTCGACCGTGCCGGAGAACGGGCCGTGGACGGAATCGCGCTGGAACAGGCGGGCGTTGGCCTTGGCATCGCCCAGGTCGTTGATCGAGACCAGCTCGAGGTCATGATCCGTGCGCTCGAGGATGGCGCGGGCCACGTTGCGCCCGATGCGTCCGAAACCGTTGATCGCAACCTTGGTCGCCATGTTCAAAACTCCTGCTGATTAGTTGAGACGGTCCACGATCTGCGGGACGATCTTCTCCACGGTGAAACCGAAATGGTCGAACAGCACGTCCGCCGGGGCGGAAGCGCCGAAGCGGTCGAGGCCGATGGTCAGGCCATCGCCCACGTACTTCTGCCAGCCGAGCGTCACTCCGGCCTCGATCGAGACCTTGAGGGCGTCGGCGGGAAGGAGGTCGGCGCGGTAGTCGGCGCCCTGGGCGTCGAACAGCTCCCACGACGGCATCGAGACGACGTCGGCGCCGATTCCCTGCGATTCCAGGGCCTTGGCGACGTTCACCGCCAGCTCCACCTCGGAGCCGGTGGCGAGCAGCACGACCTTGCGCGCGGCCTCGGCACCCTTGAGGCGGTAGGCCCCCTTGGCGCTTAGCATCCCGCCCGAGGTGCGGAGCTGCGGCAGGTTCTGGCGGGTCAGCGCGAGGACGGAGGGCCGGGTCTGGTCCTTGAGCGCCAGGTCCCAGCACTCGGCCGTCTCGATCAGGTCGGCGGGGCGGAAGACGTTGAGGTTCGGGATCATCCGCAGGCTCGTCACGTGCTCGACCGGCTGGTGGGTCGGGCCGTCTTCGCCGAGGCCGATGGAATCGTGGGTCAGGACATAGACCACCCGCGCCCGCTGGAGCGCCGAGAGGCGGATCGCGTTGCGGCAATAGTCTGAAAAGACGAGGAAAGTCCCGCCATAGGGGATGACGCCACCGTGCAGGGCCATGCCGTTCATGGCTGCCGCCATGCCGAACTCGCGGATGCCCCAATAGACGTAGCGGCCGCCGTAGTTCTCGGGCGAAAACGGCCCGGTGGCCTTGGTCTTGGTGTTGTTCGAGCCGGTCAGGTCGGCCGAACCGCCGACCATTTCCGGGATCGCCGCGGTAAAGCCTTCGAGCGCCATTTCCGACGCCTTGCGAGTCGCGACCTTCTGCGGCGCGGTCAGCCAGCCGGCGACCATCTCGCCGCAGGGATCGCCCTGGGGCAACTCGCCGGCCATGCGGCGCGCCAGTTCGGCGCCCCGCGGATTCGCCGCCGCGCGGGCGGTCCAGGCGTCGCGCGCCTCGCGCCCCGTGAGGCCCAGCGAGCGCCAGTCGGCCAGCACGTCTTCCGGCACCACGAAGGGCTCGGCGGTCCAGCCGAGGGCGGTGCGGGTCGCGGCGATCTCGTCCGCGCCGAGCGGGGCGCCGTGGACGTTGTGGCTGCCCTGCTTGTTGGGCGCGCCCTTGCCGATGATGGTGCGGCAGGCGATCAGCGA
>CAZFPW010000264.1:0-3751 GCA_964520765.1 uncultured Novosphingobium sp.
GGGGAGGGCGCTAAGCCGCGTCAGTTGGCGCGGGGCGCCTTGCCGCGATAGCCGCCTTGGCCCCCCTGGTTGCCCTGGCCGCCACGTCCGCCGCCGAAACGACGCTGCTTGCCGTCGCCTTCCTGGCGGGGCGGGCGACGGTCGCCGTTGCCGGCGGGGCGGCGCTCACCATTGCCGGCCGGGCGGCGGTCGCCATGCGGGTGCGAGCGGCGTTCGCCCTCGGGCCGGGCCGGGCGACGCTCGCCGCCACCGTGCGGACGGGCGGCGCGGTGCTCACCCTCGGGACGCGCGGCGGGGCGGTATTCGCGGGCCTCGCGCTCTTCCTCGCGCAGCGGGTTGAACACCGGGCCGCGCTGCGGCGCGCGGTTGCGGTCGTTGCGGGCATGAGCATCGCGCGACTGGCCGTCACGGCCCTGGCCGCCGCGGCTGATGTTGTTGTTGCGTCCCTGTCCGTCGCGGCGCTGGCCGCCGCCCGGACGGCCGCCCCGGCCGCGCGCATCGCGTTCCTCGCGGCGGGCGTCCTGCTCGGCCTCGGCCGGCTTGCGCGCGGGCAGCGGCAGGCGCGCGGCTTCCTTCTGGAAATCCTCGGGTAGCGGCTGCGGGGTCAGCTTGATGCCGGTCAGCTTCTCGATGTCGCGCAGATAGGGCTTCTCGTCCGGCGCGACGAAGCTCAGCGCCGCGCCGTCGGCCCCGGCGCGGGCGGTGCGGCCGATCCGGTGGACGTACTGCTCCGCCACGTTGGGCAGCTCGAAGTTGAAGACGTGGCTCACGCCCGTCACGTCGATCCCGCGCGCGGCGATGTCGGTCGCCACCAGGATCGGGGTCGACCCGTCGCGGAAGGCGCGCAGCGCGGCGGTGCGCTGGGCCTGGCTCTTGTTGCCGTGGATCGCCGCCGCCGGAACGCCCGCCGTGCCGAGATGGCGCACCACGCGATCGGCGCCGTGCTTGGTGCGGGTGAAGACCAGGGCGCGGTTGATCGCCTTGTCGGCCAGGCCGGCGCGCAGCCGCAGGGTGAGCAGGGCCTGCTTTTCCGACTGGTTGATGAAGGTCGCGTATTGCTCCACGCGCTCGGCGGTGGTCGCCTGCGGCGTCACCTCGACGCGGATCGGGTTCTGGATGAACTGCTTGCCGAGGTCGGCGATCGCCTTGGGCATGGTGGCCGAGAAGAACAGGCTCTGGCGCTCCTTCGGCAGCAGGGCGGCGATGCGCTTCAGCGGCACGATGAAGCCCAGGTCCATCATCTGGTCGGCTTCGTCGAGCACGAAGATCTCGACGTTGCGCAGGGTCACGGCGCGCTGGTCGATCAGGTCGAGCAGGCGGCCCGGCGTCGCCACCAGCACGTCGCAGCCCGGCACCAGGGCGCGGGCCTGCTTGCCGACGGGAATGCCGCCGAACACGCACTGGATCGAAAGGTTGAGGTACTTGGCGTAGCCGCGCATGTTCTCGGCGATCTGGGCGGCCAGCTCACGCGTGGGCGACAGCACCAGCATGCGGCACGAGGCGTTGCGGCGCGGCTGCGGATCGGCGGCGAGGCGGTGGAGCGAGGGCAGCGAGAAGGCCGCCGTCTTGCCCGTGCCGGTCTGCGCGATGCCCAGCAGGTCGCGCCCTTCCAGCAGGGCGGGGATCGCCTGGCGCTGGATCGGGGTGGGATCGGCATAGCCCTTGGTGCCAAGCGCGCGAAGGATGGGCTCGGCCAGGCCAAGGTCGGTGAAATAGGACATGGAATACTCTCAGGATATGCGGGCGCGCCGGACGGAATCCGGGCGCGGGCGAGGGTTCGTTTTCGATGCGACCCTGCGTGAAGAAGGAAGCTTCAGCGATAAGGCGGATCGTTCGTTCGGAGCCGGCCCTGCGCTGAAACGCGGGCCTCACGCTGCACCGAACTGCGGCGAGGGATTTGCCCTCCACGCGCCGATCTGCCGGGCCCACCTAGTGTGCGTTGCAACAAAAAGCAAGAAAATTACAATGGCCTGCGCGATGCGCACCGTTCTCTCCCCCTGTACCGGCGTCTGCCGGATCGACCCCGGGGACGGTCTGTGCCTGGGCTGCCGGCGCACGCTGGAGGAAATCGCCGACTGGCCGATGCTGGACAACGAGGGGAAGCGGGCGGTGCTGAAGGCGCTGGAAGGGCGGGGGCCGGCGACGCCGCCTGGTCAATAATAGCCGCCCAGCTTGGCATGATCCCACGAGATCGTGCGGAACGGCGTGAAGCGCAGCACCACGCGCTTGGCGATCGAGGCGCGGACCTGTTCGTTGCGGCCATCGTCCATCGATCCGGCCAGCGTGTCGCTGGCCTTCATCAGGTTCATGAGCGCGCGCACCTCCTCCGGGTCGTCGATGATCTCGACCTCGGCGAAGAGGATCACGGCCTTGAGATCGGCATAGCCCTCGCCGCTTTCGACCAGCAGGGTGGCGCGCGGATCGCGCTCGACGTTCCTGACCTTCTGGCTCTTGCGGAAGGTGGACATGATGACCCGGCCTGCCGCGTCGAGGCCGTAGTTCATCGGCAGCGGATGGGGCATGCCGTCCGGCCCGATCGTGACGACGATGATCCGCCGCTGGGCGCCGAGGTAGGCGCGGACTTCCTCGGGCGTCATGCGGATCAGGTCGCGGCGCGAGGGCATGGGTCAGTCGTCTCCAAGGGTGGCGCAGGCCGGATCGAGCCCGATCAGGTGCCGGCGCAGCGAGGCGCGGGCAAGCCGCTCCACCTCCGCCTTGCGGCGCGCGGCGGCCAGCGGCAGCTCGGGCGCGGGGCGGACGATCTCGGCATCGTAGCCGTCGGCCACGATCACCCCGCAGGCCTGGGGCATGAAGGCCTCGGTCTCCAGGCAGGCGCGGTCGAGATCGGGGGAGAGGCCCCAGTAGAACCGGTCGCAATGGTCGAGGTAGTCGGGCCACTTGGCGTCGCCGAGCAGGTCGGCGCGGGCGACCTTGATCTCGACGATGACGACGCGGCCCCGGGCGTCGATCCCCATCAGGTCGGCGCGGCGGCCGTTGCGCAGCGGCATCTCGCCGATGCACCAGATGCCGTTGCGGGCGAACAGCCGGCAGATCCCGCGCGCCACGCCCCGCGCCGCCCGCTCGACAGGGTCGGGACCGTCGCGCGAGGCGGCGGGGGCCAGGGGGGCGGGGGCCAAGGGGACGGGGGAGAGAATCGCAAGCGGCCGGCTCATCGCCGCAGCCTAGGAACAGAGGGTGAACTTTGCAAGCAGCCGATCAGATCGGCGGGGGCAGCAGCCCCAGCAGCGTCTCATGCGCGGCGGCGAATTCCTCCCACAGCGCCTGGGCCGCCACGGTCGGATCGGCGCCCCGGCCGTGGATCGCCAGCAGGGCGGCAAGGCCCGTCTCCATCACCGCGGCCAGGTCGTCCACGCCCTGCGCCGCCAGGGCGAGCCGCCAACCGCCGGCCGCCGCGATCGCCGCGGGAAAGTCGTCCGCCCGGCCGCGGGGCGCCGCCTCCGCCCGGTCCGCCAGCATGGCGACCACCCCGGCGGCCTGGAGCAGCGCGGCCCACTTGCGCCCCAGCGCCTCGGCCGGGGGCCGGACGTGCGCGATGTCGCGGGCGCGGCCAGGCGAATCCAGGGGCGGGGGCGAGCTTGTCGACATGGCCCTGTGCGTAGCCTGTCCCCGGTTGCCAATTCGCTAAGGCGCGAAAGCCCGCCCAGGCACCACATACTGCTGGCAAGCCCGCCGAACCTCTGCTAACCGGCCCGCCGCACGCACCCGTAGCTCAGCTGGATAGAGCGCTGCC
>CAZFPW010000265.1:0-2129 GCA_964520765.1 uncultured Novosphingobium sp.
GAGGCCGAGTTCATGCTTCGGCCGGCCGACTGGCTCGAGATCGGCGGGCAGTTCGCCTACGTCAACGCGCGCTATACCGATGGCCGCGTGGTGCTGAACAACGTCACCTACCTCTACGGTCCCGTCGCCGACACGCCGGAATTCTCGGGATCCGCCTATGTCCAGGTATCGCTGCCGGTGCCGGAGGATACCGGCCGGGTGACGCTGCGCACGGACGTCTACGGCCAGACCTCGCAATACTTCTCCAATGCGTCCGCGAGCTATACCCCGGACGTCAAGCTGCCCGGCTATTTCCTGGTCCATGCCCGGCTGAGCTGGGAGAACATCATGCGCTCGGGCTTCTCCCTGGCCGCCTATGGCAAGAACCTGGGCAATCGGGGCTATTTCGTGGGCGGCATGCCGCTCGGCAATGCGCTGGGCCACAACGCCGCCGCGGTGGGTGAGCCGCGGACCTATGGGCTGGAAGCTTCGTTCCGCTTCTGAAGCGGCATCGCCGGGGGGCTATCTCGCCCCTCCGGCGCTTCCGGGCTTGCCTGAGGCTCCGCGCCGGTCATCCTCTCGCGATCCTGGTGGCCAGACATGAGAACGGAGCAGGCGATGGCGGAGATGGATTGGGCGGGCGGTCTTCGCCCGCAGTACGACTATATGCTCACCGAGCGGCCCGAAGACCCGGAAATGCGCGAAAGCGCGTCGCTCTGGTTCTTCGACGACAGCGGCGAGATCGGCCTGCCGCGCCTCGGGATCGAGGCTCAGGGCGCGGTCTGGGACGAACATCGCTATGACATCAACGTCGCCTTCGCCGATGGCCGCGTCCTGCGCGAGAGCCGCCGTGGGGTGACCCAGCCGGCGGTCGGACCGGACGGAAAACCCTCGATCCTGGCGGTCGACAAGTTCGCCTTCCGCGTGGTCGAGCCGTTTCGCAAGTGGGTGGTCAGCTATGATGGCGAGGCGACGGACAGCACGGCCGAGCTGATGATCCGCGAGCAGTTCGACACCGGAAAGCGCGCGCATCTGCGGTTCGAGATCGCCATCGAGATGGCGGTGCCGGCCTGGGTTCAGGACAATACGCCCGAAAAGCTCGCGACCATGACCGAGCAGGAGCGGATCGACGCCGGGCTGATGGGCTATGGTTTCCGCAAGGAGCAATTGTGCCTGGGGGAGGGCTGGATCGAGATCGACGGGGTGCGGCGGCCGCTCAAGGGCCGGGGCCTCAGGATCCATCGCCAGAGCGTCCGTCCGATGGGCGCCTTCCGTGGGCACTGCTGGCAATCCGCGGTTTTCCCGGACGGCCGCGCCTTCGGCTATATCGCCTATCCCCCGGTGCCGGGCGAGGACCCGGAGGAGACCTACAACGAAGGTTACGTCTATCAGGGCAGCCAGTGGTATCCCGCAAGGGCGCGTAAGATCCCCTTCTTGCGCAATCTGATGGTCAATGGGGACGATGTTTCGGTCGAACTGGAATCCGAGCTTGGGACCACCCGGATCACCGCCGCGACCCAGCTTGGCATCTTCAAGGTGGGCAGCCCGGATACGATGGGCCTGACGCTCCAGCAGGGCGGGGTGAAATATACCTGGGACGATCAGACCGCCTATGGAATGATCGAACGCTCATCGCCCGTCGAGAAGACGGTGGTGGCGCTCTAGCCGGGCGTCCGGGCCGCCAGGAAGTCCTTGATCCACCGCGCCGCCAGCGCGCGGTCGTCGGGTTGCCGCAGGCTGGCGATCGCCTGTTCCACCGCCTGGGCGTTCGCGCCCTTGCCGCGGGTGATCTCGGCCAGGGCGATGGCGTAGTCCGCTTCGAACTCCGGATGCAGCTGGAGCGAAATCGCCGGCTGGTCGGCGTAGGCGAGCATGCCGAAGGGGGCGAAGTCGTTGCAGGCGATCACCTCGGCGGCGGGCGGGCATTCCACCACCTGGTCCTGGTGCGAGGCGGGCAGGGTGATGGTTGCGGCATCGCCCATCCAGGGCTGCGGGTGCACGATCCGATAGGTCTGGGCGCCGATGCCCCAGCCCTTGGGCGACTTCATTACCCTGCCGCCGAAGGCCTCCGCCATGACCTGGTGCCCGAAACATATGCCGACCAGGGCGGCTTGGCCCTTCACCGCCTGGAGAAAGGCCTTGAGGCCGGC
>CAZFPW010000265.1:2229-3728 GCA_964520765.1 uncultured Novosphingobium sp.
GACATCCGGCGCGGCGGCGGCGATGACGTCCGCGATCAGGCGGATGTCGGGCACGTCGAGCGCGCCCGTCAGCAGCAGGCAGGGCATGGCCAGTCCATGCAGCCGGTCGATGTCGGGTAGCTCGGGACGCTGGCGGTCGCCCAGCCACTGCCGCCCGTGGTAGGCGTCGAGCGAGCGGCGCAGCTCCGCCGCAAGCCTGGCGTCGCGGCGCAGGGCGGCGAACATCGGGTGGTCGAACCAGCGTTCCCGCGCCAGGGCCAGGTCGCCGGCCCGCGCCGCGCTGGCGACGTCGCGCCACAGGGCTTTCCATTCCGGCGACCATTCCCAGCCGACCATCGCCGGGCTGACCAGCACGAGGCGTGAAACCCGCTCGGGATGGCTCAGCGCGAGGTTCAGCGCGATGCCGCCGCCCATCGACAGGCCCAGCACGGGCGCGCGGTCGATGCCCAGCGCGTCGAGCAGCGCGAGCAGGTCGTCGGCATGGGAAAATTCGCCATCGTCCCCGGCGGCCGAGCCGCCGAACCCGCGCAGGTCGTAGCTTAGGGTCGCAAGGCCGGAGGGCAGGGCGGCCAGCAGCCGGTCCCACTCATGCCGGTCGCCCGCCATGCCGTGGACCAGGATCAGCGGGGCGCCCTGTCCCCGAACCTCGCCCGCCAGGGTTGCGCCTTCGACCGCGACGGTGAAGGCGCCGGCCGTCACCTCAGTGCGAACCCATGTAGCGGCCGCCGTTGGTGCTGATCGTCTGGCCGGTGATATAGCCGGCTTCCTCGGAGGCGAGATAGGCGACCGCCGCCGCGATGTCGGCCGGGGTGCCCATGCGCTTCATCGGCAGGGTCTTGGCGAAAGCTTCCGCGTCGATGGGCGCGCCGCGCAGCATGGGGGTATCGATCACGCCCGGCGGCACGATGTTGAAGGTCACGCCGCTGGCCGCGAATTCCAGGGCCAGGGCCTTGGTCATGCCCATCAGGCCGCCCTTCGAGGCGACGTAGTGCACCAGGTCCACCGCGCCGGACTGCACCGAGGACGAGGTGATGTTGATGACCCGGCCCCAGCCGGCCGCGACCATCTCGGGCAGGACTTCCTTGGTCAGCAGGTACGGCCCGCGCAGGTTCACCGCGACGGTCTTGTCGAACAGGTCGTCCTCCAGCTCGAAGAACGGCTTGTAGGGAGAGATGCCCGCGTTGTTCACCAGGATGGCGATCGGGCCGAGCTTGGCGCGGGTCTCGTCCGCGGCGGCCTTGATCGCCGCCTTGTCGGAGCAGTCGACGGTGATCGCCAGGGCCTTGCCGCCGGCGGCTTCGATCTGCCGGACGGTCTCGGCCGCGCCTTCGCCGTTGAGGTCCCACACCGAGACGGCGGCGTGATCCTCGGCCAGGCGCAGCGCCACCCCGCGGCCGATGCCCGAGCCCGCGCCGGTGACGATGGCGACTTTGCCGTTCAGCGATCTGGTCATGTCATGCTCCGAAGGCCGCCGCGCGGCGCAGTATCACGTAAGGGTA
>CAZFPW010000266.1:0-2402 GCA_964520765.1 uncultured Novosphingobium sp.
TTCCTTGCCCTTTCCGCGCCGGCCCCTTATGCGCGCGGGCCATGTCGCAACCGCTGACCTTCGCCGTGCCCAAGGGCCGCCTGCTCGATGAAGCGCTGCCGCTGATGGCGCGCGCCGGTGTGGTGCCCGAAGCCGAGTTCCACGACAAGAACAGCCGCGCCCTCTCCTTCGCCTGTGAGGACAGCGACATGCGGCTGATCCGCGTGCGCGCCTTCGATGTCGCCACCTTCGTGGCCCACGGCGCGGCGCAGGTCGGCATCGTCGGCTCCGACGTGGTGGAGGAATTCGCCTATTCGGACCTCTATGCCCCGGTGGATCTCGACATCGGCCACTGCCGGCTGTCCGTGGCCGAGCCGGCGGGCGCGCAAAGCGCCGCGACCAGCCACCTGCGCGTCGCCAGCAAGTATCCCAACCTCACCCGCCGCCACTACGAGCGCCAGGGCATCCAGGCCGAGGTGGTGAAGCTCAACGGCGCGATGGAACTGGCGCCCGGCCTCGGCCTCGCCAGCCGGATCGTCGATCTCGTCTCCACGGGCCGCACGCTCAAGGACAACGGCCTGGTCGAGACCGCGACGATCCTCCAGATCTCGGCCCGGCTGATCGTCAACCGCGCCGCGCTCAAGACCGACGAGCGGGTCGGCCTGCTGGTGGAACGCTTCCGCGCCCTGGTGGCGGAGGCGGCCTGATGCTGCGGCTCAACTCCCGCGACCGCGGCTTCGCCCAGGCGTTCAAGCGCCTGGTCGCGGACCGCCGCGAGAGCGACGACGATGTCGCCCGCGACGTGACGCGCATCCTCGACGACGTGCGCAACCGCGGCGACGCCGTGCTGGCCGAGCTGACCCAGCGCTATGACGGGCACAAGCTGGAGCAGGACTCCGACTGGCGCATCCCGCCCGAGGACTGCCGCCGGGCCTATGACGACCTGAAGCCCGACCTGCGCGCCGCGCTCGAACTGGCGGCCCAGCGCATTACGGCCTTCCACAGGGCCCAGAAGCCCGCCGACCGCGACACGATGGACGACAGCGGCGTCAGAATGGGCGCCCGCTGGCTGCCCGTCGATGCGGCCGGCCTCTACGTGCCGGGCGGCCGCGCGGCCTATCCCTCCTCGCTGCTGATGAACGCGATTCCCGCGAAAGTCGCCGGGGTCGAGCGCCTGGTGGTGGTCACGCCGACGCCCAAGGGAGAGGTCAACCCGCTGGTCCTGGCCGCCGCCCACATCGCCGGGGTGGACGAGATCTGGCGCATCGGCGGCGCCCACGCGGTCGGCGCCCTCGCCTATGGAACCGAGCGAATCCGCCCGGTCGACGTCATCACCGGCCCCGGAAATGCCTGGGTCGCGGAGGCCAAGCGCCAGCTCTACGGCGTCGTCGGCATCGACATGGTCGCCGGCCCCAGCGAGATCCTGGTCATCGCCGACGCGAAGAACGATCCCGACTGGATCGCCGCCGACCTGCTCAGCCAGGCCGAGCACGATCCGGTCGCCCAGTCGATCCTCATCACCGACGATCCGGTCTTCGCCGATACCGTGGCGGACCGGGTGGGAGTCGAACTCGCCATGCTGCCGACCGCCCGTGTCGCCGCCGAAAGCTGGAACACCCACGGCGTCATCATCGAGGTCGCCTCGCTCGACGAGGCTCCGGCGCTGGCCAACGCGCTGGCCGCCGAGCACGTCCAGATCGCGGTCGACGATCCCCAGCCGCTGATGGACGCGATCCGCCACGCCGGCTCGGTCTTCCTCGGCCGGCTGACGCCCGAGGCGGTGGGCGACTATGTCGCCGGGCCGAACCACGTCCTCCCCACCGGCCGCCGCGCCCGCTTCGCCTCGGGCCTGTCGGTGCTCGACTTCATGAAGCGGACGAGCTTCATCCAGCTCGACGAGGCGGCCCTCCAAGCGATCGGCCCCGCCGCGATCGCCCTGGCCGATGCCGAGGGCCTGCCCGCCCACGCCCGCTCGGTCGAAGTGAGGCTCGGAATATGAAGACGCGCTCCCAAGCCCGCGCCGCCGCCCGCCTCGCCGCGGTCCAGGCCCTGTACCAGCACCAGATGGAGGGGACGCCGGTCGTCCAGCTCCTCGACGAATTCCACATGCACCGCCTCGGCGCCGAGATCGAGGACATGCAGTTCGCGGAGGCCGAGAGCGCCTTCTTCGACGACGTGGTGAAGGGCGCCCTTGCCCGCCAGGACGAGATCGACGCGCTACTGTCGAGCAAGCTGGCCGAGGGCTGGTCGCTTACCCGGCTCGACAAGACCATGCTCCAGATCCTGCGCGCCGGGGCCTACGAGCTGCTGGCCCGCGCCGACGTGCCGGTGGGCACCGCGATCAGCGAATATGTCGACGTCGCCCACGCCTTCTTCGACGCGCGCGAGGCGAAGTTCGTCAACGGCGTGCTGGATGCCGTGGC
>CAZFPW010000266.1:2502-3696 GCA_964520765.1 uncultured Novosphingobium sp.
ACCTGCCGCCCGGTGCCGTCGCGCGGCGGTGCGCGCATCGGGGACGGGCTGTTCGTAACCGGCCCGGTCGGCGCGGCGATGCTGGGCCTCGAAGCGCTCCGCTCCGGCGAGGGCGACAGCCTGGCCTATCGCCGCCCCGCCGCCCTGCTCTCCGCCGGCCAGGCCCTGGCCCCCAGCGTCTCCGCGATGATGGACGTGTCGGACGGCCTGCTGCTCGACGCCGCGCGGATCGCCCGGGCGAGCGGGGTGAGCCTGGCAATCGATCGCGGCGCCGTACCAATCGCCGTGCCCGAAGCCCGGCGCGACGAGGCGCTGCGCTGGGGCGAGGACTATCAGCTGCTGTTCACCGCACCGGCAGCCTCGCAACTGCCGATAGCCGCCTGCCGGATCGGTGAAGTGCTCCCCAAAGGCCCTGCCCCGATACTGCTCGACGGCCGCCCGCTGACCGAAACCGACGGGCTCGGTTACGAACACCGCCAAGGCCCGTTCGAAAAGCCCTGATAATCATTCTCAAGGGCTTGCGCCCGCAACTTGCGCCCGTATGTTCGGCCGGCCTGGCCCCTTGGGAGAGGGACCATCCGGAATCGCGCAACCAATCAAAAAGGGGGACGGCGCAAGTGGATCTCGTAACGATATCAATAGGCCTGGGATTACTCGCGGTAATCTATGGCTTCATCACCAGCCGCCAGGTGCTCGGCGCACCGGCCGGCAACGCCAAGATGCAGGAGATCGCCGCCGCGATCCAGGAAGGCGCGCAAGCCTACCTGAAGCGCCAGTACACGACGATCGCGATCGTCGGCGTGGTGGTCGCGGTGATCATCGCGGTGACGCTCGGGGCCATTTCGGCGACCGGCTTCGTCATCGGCGCGATCCTGTCGGGCGTCGCCGGGTTCATCGGGATGAACATCTCGGTCCGTTCCAACCTGCGCACGGCCGCCGCCGCCCAGACCGGGCTGCAGGCCGGCCTGACCCTGGCCTTCCGGGCCGGCGCGATCACCGGCATGCTCGTGGCGGGCCTCGCGCTCCTCGCGATCGCGGTGTTCTATTGGTATCTGACCGGCCCCGCGGGCTACGCGGTGGGCGGCGATGACCGCACGGTGGTCGACGGGCTCGTCGCCCTGGCCTTCGGCGCCTCGCTGATCTCGATCTTCGCGCGCCTCGGCGGCGGCATCTTCACCAAGGCCGCCGACGTCG
>CAZFPW010000267.1:0-1905 GCA_964520765.1 uncultured Novosphingobium sp.
AGTAGCCCACGAAGCAGGCGAGGACGAAGATCGAGAGGATCGAGATGAAGTCCATCAAACTGGCACTTTCACGCTAAGAGCATTATGGGAAATAATATTTCTAATTTTTTAGAAAAAGTACCATACCGTACGCTCCTCCCCAACGAAGGGAGCAACCTCAAAGCCACGCCTAACAACAATCTTCACACGTTCATTGTCTTTTTCAATTGCCTCGACAACGTTACCAGCCACCCTTATTTCTTTCGGTAATTTATCATTACGTATTCCATGGTAACCATCAAAGCAGGTTTGCTTTTCCGTAGTAGAGTTTCCAATACAGATACCGAGATACGCATAACCCGTGATCTGATCACGGTGTGAGTACTTGAAAAATAACCTTGGAAATTCGGATCCTTCCGACAGACTCCGAGCCCTATAGGCGACAGGCTGGATAGGAATGCGCTTTATCGGGATTTGCCCGTAGGGAGGTGGCACACCAATCCTCGAACTCGACAAGCGAAAAGCAGACTCGAAACGGCCATCTGCATCCTCGTCAGCGAAGCAGGTAAAATCCTGCGCGCCGAAAAGAAAACGCTGAATCATACTCTTCTGAGGAAATGAAAAGGTACACGCCGCATAAATCCGAGATTTCAACCACATAAGTTGCGTCTCGGCCGGTGCGGCGACACCTCCTTCAACACGAACAGCATCCGCATCTAGCGTTACTAAGCCACGTGCAGGAAACAATTGCGCTTCGGAAATTACGTCGCCCGGTTTCACCGTAATCGTGCGTTCGACATTGGGCACAGGATTTATCATCCAAGTGGCCTCGTAAGTGGCCGCCGACTTGGCCATGCCCAGTTGAGGCGCGAGCATAAGTCCTAGGGAACCGATTAAGCTCAACCCGCGCGCCCACAGCCCGTGCGATCTCTGCCCCATACTCACCCCGCCAGCCTCTCGCTCACGACCTTGCCACCTTGGGTCAGCCGCACCGCGTCGCCGATCTCCTCGTCCAGCACCGGGCGGCCCTGCTCCTTGTCCCAGAAGGCGGAGAGGAAGTTGTAGAGGTTGCGCGCGAACAGGCCCGAGGCGTCGGCCGCCAGGTGCGCCGGCGTGTTCGACCAGCCGATGATCTTGACCCCGTGGCGCTCCACCGTCTGATCGGGAAGCGAGCCTTCCACGTTGCCGCCCTGCGCCACGGCGAGGTCGAACACCACGCTGCCCGGCTTCATCGTCGCGATCTGCGCGTCCGTGATCAGGCGCGGGGCGGGGCGGCCGGGGATCAGGGCGGTGGTGATGACGATGTCCTGCTTGGCGATATGGGCGGATACCAGCTCTCCTTGCGCCTTCTGGTATTCCTCGCTCATTTCGGTGGCATAGCCGCCGGTGCCCTCGCCCTCGATTCCCGCGACGCTCTCGACGAAGATCGGCTTGGCGCCGAGCGAAAGGATCTGCTCCCGGGTCGCGGAGCGCACGTCGGTCGCCGAGACCTGTGCGCCCAGACGCCGCGCCGTGGCGATGGCCTGGAGGCCGGCGACGCCCACCCCCATCACGAAGGCGCGCGCCGCGCTCACCGTGCCGGCGGCGGTCATCATCATCGGGAAGGCGCGGCCATAGGCGTTGGCCGCCTCGATCACCGCCTTGTAGCCCGCAAGGTTCGACTGGCTGGACAGGATGTCCATCGACTGCGCCCGGGTGATGCGCGGCATGAACTCCATCGCCAGGGCCTCGAAGCCGGCCGCCGCATAGGCCTCCACCCGCTCACGCTGGCCAAACGGATCGAGCCCGGCGACGATCCATGCGCCGGGCTTCGCGCCCGTCAGCAGCGCCGGATCGGGGCCTTGCACCCCAAGCACGATGTCCGCGCCCTGCACCACGGCGGCCGCATCGCCGACCTCCGCCCCGACGGCGGCATAGTCGGCATCC
>CAZFPW010000267.1:2005-3657 GCA_964520765.1 uncultured Novosphingobium sp.
CACCACGGCGGCCGCATCGCCGACCTCCGCCCCGACGGCGGCATAGTCGGCATCCGCGACGGAGGACTTCACCCCCGCGCCCTGCTCGACCCCGACCGAAGCGCCGAGCGCGATGAACTTCCTCGCCGTCTCCGGGCTCAGCGCAACGCGCGTCTCGCCGTTCGCCCGTTCGGTGAGAACGGCGATGCGCAGGCTTCCCGTCATCGGCGGGTCAGGCGATCAGGACGATGACGATCGCGACCCCGATGACGACGATCGGAGTCGACCACTTCAGCAGGGTCAGGAAACCTTCGTAGGTCGCGTTGTGGAACTTAATGTCGTCGCCGGAAGCCATCAGACTGTTTCCCCGTGGTAGCTGAGTGATTGCCGGGCCGGCTCTAGCGCCCGCTTTCCCCCGGCTCAAGCCCCGCGCGGTGCCTGGCGCGAAGCCCACAGCCTTAATCGGGTCTTTACCCACTGCTGCTAGGCCCATTCCCTGACGCGAGGCGGACGGGGAAGAATGGCGGATTTCGAACAGCGCTTGCTGATGCTGATCGATGATGAACCGGCGCAGTGCCGGCTCATCACCGCTCTGGCCGCGCGCGAAGGGTGGCGCACGCTGGTCGTGCGCGATTCGGAAACCGCCATCGCTACGCTGGGCACGCGCCAGGGCATGCAGCTTTCCGCGATCATCCTCGATCAATGGGTGCCGGGCGACGACGCCTGCGCCCTGATCGCCGAGCTGAAGAGCCGCCGCCCCGCCCTGCCCATCCTGATGCTGACCACCAGCGCCTCGCCGCTGCTCGCGGTCGAGGCGATGCGCGCGGGCGCCACCGACTATCTGATCAAGCCCGTCGCGCCCGACATGCTGATGCAGGCCCTGCGCGCCGCGACCACGCGCGAGGCCCCGCGCGACGAGCTGCAGCCGCTGACCGAGAAGATGCCGGCCAGCCCCGATTTCGAAGCGATGGTCGGCGCCGCGCCGACCTTCCGCGCCGCCCTCGCCATCGCCGCCAAGGCCGCGCGCGGGCACGGTCCGGTCCTGATCGAGGGCGAAAGCGGCACCGGCAAGGAAATGGTCGTGCGCGCCATGCACGCGGCCAGCCCGCGTGCCAAAGCGCCGCTGCGCATCGTCAATATCGGCGCCACCCAGGTCAGCGGCATCGAATCCGTGCTGTTCGGGCATGAGAAAGGCGCCTTTCCCGGCGCGTTCGAACGCCAGATCGGCGCGCTGCAGCACTGCGACGGCGGCACCCTGGTGCTCGACGAGATCGATCGCCTGCCGATGCCGGTGCAGGAACGACTGGCCGAAGCGATCACGCGGGCGGACGTCCGCCCGATCGGCGCGCGCCATTCCTTCCGCATCGACGTCCGTCTGATCGCGGCGAGCAACCTGCCCTTGCGCGATCTCGTCGCCCAGGGCCATTTCCTGCCCGAACTGCTCCAGGCGCTGAGCGGCGTCACCGTGGCCCTGCCGCCCCTGCGCGAGCGTTCCGGCGACATCTCGGCCCTGGCCCGCCACTTCCTCGCCCGGATCGGGGAGCAGCCCGGCCTGCGCCCGCTCGGCATCACCGACGGGGCGCTCTCGCTGCTGGCCGCCTACGACTGGCCGGGCAACGTCCGCCAGCTCCAGGCCGTGCTGTTCCGCGCCGCGGTGTTCTGCGACGGCGATG
>CAZFPW010000268.1:0-3653 GCA_964520765.1 uncultured Novosphingobium sp.
CGCAGCTTCAGCGCGGCCTCGAAGTCCGCCAGGGCGCGTTCTGGCCGGTGGTCGATCGCATGGGCCGCGCCTCGGTTGAGCAGGGCCTCGGCAAAGTCGGGCCGGGCCGCGAGCGCTGCGTCGTAGTCGGCCACGGCGGCCGCGATCCGGCCGGCCCGGCGCAGCGCGAGGGCGCGGTTGTAGTGGGCGATGGCAGGGCTCGCGCCGGTCGCGAGGGCGGCGTTGCAGGCGGTGGCGGCGGACTCGCCCGCCGCCTCCATGCAGTCACGCCAGGCATCGTCGGCAGCGGCGGCGGGCCAGGCAAGGCCGAGGGCCAGCGCGGCCACGACGGGCCCAGCGACGATGCGCCGGTCGATCAGCCGAGGACCGCCTTCAGCGCCTCGCCCAGGTCGGTGCGCTCCCACGGGAAGAAGTCGCCGTCCGCCTTGCGGCCGAAGTGGCCGTAGGCGGCGGTGCGGCGGTAGATCGGCTTGTTGAGGCCCAGCCCGACGCGGATGCCGCGCGGGGTCAGGCCGCCGAGGCGGGCTGCGGCGACCTCGCGGATCGCTTCCTCGATCTTGGCGTCGGGCACGGTCCCGGTGCCGTGGGTATCGATGTAGAGCGACAGCGGTTCCGACACGCCGATGGCATAGGCGACCTGGATCGTGCAGCGCTTGGCATAGCCGGCCGCGACGATGTTCTTGGCGAGGTAGCGGGTGACGTAGGCGGCCGAGCGGTCGACCTTGGTCGGGTCCTTGCCGCTGAACGCCCCGCCGCCGTGCGGCGCCGCGCCGCCGTAGGTATCGACGATGATCTTGCGGCCGGTGAGCCCCGCATCGCCGTCCGGCCCGCCGATCTCGAAGGAGCCGGTGGGGTTGATGTGATAGACCGTCGCGGCGGTCAGCAGGTGGCTGGGCATGACCTCGGCGCAGACGCGCTTGATGTAGGCCTTCAGCTCGGCCTCCGGCGCGCCCTGGTCGTAGCCCGGCTTGTGCTGGGTGGAGACGACGATGGCGGTCGCCTCGCTCGGCCGGCCATTGTGGAAGCGCAGGGTGACCTGGCTCTTGGCGTCCGGTTCCAGGAACGGGGCCGCGCCGGAATGGCGGTCGGCCGCCAGGCGCTCCAGGATCTTGTGGCTGTAGTCGAGCGTGGCCGGCATCAGGTCGGGCGTCTCGTCGCAGGCGAAGCCGAACATGATGCCCTGGTCGCCCGCGCCCTCATCCTTGTTGCCGCTGGCGTCCACCCCTTGCGCGATGTGCGCCGACTGGCCGTGGAGGTTGTTGGCGAAGTCCAGCGTCCGCCAGTGGAAGCCGTCCTGCTCATAACCGATGTCCTTGACCACGCCGCGGACCGTCCGCTCGATCTCCTCCAGCGCGCCGTCAGCCCACTTGCCGTCCTCATAGACGCCCTTGCAGCGGATCTCCCCGGCCAGGATCACCTTCTGGGTGGTGGTCATCGTCTCGCAGGCGACGCGGGCCTCGGGGTCCTTCGACAGGAACAGGTCGACGATCGAGTCTGAGATCTGGTCGGCAACCTTGTCGGGATGGCCTTCGGAAACGCTTTCCGAAGTGAACAGGAATTCGCTGCGCATGGAGATCCCATATAAAGGAAAGTTTATGTGACCTCCGGCCTCTACCCGCCTTGGCGGCGGCTGACAAGGATCGCCGCGACGAGCAGGACAGCCGCCCAGAGCAAGGGCAGCAGATTGCCCAGGCGGGCGAACAGCGTCGGCGCATGGGCCGGCGGGACCAGCCCTTCGAGCCGCTCCGCGCGGTGGCGGGGCGCGTGCTGGCGCACCACGCCGTCGGCGTCGATCACCGCGCTGATCCCGGTGGTGGTGGAGCGCAGCACCGGCAGCCCTTCCTCGATCGCGCGAAGCCGCGCCTGGGCCAGATGCTGCGGCGGCCCCCACGAGCCGAACCAGCCGTCGTTCGAGGGGTTGAAGATGTAGTCCGGGCGCCGGCTACGGTCGACGACCTGGCCGGAGAAGACGATCTCGTAGCAGATCTGCGCCCCCGCCTTGCCCCAGGGGCCAAGATCGAGCGTGCGCGGGCCGGGGCCGGGCCAGAAGTCGAGGCTGCCCGGCACCAGGCGCGACAGGCCGAGCGGCTCCAGCAGCCAGCGCATCGGCAGGTATTCGCCGTAAGGCACCAGGTGGGCCTTGGCATAGGAACCGCGCACGACGCCGGCCTCATCGATGGCCGTGATGACGTTGCGGGCGGCGACGGCATCGCCCTTCTCGATCTCCAGATCGACCGCGCCGGTCAGCAGGAGGCCGCCCGGGCCGATCACCCGGCCGATCCGCTCGCGGGCCAGGAGGGGATCGGCGGCATGGGTGCGCTGGCGGTAGAGGTAGCGAGGATAGCCGTCGCGCAGATAGTCGGGCACGCCGGACTCGGGCCAGAGGACCAGGCGTTGGCGATCCGGCAGGGCCGGGCCGGTCAGCCGCGCGATCCGTGCGAACTGCGCCTCCCACCTCGCCGGCTCCTCAAGCTCCTCCTGCCGGATGTCGGGCTGGATCAGGGTATAGGGCAGCTTGCCGGCCTCGCCCGAACCGTGGACAGGCAGCAGGAACGCGAGGATGGGGACGAGCGCCAGCGCTGCCCCGCGCCAATCAAGCCGTCCGCGCCGCCGGGCCGCGAGCCACAGGCCGGCCAGCAAGACGACGAGGCCGGATAGGGCATAGGTCCCCAGCCACGGCGCGGCGGCTGCAAGGCCGGGGCGGGCGAAGGGGCCGAGCGCCGCGACGCCGAGCGGATTCCAGGCAAAGCCGGTGAAGACCCACGCCCGCAACCATTCGCTGACGATCCAGCAGGCGGCGAAGGCCAGGGTAAGGTTCAGGCCCATGCGGCGGCGCAGCAGCCAGGCCCCCAGCGCCGCCAGCAGCGGATAGACCGCCAGGTAGAGCGAGAGCAGGACGACCGCGATCCACCCGAGCCAGGCGGGCATGTTGGCCTGATAGGTGAAGGCCGTGGCGATCCAGGTATTGCCGACGGTGAAATGGCCGACGCCGAACAGCCAGCCGAGCAGCGCGGCCTGCTTCCAGCCCGGCGCCTGGCCGATCAGATGGATCAGCCCGGCGATGCCGAGCAGGGTCAGCGGCCAGAGCGCAAGCGGCTGGAAGCCGCAGGCGGCGATGCCGCCCAGCAACGGCGCGATCAGGCGCGGATGCGCCCCGACAAAGGACATGGCGCGGCGGAAGCGGTCCATCGCCGCGACGCGCAGCCCGCCTTAGCCGACCGAGGCGGCCGGCTCGGCGTCGCCGCCTTCGTCCGCCACCTTGCGGGTGCGACGACGGGGCTTGGGCTTCGGTGCGTCCTCAGCGGCCGGAGCCTCCTCGCGCGCAATGGCCGGGGGCAGCGAAGCCGGGTCGAGTCCTGCCGGAGCCTCGGGCTCACTCCCGGCGTCCTCGCCGCGCTCGCGCCGGGGACGCAGCCCGCGGGTGTTGCGGTTCGGACGGATGAAGGGGTTCTCCGCCGGCTCATAGGGATTGGCGGCGCGCGCCTCACCCTCTTCGCCGGACTCCTCAGGCTCTTCCCGCGGTTCCTCGCGGCGGCTCTGCCGGGGCGCCCGTTCTTGCCGCTCGCCACGATCCTGCCGCTCGCTCCGCTCCGGGCGTTCCTCGCGCTCGCGACGCGAATAGGCCGGGGGCTGGTCGAAGGTCGGGAAATCGC
>CAZFPW010000269.1:0-3649 GCA_964520765.1 uncultured Novosphingobium sp.
CGCCGCCGATGACGACGAGATGCTCCGGCACCTTGGCCAGCTCCAGCGCGCCGGTCGAATCGACGATCACGCCCTTGGCATTGTCGACCGCCACGCCGGGCAGCGGCGTGACCGAGGAGCCGGTGGCGATGACCACGTTCCTGGCCGTCACGCTCTTGCCCGCGACCTTGACGGTGTGGGCGTCCTCGAAGGTGGCGAGGCCCTTCAGCCAGTCGACCTTGTTCTTCTTGAACAGGAACTCGATGCCGCCGGTCAGGCCCTTGACCGCGTCGATGCGCTGCTGCTGCATGGTGGGCAGGTCGAGGCTCATCTTCTCGATCTTGACGCCCAGCTTGGCGAGCGCCCCGCCGGCCGCTTCCTCATACAGCTCGGAAGCATGGAGCAGGGCCTTGGAGGGAATGCACCCGACGTTGAGGCAGGTTCCGCCCAGGGTCTCGCGGGCCTCGACGCAGGCGGTCTTGAGCCCGAGCTGCGCCGCGCGGATCGCGGCGACGTAGCCGCCGGGGCCGGCGCCGATGACGAGGACGTCGTAGTCGTATTCAGCCATCATGGTCTCCGTTGCGCGTGGCCTTCGACAAGCTCAGGCCGAGCGGGCTTGGGTTCTGTAACAACATCCGCTCAGGCTGAGCTTGTCGAAGCCCACGCGCCAAGCTGGCCTCACAGGTCGATCAGCAGCCGGGTCGGGTCCTCGATCGCGTCCTTGATGATCTTCAGCGCCGTCACCGCCTCGCGCCCGTCGATCAGGCGGTGGTCGTAGGAGAGGGCGATGTACATCATCGGCCGGATCACGATCTCGCCGTTGCGCACGACCGGGCGGTCCTCGATGCGGTGGAGGCCCAGCACGGCCGACTGCGGCGGGTTGATGATCGGCGTCGACATCAGGCTGCCGAAGACGCCGCCGTTGGAGATGGTAAAGGTGCCGCCCTTCATGTCCTCCAGCGTCAGCGTGCCCTCGCGGGCGGCCTTGCCGTAGCCCGCGATCGCCTTCTCGATGCCCGCGAAGGACAGCTGGTCGGCATCGCGGACCACCGGCACGACCAGGCCGTTCGGGGCCGAGACCGCGACCGAGATGTCGACGTAATCGTGATAGACGATCTCGTCGCCCTGGATCTGCGCGTTGACGGCGGGAATGTCCTTCAGCGCCAGGCAGGCGGCCTTGGCGAAGAAGCCCATGAAGCCCAGGCGGACGCCGTGCTTCTTCTCGAACAGTTCCTTGTAGCGATCGCGCGCGGCGATGACCTCGCTCATGTCCACGTCGTTGAACGTGGTGAGGAGGGCGGCGGTTTCCTGCGCCTCCTTGAGCCGCCTGGCGACCGTCTGGCGTAGGCGGGTCATCTTGACCCGTTCCTCGCGCCGTTCGCCCGCCGGAGCCGGCGCGGAGCTGGCGGCAGGTCGCCCACTGGCTGCCGCCGAAGCGTCGCCTTGCACGGGCTCGGCCTGCTTTGCCCCCTCCTGCTTCTCCGCGGCGGCGGCGAGGACGTCCTCCTTGGTCAGGCGGCCGTCCTTGCCGGTGCCCTGGATGGTCGAGGGATCGATGCCGTGCTCCAGCACCGCCTTGCGCACCGCCGGCGACAGGGTGGTGTCGACGGCGGGGGCATCCTTGGGCGGAAGCGTGTCGGAAGCCGGCGGAACCGCGGTTTCCGTGCGCTTGGCGACCGGCTCCGCGCCGGCGGCCGGAACGCTGTCCTCGATCGTGGCGATCAGCGCCCCGACCGAGACGGTGTCGCCTTCCTTGACCAGATGCGCGCCCAGCACGCCCGCGGCGGGCGCGTTGACCTCGATCGCGACCTTGTCGGTCTCCAGGCTGGCGATCGGCTCGTCCAGCGCGACCCGTTCGCCCGGCTGCTTGAGCCACTGGCCGACGCTGGCTTCGGTGACGGATTCGCCCAGGACGGGCACCTTGACTTCGGTGGACATGGGAATCTCAGCCCTTCTGGCGACGGCGGATTTCAGAGCGGACCGACAGGCCCAGCGCATCGGCGATCAGCGCGGCCTGCTCGGAGGCATGGCGCTTGGCAAGGCCCGTGGCGGGCGAGGCGCTGGCCGCGCGGCCGGCATAGCGCGCCCGGGAAACCTTGCACTCGGCGGCCTTCAGCGTCTCCTCGATCAGCGGCTCGACGAAGAACCAGGCGCCGTTGTTGCGCGGCTCCTCCTGGCACCAGACGACCTCTTCGAGGTTGGTCATGCGCTCGATGCGCAGGGCCAGCGGCTCGCCGGGGAAGGGGTAGAGCTGCTCGAGCCGGATGATGGTGGTGTCCTCCAGCCCGTTCTCGTCGCGCGCCTCCATCAGGTCGTAGCCGACCTTGCCGGAGCAGAGCACGAGCTTCCTCACCTTCTCGTCCGGCGGCGGGGTGCGGTCGGACATGATGCGGCGGAAGTGGCTCTCGCCGATGAAGTCCTCCAGCTCCGACTTGGCCAGCGGATGCCGCAGCAGCGACTTCGGCGTCATGATGATGAGCGGCTTGCGGAACGAGCGGTGCATCTGGCGGCGCAGCGCGTGGAAGTAGTTCGACGGCGTCGAGATGTTGCAGACTTGGATATTGTCCTGCGCGCAGAGCTGCAGGAAGCGTTCCAGGCGGGCCGAGCTATGCTCCGGCCCCTGGCCCTCGTAGCCGTGGGGCAGCAGCAGGACGAGGCCGTTGGCGCGCAGCCACTTGGCCTCGGCGGCGGCGATGTACTGATCGATGACGATCTGCGCGCCGTTGGCGAAGTCGCCGAACTGGGCTTCCCACAGCACCAGCGTCTTCGGATCGGTCATCGCATAGCCGTATTCGAAGCCGAGCACGCCGTATTCGGAGAGGGGGCTGTCGAGCACCTCGAACTTGCCGTGGGGCACGCTCCACAGCGGCACGTACCGGTGCTCGTCGGTCTGGTCGATCCACACCGCATGGCGCTGGCTGAAGGTGCCGCGGCCCGAATCCTGGCCGGACAGGCGGACATTGTAGCCTTCGGAGAGCAGCGAGCCGAAGGCCAGCGCCTCGCCGGTCGCCCAGTCGAAGCCGTCGCCGCGGGCGAAGCTCTCGCGCTTGGCGTCGATCACGCGGGCCAGCGTCTTGTGGATCTGGATCGTATCCGGAACCGTGGTCAGCGTTCGGCCCAGGCTGTCGAACAGCTTGCGGTCGATGCCCGTGGGCACGTTGCGGCGCGCGCTCTCGGGGTCGGCGGGCTTGTTGAACCCGGTCCAGCGGCCGGAGAACCAGTCCGCCTCGTTCGGCTGGTAGCTCTTCGCCGCCGCGAACTCGGTTTCGAGATGGTCGGTGAAGTTCTTCGTCGTCTCCTCGACGAAGCCGGCGTCGATCACGCCTTCCTGGACCAGGCGCTCGCCATAGAGCGCGCTGACCGGGGGATGCTGGCGGATCTTGGCGTACATCAGCGGCTGGGTGAAGCTCGGCTCGTCGCCCTCGTTGTGACCGAAGCGCCGGTAGCACCACATGTCGATCACCACGTCCTTGTCGAACTGCTGGCGGAACTCGATGGCGAGCTTGCAGGCGAAGGTCACGGCCTCCGGATCGTCGCCGTTGACGTGGAAGATCGGGGCCTGGACGCCCTTGGCAACGTCGCTCGGATAGGGCGAGTTGCGGGCGAACTGCGGGCTGGTGGTGAAGCCGATCTGGTTGTTGATGATGAAGTGGACGCAGCCGCCGGTCGC
>CAZFPW010000270.1:0-3636 GCA_964520765.1 uncultured Novosphingobium sp.
AGCGCGACCTCTACGAGGCGATCGAGCGCGGCGATTTCCCGAAGTGGAAGATGTACGTCCAGATCATGCCCGAGGCGGATGCGGAGACCTATCGCTTCCACCCGTTCGACCTCACCAAGGTCTGGTACAAGGCGGACTATCCGCTGATCGAGGTCGGCGAGTTCGAGCTGAACCGCAACCCGGAGAACTTCTTCCAGGACGTCGAGCAGAGCGCCTTCGCACCCTCCACGGTGCCGCCGGGCATCGGCTTCTCGCCCGACAAGATGCTCCAGGCGCGGCTGTTCAACTATGCCGACGCGCAACGCTACCGGCTGGGGGTGAACCACCACCAGATCCCGGTCAACGCCGCCCGCTGCCCGGTGTTCAGCAACCACCGCGACGGCCAGGGCCGGGTCGACGGCAACTATGGCGGCCTGCCGCACTACCAGCCGAACAGCTTCGGCCAGTGGGTGGACCAGCCCGACTATGGCGAGCCGCCGCTCAAGATCAACGGCGACGCCGCTTTCTGGAACTATCGCGAGGACGATGACGACTACTTCACCCAGCCGCGCAAGCTGTTCCAGCAGATGAGCCCGGAGCAGCAGCAGGCGCTGTTCGCCAATACGGCGGCGGCGATGGGCGATGCGCCGGACTTCATCAAGCAGCGGCACATCGACAACTGCACGCGCTGCGATCCGGCCTACGGCGCCGGCGTGGCCCAAGCCCTGGGCATGACGGCGAAGACCGCGGACCAGCTTCCCGCCGACCCCGAGCTGGCCGACTGATCGGCCGCCCGGTTTCGGCAGGGCGGGTCGGCTCCCCGCTTCCGGCTTTCCCCTTGCCGGAAGCGGGGGCTGGCCTGTCGGGCCGCCCCACGCGGGTTGCCAAGCCGGGGGGCGATCCTATCTTGGCCGCATTCAGCACAAAGGAGACCACGGTGAAGGGATTCGTCGACAACATCGAGAAGCTGACCGAGGCGAACGACCTGTTCCGCAAGGTGCTCTACACCGGCCACAACCTCCAGCTCGTGCTCATGGCGATCCAGCCGGGCGACGAGATCGGCGAGGAGGTCCATGACGACCGCGATCAGTTCTTCCGGATCGAAGCCGGCACCGGCACGATCGAGATCGACGGCGTCGCGCACCAGGTGAAGGCCGATGACGGCATCATCGTGCCCCAGGGCGCGCGCCACAACGTGATCGCCAGCGGCGACGAGGTGCTCAAGCTCTATACGATCTACGGCCCGCCGGAGCATGTCGACGGCACGGTCCACAAGACCTGCGCGGAGGCCAAAGCCGCCCACGAGCATTTCGACGGCAAGACCACCGAATAGCGGGGCCTGGAGCCTGATTCAGCGCGGCTGAATCAGGTGCCGCCGCCGAGTGGATCATACTCTCGGCGGCGGCACCTCGACCGCGCGGTGCAGCAGGAAGGCGAGGCGGCCGTGCTCGTCGAGGATCGGGATGTTCGACGGCCGCCAGTATTTCTCGACGAAGCGGCCCTCCGCGTCCTGCACGTCGTAGCGCTGGAGCGGCATCTCGTGCGGCCGGCCGCTCCGCGCGGCGCGCTGCAGCGATTCGAACAGGTTGCCGACCCCGTCGGCGCCCGGATCGTCGGGATTGTCCGGGTATATCTCGAACAGCTTGCCGCCCGCCACGCGGCGGCGATTGGTGAAGGTCGCGGCCGCGAAGGCGTCGTTCAGATCGACGATGTGCAGGCCTGGGCGCGGGTCGATCACCATGAAGAGGTTGGCGGAATCCTCGATGATGTCGCGGATCAGGCGGCGGCCGGCCCGCGCCGAGAGGCCGGCGCCCCAGCCCAGGCCAAGCTCGCCCGGATGGGCCTGGGTCCCCACCATGTCCGCGTTGAGCACCGCCACCTCGCGCCGGGTGGCGGCCAGCAGGGTGTCGACCGCCGCGGCGCGGGTCTGCGGTCCGTTGAGAACCTCGACCTGATCGGGCATCCGATCGAAAACCAGCACGCTCACCACCTTCAGCCGATTGGCAACCAGGCGGTATTATTAATCGGACCAGGATGAACGAGGTGTAAGCGCGGCCTTGCGCGTTTCCCCGAGGCGCCGAGAGAAGGGCGGTGGCCGCCTATTCGGCGTCGAGGCCGTAGGCGGTGTGCAGCACGCGGACCGCCAGCTCCGTCTCGTCCGCGTCGATCAGCACCGAGACCTTGATCTCGCTGGTCGAGATCGCCTGGATGTTGATGCCGCGATCGGCCAGGGTCTGGAACATCGTCGCCGCCACGCCCGCATGGCTGCGCATGCCGACGCCGACGACGCTGATCTTGGCGACCTTGTCGTCCGAGAGCAGGCGGGTGTAGCCGATCTCCGCCTGCTGGCCCTCGATCAGGGCCAGGGTCCGCGCCAGGTCCGCGCCGGGCACGGTGAAGGTCACGTCGGTCTCGCCCTTGTCCTTGGCGACGTTCTGGATGATCATGTCGACGTTGATGCTCGCCGCCGCCAGAGGGCCGAAGATCGCGGCGACCGCGCCGGGCTTGTCGGCCACGCGCGTCAGGGTGACCTTGGCCTCGTTCTTGTCGGCGGCGATGCCGGTGATGAGCTGGCGTTCCATATCCAAGTCCTCAGAGATTTTGGCGAGTTCTTCGTCGCTGACGATCATCGTGCCGGGAATGCTGTCCGCCGGCGGAGCGCTCTCGTCGATGAACGAGGACAGCACCTGCACCCGCACGCCCTCCTTCATCGCCAGGCTGACCGAGCGGGTCTGCAGCACCTTGGAGCCGACCGAGGCCAGCTCCAGCATTTCCTCGTAGGTGACGTGGCCGAGCTTGCGGGCCTTGGCGACGATCCGCGGGTCGGTGGTATAGACGCCGTCGACGTCGGTGTAGATGTCGCAGCGGTCCGCCTTGATCGCGGCCGCCACGGCGACCGCCGAGGTGTCAGAGCCGCCCCGGCCCAGCGTGGTCACGCGGCCGCTGCCCGTCCGGCCCTGGAAGCCCGGGATCACCGCGATCTCGCCCCCCGCCATCGAGGCCAGCATGGCCTCCGCGTCGATCCCCTCGATCCGCGCCTTGGCATGGGCCTCGTTGGTGTGGACGGGAAGCTGCCAGCCGAGCCAGGACCGCGCCTTGCAGCCCAGCGCCTGGAGATGCATCGCCAGCAGGCCCGAGGTCACCTGCTCACCGCTGGCGACGACCACGTCGTATTCGGCCGGATCGTAGAGCGGGTTCGCCTCGCGGCAGAAGTTCACCAGGCGGTCGGTCTCGCCCGACATCGCCGAGACCACCACGGCGACTTCGTGCCCGGCTTCCTGCTGCCGCTTCACGATGCCGGCGACGCGGCGGATGCGCTCGGTGCCGGCCATCGAGGTGCCGCCGAATTTCATCACGATCCGGGCCACGGGAAACTGCTCCTGCAATCTGTTTGCGGACCGTCCCGATCGGAGTGCGCCAAGTCGGGGTTGGGTCCAGGCGGGCGCCCTGTTAGGGATGGGGGATGAGCATTGCAACATCCGCCTCAACGATCCGGCCCGACGAAGCCGCCCATTTCGGCAGGCTCGCGGCGGAATGGTGGGACCCGGAAGGGTCCTCGGCCATGCTCCACAAGCTCAACCCGGTGCGGCTGGCCTTCGTGCGGGAGGCGATCGACGCGCATTGGCAGGGCGATTCGCGCAGCGTGAAGCCGCTGGC
>CAZFPW010000271.1:0-3623 GCA_964520765.1 uncultured Novosphingobium sp.
GCGGCCAGCGTTTCCAAACGAACTTCCCTTCCGCCCCGCGTCTTAGCGTCTGGCCGGTCAATTGCCAAATCGCGACCGGCTCAGGGGGCCGGCGGCGCGGGGGTGGGAGACGGGCCGGCTGGCGCGGGCTGAGCAGGCGGGATAGCGATGCGGCGCGCGGTCAGCACCCGCACCGGCGGGCTGAGCATCTGTCCCTTCATCACCCCCTGCCCCAGGGTGGCGGAGCGCGGCGCGTCCCAGATCTGGCGGACCACATCCATCCCGCTCACCACCTGGCCGAACACCGCATAGCCCGCCTGGACCTCCGGGTCGGCCGACTTGGGATCGGCGTCCAGCCCCGGCATGTCGGACAGCAGGATCGAGAAATCCGCCACCGCCGTGCCCGGCGCGTTGCGCGCCATGGACAGGGCCCCGGCCTTGTGCAGCAGCCCCGTCCGGCTGGTCGGCTCATGGGCGATCGGCGGCAGGCGCAGCCGGGGGTCGCGCTGGCCCGCCTGGATCAGCCCGTTGGGCTGGGCGCCCCAGTCGAGGTGCATGGCGCGGTAGAAGGTGATCCCGTCGAACCGCCGCTGATCGACGTAGCGCACGAAGTTGGCGACCGTGACCGGCGCGTTCTTGGCATCGAGGTCCACGGTGATCGCCCCCTTCTCCGTCGTCAGGACGACGCGGACGGTGTCGGGCAGCGGCGCGGGGGCGCGTTTCGGCGCGGGCGCGGCCCCCAGGACGAGGAGGGCGAGCGGCAGGGCGGCAAGGGCGAATCGGCGTTGCATGGGTGCGATCATGCCGCCGCCGGGCAGTTTCCAACAACATTCTTTCGTCGGGGCCGGGTTCGCACTGGCGCCGATTGTGGAACATGGGTTACGAGCGGGCACGGGAATTGCCGACCAGGTGCATGGATGCCCCGACGGTCGCAATCGATCCGTGCCGCAATGCACGGCACGGACGGGGAGAGGATGCCGGCGCGCGCATAACAAGAACAGGCGCGTCGGCAGACTTTTTACCGGCCGAGCCTTCCCACCCTCTCCAGCCTCCTTCCGGCAGGCCGCACGGGCGATTTCCCGCGGCCGGCGTTCCCTCCGGCGGCAATATGCGCTAGGCTTCCCCCGACCTCGCCCAAGAGGCCGCTGGGAGAATTATCCGTGAACGAACTGTCCAAGATCGGAACCAACATCACCGCCGAGGACATGGTCAACGAAGTGCCGGTGACCTATGGCCGCGAGGCCTTTCTGTCGCCCGAATATCTCGAGGCCGAGAAGAAGCTGCTCTGGCCCAAGATCTGGCAAATGGTCGAGCGCGAGACCGACCTGCCCAATCCCGGCGACTGGATGACCTACAACGTCGCCGACGAATCGGTGATCGTGCTGCGCAAGGAAGACGGCAGCCTCAAGGCCTTCCACAACGTCTGCCCGCACCGCGGCCGCCAGCTCATCAACACGCCCGACATGCTGCCCGATCCGGTGACCGGCCCGAAGGGTTCGAAGCCGGTCCACGACGTGCGCGGCAACAACCGCAAGAACTTCATCTGCGGGTTCCACGGCTGGACCTTCGACACCGACGGCAACAACACCTACATCCTCGATCCCCAGGACTGGCACGGCGCCCTCACGCCCGAGCGGACCTGCCTGTCGGAAGTCCTGGTCGATACCTGGGGCGGGTACATCTACATCAACATGGACCCCGACGCCGTTCCGCTGAAGGAATGGATGGGCCGCGCGGGCGAGATCCTGAGCCACTTCGAGCTGGACAAGATGCGCTACAAGTGGCGCCAGTGGGCGATCTATCCGTGCAACTGGAAGGTCGCGATCGAGGCTTTCCTGGAACCCTATCACGTCGCCGGCACGCACACGCAATTGCTGGCCTATGGCGACTACTACGCGCTATCGCGCCAGTATGGGCTGCATTCGGTGTCGAGCTACGACACCCGCGACGACAAGTTCAAGATGAGCGAAAGCGCCGGCACCACCCGCGCCGGCAAGGGCGACGACCCGCGCGTCTCCACCTACGAGCTGATCCGCGAGAACTACGAGACGGTGAACTACTCCGCCTCGACCGAGACCCTGGTGAAGGCCGCCAGCCGCCTCAAGGACGAACTGCCCGAGGGCGTGACCGCGCAGGAATGCATCGCCCACTGGATGGCCTCGGCCAAGAAGGACGACGCCGCGCGCGGGGTGATCTGGCCCGAGGTTCCGCCCGAGATCATGGCCGAGGCCGGGCTCGCCTGGGGGCTCTGGCCCAACCAGAACATCCTCCACGGCGTGACCTTCGCCCTGTGCTACCGCGTGCGCCCCTATGGCGACGATCCCAACAAGTGCATCTTCGAAAGCTACGCGCTGGAACGCTTCCCCGAGGGCGAGGTGCCGGAGACGGAATGGGTCTATGCCGAGCCCACCGGCGAGAACTGGGGCTCGGTCCTGGCGCAGGACTTCTCCAACATGGAGTTCGTCCACAAGGGCATGAAGTCCAGCGGCTGGCGCGGCGCGATCCCCAACCCGCACCAGGAGCAGAAGGTCATCAACCTCCACCGCAACCTGGCCAACTGGCTCGAAGGCCGCGGCGCGCCGAAGAAGCTGGAAGGGTCCAACGGGTAGGACGATCTCTTCCCCTCCTCTTCAGAGGAGGGGATCGAGGGGTGGTGGCGATGCCGCAGGCAGCGCTCGCGAAGCGACAATTCGCGCCCAGACCGCACCACCCCCAACCCCCTCCTCTAAAGAGGAGGGGGCTTCGGCCGCTTAATAGGCCAACTTCAACCCCGCGCGCGGCCAGTCCACCGCGACGAGCTGTCCATAGCCCGACAGGGTGATGTAGGCCGTCTTCATGTCCGCGCCGCCGAAGGCGATGTTGGTGCTGTAGGGCTCGACCCCGTCCCAGAACTCGACCAGGCCGCCCTCCGGTGCAAAGACGCTGATGCCGCCGTTGACCAGGCTGGCGACGCAGATGTTGCCGCCTGCCTCCACCGCCAGCGAATCGAACCGCTGGTAGCCGTGCTGCGCCGAGCCGATGAACCGGCCGCCCGCGGGCGAGGGCCACGGCTCCTTGGCCAGCTCGCCCTCGCCGACGATCGGCCAGGCCCAGAGCCGCCCGGTCTCGGTCTCGGTCGCATAGACGGTCCGGCCGTCGGGCGAGAGGCCCACGCCGTTGCCGGTGATCAGCGAGAAGGCCGCTTCCTTGATCAGCGAGCCGTCGACCCGCGCATAGTAGAGCGCGCCGCGATCCATGATCCGGCCATAGGACTTGCCGTGATCGGTGAACCAGAAGCCGCCCTTCCCGTCGAACACGATGTCGTTGGGCCCGAACAGCGGCACGCCGTCGCAATTGTCGTAGAGCATCGTGACCTTGCCGGTCGCGAGGTCGACGGTCTGGATGCCGTTATTGGCATAGCCGTCCGCGCGGCCGTGAGGGCGGACGAAGCCGTCATCCTCATAGACCCAGTTGAAGCCGCCGTTGTTGCAGACGTAGAGGTGATTGTCCGGCCCCAGGGCCATGCCGTTCGGCCCGCCGCCGACATGGGCGATCACGTCCTTGCCGCCGTCGGGCGCGACGCGGACCACGTTGCCGCTCTCGATCTCCACCACCGCGACCGAACCGTCCGGCAGGACCACCGGGCCTTCGGGAAAGCGCAGGCC
>CAZFPW010000272.1:0-3601 GCA_964520765.1 uncultured Novosphingobium sp.
GGAGACGGGCTCGACGCTCAGGCCCAGCTTTTCCGCGACGTATTCCTCGACGCTGGGATCGATGTTGGCGAAGGTCCCGACCGCGCCGGAGATGGCGCAGGTCGCGATCTCTTCGCGCGCGGCGATCAGGCGCGTCTTGCAGCGGGAGAACTCGGCATAGGCCTCGGCCAGCTTCTTGCCGAAGGTGGTCGGCTCGGCGTGGATGCCGTGGCTGCGGCCGATGGTGGGGGTGTACTTGTGCTCCAGCGCGCGGCGCTTGATCGCGGCGAGCAGGGCATCGAGATCGTCGAGCAGGATGTCGGCGGCGCGCTTCAACTGCACCGCCAGGGTGGTGTCGAGCACGTCGGAGCTGGTCATGCCCTGGTGCATGAACCGCGCCTCGGGGCCGACCTGCTGGGCCACCCAGTCGAGGAAGGCGATCACGTCGTGCTTGGTCACCGCCTCGATCGCGTCGATCGCGGCGACGTCGATGGCGGGGCTCGTGGCCCACCAGTCCCA
Organism: uncultured Novosphingobium sp.; assembly: GCA_964520765.1. Classification (GTDB taxonomy): domain Bacteria; phylum Pseudomonadota; class Alphaproteobacteria; order Sphingomonadales; family Sphingomonadaceae; genus Novosphingobium. Next base: position 499 of record CAZFPW010000272.1, read on the forward strand.
CAGCGCCTTGGCGCCGCTCGGCGGGACGACGCCAAGCTCGCCCAGCTTCTCGGTGGCATGGGCTTCGATCTCGAACCAGATGCGATAGCGCGCTTCAGGCTCCCAGATCGCGGTCATCGCGGGGCGGGCGTAGCGGGGGACCATGGTTCGACTCCGGTATGATTGATACCGGGGCCGCTAGAAGGAGGTGCGGACTAAGGCAAGGGAGGGAGGGAACCACTACCCAATCTCGTCCGCACCTCCCCGGCCGCCCGAGGGCGGGCCTGGCGGTGACACCGCGCGCCTAGCGCGGCGTGAACTCTACGTGCAGGTTGTCTATCCCGCGGATGATGTAGCTCGCCTCGTAGTCGATCCGGCGGTTGGCGGCCGTGCCGTGGTGCCGTTCGGACAGCGTGATCGCCGAGGTGTGCTCCAGCATCCGGTCGAGCAGGACCGCCACTTCCGCGCGGGCGAGCGGGGCGCCGGCGCAGGTATGGGCGCCGCGTCCGAAGGCGATGTGCTCCTTGATCCTGGGGCGGTTGAGGCGGAACTCGGCCGGGTCCTCCCAGCGGCGCGGATCGCGGTTGGCGGCCGGCAGGGCGATGACGACGCGCTGCCCGGCGGGAATCTCCACGTCGCCGATCCGGGTCTGGCGCAGGGCCAGCCGGAAGGTCGCCTTGGTCGAGCCTTCGAGGCGGAGCGTCTCTTCCAGGAAGGGGCCGATCTGGTCGCGGTTCTCGCGCAGGTGCTGCTGCATGTCCTGGTTCTCGCACAGGAAGCGCAGCGAGTTGCCGATCAGCTTGGCGGAGGTGTCCTGCCCGGCGGCGAAGAGGAACATCGCGGCCTTGACCGGCTCGATCAGCTCGGGCGTGGAGCCGTCGGGGAACTTGGCCAGGGCCAGTTCGGTCATCACGTCGTCGCGTGGGTTCTCGCGGCGTTCGGCAAGGTAGCGGTTGAAGTAGCCGATCATGAACATCAGCGACTGGCTGGCCTGCGCCTGAGCGTGGTCGGCCGCGTCCATGTTGCCCGGGGGCGGGCCCGCGTCGATGACCTTGCGGAACTCCTCGCGGTCGTCGGCGGGCACGCCGAGCAGGTCGGCGATGACCATCGTGACGTAGGGCGTCGCGACCTCCGCGATCAGCTCGCAGCCGCCGCGCGCGACCATCTCGCGCATCATCGCGTCGGCGTAGTCGTACATGAACCGCTCGTTGGCCTTGAGGCGCGACGGCTTGAACAGCGGGTTGAGCAGCGAGCGCGCGGCGGTGTGCATGTCGCCGTCGTAGGACACCAGCAGCTCCATCGGATCGACGCCATGGACCGCCGCGACCTGCGCGGAGATATCGTCTCCCTGCGGCTCGAACCCCAGCGGGGCGAGCGGATCGGGGTTGAGGATCGAGGAATAGTCGCGGGTGTTGAGCAGCACCTCCACGCCTTCCTGGAAGCCGGTGACGATCATCACGTCGCGGCTCTTCATCCGGTGGACCGGGCCGTCGGCGCGGATGGCCTCGAAGTAGTCGTAGGGATCGAGCAGGACCGCCTTGTCGGTGAAGTAGTCGCGTTCGGCGGTCGAAATCGGCGCGGTGGCCATTACAGCGTTCTCCCATGCCGCCTGAGGTGCGGCTTTAGTGTGATACACTGTATTTCATATTACTCCCGCCGCCCTGTCAATTCTCGTTACGCCAGGGAAACGCGCTTTCGTGCGGTGGGCCGTCCGCCGGGGCCGAACGAGCGCTCCTCGATCATCCCGCCGCCGTCATGGCCGATCAGGACCACGGTGCTGCAACGGGTGCCATAGACCTCGTCGCGGATGAACACCGGCGAAAAGGGCGCTTCGGGGCCGTCTTCGTCGGGGGCTTTCGGGGTGAGCGGGCCTTCCGCGCGCAGGGCGGCGAAGAGCGGCTCCGCATCCTGGGCATCGCCTTCCAGCCAGGCTTCCAGCGCCGTGCAGAGCTGGCGGGTCTTCGGCCAGGGCCGTTGGAACGCGCCGTTGGACAGGCCGTGGACGCCGGGCGAAAGCGTGTGCCGCTCGGGCGTGGGATGGTTGGTCAGGACCTGCGCCGCATCCCGGTCGGCCAGGCACAGGTTGAACGGGTTCATCGCCGCGATGTCGGGCAGCGGCTCGCCCGTAAGCCAGCCGGTGATCAGCCCCCCGCGCGAGGCGAGGTCCGGCTTGGGATAGCCCGGCACGCGGAAATTGGTGACCAGCGCGAAACGGCCGGCCGCCGTCACGCCCAGCCATGTTCCGCCCGCGCGCAGGTCCCGCCCGGCGACGATGCCCGAGCCGTCGGTCCATTGCGCCAGGGACGCGGTCGGGCGCGCGTGATATTCGTCGCGGTTCCCGATCGCGACCAGCTTCCAGCGCGGATGCGCGGCCCAGGCGACCGCCGCGACGCACATCAGATCAGCCCCTTGGCCTTAAGGCTGACGTGCCCCTCGCGCCCGATGATGACGTGATCGTGGACGGTGATGCCCAGTAGGCGCCCGGCCTCGGCGATGCGGTTGGTGATCTGGATGTCGGCGCGGCTCGGCTGGGGCGAGCCCGAGGGGTGGTTGTGGGCCAGGATCAGCGCCGTCGCGCCCAGGTCCAGCGCGCGGCGAATCACCTCGCGGGGGTGGATCGCGGCCTCGTCGATCGAGCCGTCGCCCACGTGCTCGTCGTGGATCAGCATGTTCTGCGCGTTGAGATGGAGCACCCGGACCCGCTCGACCGTGAGATGGGCCATGTCGATCGTCAGGTAGTCGATCAGCGCCTGCCACGATCCCAGCACCGGCCGCTCGCGCACCTGCGAGCGGGCCATGCGCCGCGCCGCCAGGGCGACGATGCGCAGGGCGGCCGCGCTGGTCTCGCCCATGCCGGGATGGCTGGCGAGCGCGGCGGGATCGGCGTTGAACACGGCCGCGAGCGAGCCGAAACGCTGGATCAGGCTGCGGGCCAGCGGCTTCACGTCGCGGCGCGGGATCGCGGTCATCAGCAGGTATTCGACGACCTCGTGATCGGCCAGCGCTTCCGCCCCGCCTTCGAGCAGGCGCTTGCGCAGGCGGGCGCGGTGGCCGGCGGCATCATGCCCAGCGTCGCGCACCGGCGGCGCCCGTTCAGGAAAGAGATCGCTTGCCTCGGCCATTA
>CAZFPW010000273.1:0-3586 GCA_964520765.1 uncultured Novosphingobium sp.
TGCTTCGAGACGGGGCCTCAATCTGCGATTTCGGTCCCTCCTCAGCACGAACGGGAGGGGAGATCAGGCCGGCGTGGCCTTCTCCGTCCGCGCCTGGACCGCTTCCTTGGAGAACCCGGCGACCGCCTTGTACCGGGCGGCGATGCCTTCCAGCTCGCCTTCCGCGAAGACGTCCTCGACCCGCGCGAAGCCCTGCGGCGCGCGTTCCTCGGCCATCTGCATGCACTGCTCGGGGCCGTTGCCGCGGTTGGCGAGGACGATCTTCGCCGTCGCGGGCAGGCGCTCCGCCTCGTAGGCGGCGAGGGCCTCCTGGGGATCGCGATGCTCGGCCAGGGCGCGGACCAGGGCGTCGGCGTCGAGGATGCCCTGGCTCGCCCCGTTGGAGCCGATCGGGTACATCGGATGGGCCGCGTCGCCCAGCAGGGTCGTCGCGCCGAACGACCAGCGCGGCAGCGGATCGCGGTCGACCAGCGGGAACTCGAAGACCCGCTCCGCCCCGGCGATCAGCCCCGGCACGTCGAGCCAGCCGAAGTCCCACCCGGCGAAGGGCGCGGCGAAGTCCGCCTTGTCGCCTTCCTTGTTCCAGTTCTCCCGCTCGGGCATCTGCTCGTGGGTCAGCTCCGCGATCCAGTTGATCGTCTGCAGGCCGTCGGCCCCCGGCAGGTCGAGCGGGTAGGCGACGAACTTCACGTCCTGATAGCCGGCCATGATCATCGTCGCGCCGGTCAGGAACGGCTTGGCCCGCGTGACCGCGCGCCACAGGATGCGGCCGCCGTAGCGGGGCAGGCCCTCGTCGGGATAGCGCTGGCGCCGCAAGGTCGAATGAATGCCGTCGGCGGCGATCAGCAGGTCGCTCTCCACGGCGATCGTGTCGCCCGCTGGCCGCCCGAAAATCGCCGTGGCGGGCGATCCGTCGCTGGCCGAGACCAGCTTGTGCCCGGTGTGGATGCGCCCCTCGCCCAGCCGGGCCCTGAGCGCATCGAACAGCGTCATCTGCAGGGTTCCGCGATGGATCGAGACCTGCGGCACCGGATAGCCGGCATGGCGCCCGCGCGGCTCGCCCCAGATGCGCTGCCCGTGGCGGTTGTAATAGACCAGCTCCCCCGTCGCGATTCCGCGGCTTTCCAGGGTATCGGCCAGGCCCAGCCGGTCCAGCACCGAGACGGCATGCGGCAGCACGTTGATCCCGACGCCCAGCGGGCTGAGCTGGGGCACGGCCTCGAACACCTGGACGTCGTGCCCCTGATCGGCCAGCAGCATGCCGGCGACGCACCCGGCGATGCCCGCGCCGGCGATGGTGATCTTCATCTCGCAGATGTCCCGAACCAAGTCCAAAGCCCGGCAGCTATGCGGCTTGGCCCGCGGATGCAAGCGCTGCCACGCCCCGGCGATGTGTGCCCGGCCCAAGATTGGCGGCTTTCCGGGGCGGGCAAATGGGCTATGGCCGGTGCCATAAGGCAGTTTGGGAAAGGACGAATCATGGCTCAGCGAGTGGCATTGGTGACGGGCGCGGCGGCGGGAATCGGCGCGGCCTGCTCGAAGCGTCTGGCCCAGGACGGCGTCGCCATCGGCGTGCTCGACCTGGACGCGGAACGCTGCGCCGAGACGGTCGAGGCGATTCGCGCCAACCGCGGCGACGCCATCGCGCTGGGCGCCGACATCTCCGACCGCGACCAGGTGAAGGCCGCCGTCGCCAAGCTGCGCGCGGAATTCGGGGCGATCACGATCCTGGTCAACAACGCCGGCGTCACCGACTTCACGCCCTTCGAGGAGGTCACCGAGGAACGCTGGGACTTCGTCTATCGGATCAACGTGCTCGGCCAGATCATCGTCACCCAGGAAGTCCTGCCCGACATGAAGGCCGCGCATTGGGGGCGGATCGTCAACATCTCGTCCTCCAGCGCCCAGACCGGCGCGGTCGGCATGGCGACCTATTCCTCGTCGAAGGGGGCGATCGTCACCCTGACGCGCACCCTGGCGCAGGAGCTTGGGCCGCTCGGCATCACGGTCAACAACATCCCGCCCGGCTCGGTCATGGGCACGATCATGTCCGAGGCCAATCGCGACAAGTTCCAGATCCCGACCGAGGTGCTGCTCTCCAGCCTGCCGGTGCGCCGCATGGGCGAGCCGAACGACATCGCCAACGCCTGCGCCTGGCTCTGCCACGAGGCGTCGAGCTACGTCACCGGCCAGACGATCGGGGTGAACGGCGGACGGGTGGTCTCCTAGAGCCGGAGCCTCCGGCGGCGAGGCGGCGCCGGTCCGATTTTCCATGACCGTCTTCCATCACCTCCTCGCCAACAACCTGATGGCGAACGTCACCAACTTCACCGTGTGGTTCGCGGTGACGTTCTGGATCTTCCTCGAGACCAAGTCGGTCTTCGCGACGGGGATGATCGCCGGAATCTACCTGGTGCTGACCGCCGCCTTCGGGCTGTGGTTCGGCAGCCTGGTGGATCACCATCGCAAGAAGGCGGTCATGATCGGTTCCAGCGCGGCGTCGCTGGCGCTCTACGGCGCGGCCCTGGCGATCCACGCGGCCGTGCCCGAGCGCCGCTTCACCGATGTCGCCTCGGTCGAGCTGTGGGCCTTCGTCCTGATCGCCATGCTGGGGGTGATCGCCGGCAACGTGCGCAACATCGCCTTGCCGACGCTCGTGACCCTGCTGATCCCGGAGGACCGCCGGGACAAGGCGAACGGGCTGGTCGGGATGGTGACGGGCGTGGGCTTTGTCGTCACCTCGGCGATCAGCGGCGGGCTCATCGCCTGGGGCGGAATGGGCGCGACGCTGCTCTTCGCCGCCGCCCTGACCGCGATCGCCCTGGCGCACATGGTCTTCGTGCCGCTGGCGGAGCCGGCCCCGCACAGCCTGTCGGGCGCGCCGCGGCGCGTCGACCTGGCCGGGACGATCCGCGTCGTCGCCGGCGTGCCCGGCCTCTTCGCGCTGATCATCTTCGCCTGCTTCAACAACTTCCTCGGCGGCGTCTTCATGGCGCTGATGGACGCCTACGGCCTCTCCCTGATGAAGGTGGAGGAATGGGGACTGCTCTGGGCGGGGGTGTCCTGCGCCTTCATCCTGAGCGGGATCACGATCGCCCGGATCGGGCTGGGCCGCAATCCGGTGCGGACGCTGCTGCTGGTGAACCTGATCGTCTGGGCGGTGAGCGCCGTGTTCACGATCCAGTCGTCGATCCTCCTGCTTGCCCTGGGGTGCTTCATCTGGATGTTCCTCGGCCCCTTTGCCGAGGCGGCGGAGCAGACGACCTTGCAGAAGGTGGTGCCGCTGGAGCGACAGGGCCGCGTCTTCGGCTTCGCCCAGTCGGTCGAGCAGGCGGCCTCGCCGCTCACCGCCTTCCTGATGGGGCCGATCACCCAGTTCGTCTTCATCCCGCTGATGACCACGGGGGCGGGCGCGGAGGCCATCGGCGGCTGGTACGGGCGCGGCCCGGAGCGCGGCATCGCGCTGGTCTTCACCCTGGCCGGATTGCTCGGCACGGCCGTGACCTTGCTGGCCTTCGCCTCGCGCTATTACCGCACGCTGTCGGCGGCCTATCTGGGCGAGCCTAGATCCCGAAGCGCAGCTTGA
>CAZFPW010000274.1:0-3537 GCA_964520765.1 uncultured Novosphingobium sp.
ACGCCCTGGCAGGCGAGGATCGCGGCCAGGGCGAGCGCGCGCACCCCTATTTCACCACCACGCGCACGCGGTCGAGGTTGCGGATGCGGCGATAGGGCGTCGCGGCATTGCCCTCGCGCTGGGAGACGCCGCGCAGGGCGACGAAGTAGGTGCCCGGCGCGTCGAACTTGTGGGTGATGGAGACATTGGCCCGCTTCGCGCCACGCGCCACGGGGGAGCTGGCGGGGAACTTGCCCGCGCCGTCGAAATCCCATTCCGCGGCGACGACCGCGCCCGTGCCGGGCGGCACGTCGATCGTGCCGGAGAAGGTCACGGGCTGGCCCACGGCGACCTCCGCGCGCTGGCCGCCGTTCACTCGTAGCGTCACGACCGGCTGGATGCCCAGGCGCTGGGCGGCGGCGGGGGCGGGCACGACCTGGCCCTTGACCACCTGGTAGCCGCTCGTCGCCGGCGGGGCGACGCCCTTTTCCACCCATTGCGACAGGTCGCGCAGGGCCTGCTGCAGCACCGGCACGTAGGTCACGATCCGGCTCGCCGCCTCGCTGGTCGGCTCGTCGCCGTGGAGCGCGTGGTCGGAGAACCACAGGCGGAAGTTCTGGTCGGTCTTCGCGCCCAAGTGTTCCTGCACCCGGCCGCGATACCAGTCGGCCTGCCAGGGCATCGCCTCGCGGTCCCACAGCGAGGCGGCGACGATCATCTTGCCCTCGAACCGCCCGGTCTGGAGCGATCCGGCGGTCGAGCGGGTGAACAGCGGACCGAGCAGCATGGGGCGCTGCGGGTAGATCGGCGTGCCGTCGGGTTTGCGGAACTGATCCCAGACGGTGAACTCGCGGCCCGGCACCTGGTGGCGGTGGTAGGTTTCCATGGCGAGGAAGTTCGAATTGTCGACCGTGACCTGGTCGCCCGGCTTGAGCTGCGCGGCCAGGGCGGGGTCGATCACGCCGAACATCACCACGTCGCCCTTGAGCGTGGAGAGCGTCAGGCGCTTGCCCTGCGCCGCGCCGCTGCCGACGATCAGGTCTCCGCCCAGGAAATAGACCTGGGGCGGCATGGCGGTCAGGCGGATACCGACCGGCTTGTCCGCCTCGGCCGGCGGGCCCTTGTAGGCGGTGTCGACCCCGCCCCGGTCGGCCTGGGAGAAGGGATCGGTGCTCAGCCCGCGCTCGGCCGCCTGGCGCGCGGTGATGACTTCGGCCACCGTGCCCTGGAACTGGATGCGGTCCTGGGTGAAATATTCGGGATGGTCGTGGCCGAGGTAGCCCGGCTTGGTCCAGAACTCGGTGAAATAGGTCGGGTCGGCCGCCGCCACCCCGCCATAGAGGGCGGCGAAGCCGTGCAGGCCCATGGTCTTGTAGCCGAACCAGGTCTTCATCGGGAAGCCCATCTGCTCGACCTCGCGCAGGACCGAGGCCTCGTGCGGGGTCAGGCCCGCATAGGGATCGCCGCTGCCGCCCGGCTCCATCGCGTCGACGATCTGCGGGAACTTGTCGCGCAGCACGCGCAGCGCCTGCATCCGCACGGTGAACATGTTGGGGATCGCCATGTAGGAGCCCGGCACATAGGGCACGACCCCGTCCCACACCCCGCGCGTGTTCTCGATCGAGCCCATCGTGCGATAGGCCCCGCCCGAGCCGCCGTAGGCATAGCCGTAGGGCCGCTTGCCGCCGTACATCTCCAGCGCGATCTTGCGCGAATAGGCGGCCGTGGCGGCATTGGCCTTGTAGGCGGTGATGAGCGGGTCGTTCAGGGCCAGCGAGCCCTGGCTCATGTCGATCCGTCCGCCGCCGTTGGTCTCCACGAAATAGGCCCCGCTCTCGAAGGAGGAGCCGATCTTGTTGAACTCGCCCGCGGGCATGAGCTGGGCCAGGTTCTCGCTGTCCGGGGCCGGGGTGATGTGCTGGAAGAAGCGGCCCTGGTAGGTCTCCTTGGGCGGGAAGTAGAAGGAAAAGCGGGTGTCGGTGCCCTTGAACCCGCCGTGGACATAGCGGTGGCGCACCGGCGTATCGCGCCATTCGTCCTGGTCGACATAGGGCTGGGCCCACATCGGATCGGCGTCGGGCGAATAGAGTTGCTGCGGGGCCGGCGCGGCGGCGGCCGTGGGCGCGGGATCGGCGGCATGGGCCGGCAGCGCGCCGAGCGGCGCGGCGGCCAGGCCGGCGAGGAAGAACTTACCCAGGACAGGCATCGGACGCGGCATCAATTCTCTCCAGTCTTGGCGGCGCGGGCGCGCCGCGCCATTTGGCTGCAACCGCGCATCTGGTTCCCGCCCATGCTCTGGTTGTGAGCGCTACCGTGGTCAACGCGGGTGTCTTGTCAAGCCTGCCGTGAGAGGCTGGCGTGGATGGGGCGCGGGGCCTAAGGGCCTGTTCCGATGACGGAGACGCAATTCGATGCGATCGTGCTCGGCGCGGGCGGGGCCGGGCTGATGTGCGCGGCCACGGCGGGGCAGCGCGGCAGGCGGGTGCTGGTGATCGACCATGCCGCCGAGCCGGGGCGCAAGATCCTCATCTCGGGCGGCGGGCGCTGCAACTTCACCAACCTCGGCACCGCGCCCGACCGCTATCTCTCGGCCAATCCGCATTTCGCCAAGTCGGCGCTCAGCCGCTATACCGCGCGGGATTTCCTCGACCTGGTGGAGCGGCACGGGATCGCCTGGCACGAGAAGACGCTGGGCCAGCTGTTCTGCGACGGCTCGGCCCGCCAGATCGTCGCCATGCTGCTGGCCGAGTGCGAGCGGGGCGGGGTGGAGCTGGCCTGCGGCGCGCCGATCCGCGCGGTCGACCATGCCGACGGGCGGTTCCGGGTGACGGCGGGGGACCGCGTGGCGAGCGCCCCGGCCCTGGTGATCGCGACCGGCGGCCCCTCGATCCCCAAGCTCGGCGCGACCGGCTTCGCCTATGACCTTGCCCGGCAGTTCGGACTGAAGGTGATCCAGCCCCGGCCCGCCCTGGTGCCGCTGACCCTGGGGCAGGAGGACGCCCTGTTCGCCACCCTGTCCGGCGTCGCGGCGGAGGTGGTGGCCCGCGCCGGCCGCGCGTCCTTCCGGGAGGCGGCGCTGTTCACCCACCGGGGGCTGTCCGGCCCGGCGATCCTCCAGGTCTCGTCCTATTGGCGGCATGGCGAGCCGGTCGAGATCGACTTCCTGCCCGACCTTGCCGGCGACTGGCTGATCGAAGCCAAGCGCGCGGCCCCGCGCTCCTCGCTGCGCAGCGCCCTGGCGCGATCGCTGCCCGACCGGCTCGCCGCCGCGCTGGCCGAGCGCCTGGCCCTGCCGGGCGAGCTTGGGGCCATGCCCGACAAGCACCTCGCCGCCGCGCAGCGCCGCCTGGCGGCCTGGGCCTTCCGCCCCACCGGCACCGAAGGCTTCGCCAAGGCCGAGGTCACGGCCGGCGGCGTGAGCACGGCGGACCTGTCCTCCAAGACCATGGAGGCGCGCCGGACGCCGGGCCTCTACATGATCGGCGAGGCGGTCGACGTCACCGGCTGGCTCGGCGGCTACAACTTCCAGTGGGCCTGGGCGAGCGGCTGGTGCGCCGC
>CAZFPW010000275.1:0-3529 GCA_964520765.1 uncultured Novosphingobium sp.
CATCAGCGCGGCTCCCGGGGCAGTTGCAGGACATCGCCGGCAATGATGTTGAGCTGGATCTCCGCCGCGCCCGAGGCGATGCCGGCGACGATCCCGCGCTGGTGGTGCATCTGGAGGTAGTCGGAACCGCCCGCCAGCGCCTCCGGCACGTACTCGACCACGAATTCGCTCACGGCGCGCTCGGCCTGGACCGTGGCGAAGCGGGCCGAGCTGGATTCGCCGCCCACCGGCAGGCCATCGACGCGCTTCTGGACGATGGCGTAGATCGCCGTCCGCGCCGCCTCGCACAGCGCGGCACAGCGCGCGGCCTCGATCCGCACGGATTCGCGGGCGAAGTCGCCGCTGTCCTTGAGCATGCCCACCGCCCGGTCGAGCGCCTTGCGCGCCAGGTGATAACGGGGGATGCCCAGGCGCTCGTTCTGGAGCGAATAGGAGATGATTTCCCAGGCCTGGCCCTCCTCGCCGAAGCGCTGGGTGGCCGGCACTACACAATCGTCGAAGAACACCTCGTGGATGTCGCCTTCACCGATCAGGCTGGGAATCTGGCGCACGGTGATGCCCGGCGTGTCCATCGGCACGAGCAGGATGGTGATCCCGCGCTTGCGATCGTCGCTAGTGCGGGTCAGCAGGAAGCAGGTGTCGGCAAGGCCGGCGTAGGAGGTCCAGATCTTCTGGCCGTTGACCCGGTAGCTATCGCCCTCCAGTTCCGCGCGCGTGCGCAAGCTGGCGAGGTCGGAGCCGGAATTCGGCTCGGAAAAGCCCTGGCACCACAGCATCTCGCCCTTGGCGATCTGGGGCAGGTACTTGGCCTTCTGCTCCTCGGTGCCGTAGCGGACCATGGTCGGCCCGATCCAGTTGACGTTCATGTACTGGCCGCCGCGCGGCTCGCCCCATTCCCACATGACCTCGGCCAGGATCTGCTGCTCCCAGGGGCCAAGCCCCTCGCCGCCGATCTCCTTGGGCCAGTGGGGGAAGAGCATGCCGTTCTCGGCCAGCTTGCGGCAGAAATGCCGCGCGAACTCGGTCAGCGCCGGGGACGCCGGGCCGTGCTTGGAGAAGGCCTCCCAATCGTCGGGCAGTTCCGCCTTGAGGAAGGCGTGCAGCTTGTCGCGAAATGCGCGCTGCTCCTCGGTCCACTCGAAATCCATCCGGCCTGCCGCCTCCCTTTGCTCGGAGCCGCGTTAGACCAGCCGCAACCGCGGGAACAAGGGTTTTCGAAACGGAAGAACGATGACGGTCCAGCCGCTACCGCCGGGTGAGCGAGTCCCAGAAGTCGCACTGGTAGTCGCGGCGAAGCTGCGCCTCGGTCAGCGTGCCGAGCGGCACGTCCTGGACGAGCAGGACCGGCGCTTCGGGCTTCATCGCCGGCCAGGGCGCATTGCCGCGCCCGTTGGGATTCCCCGTGGCCGCGAAGTTCGTCCAGAAGCCGATGAGCTGGTCCGACAGGCGCCGCTCGGCCGCGTTCAGGCCGCGCGGCATGCCGGTTTCCTGATCGACGTTCACGCCCAGCGGGCCGCCATGATAGCCGTTGAACAGGAATTGAATGTCGATCGTGTGGGCCGACAGCGGCCGGAACCCTTCCATCCTGGGCAGGAAGAACGGCGCATCCTGGTAAGAGAACACCCAGCCATAGGTGGGCGTCGAACGGGCCAGCACCTTGAGCGGGGCCAGATTGCTCGAGCACTGGAGCGGATCGCCCAGCACCCGGTTGTAGGCCATCATCGCACTGCCGTACTTGCCGACCGAATACTGCGCCAGGACCGTCGGCGCGGCCGGGCCGAACTGGCCCTTGATCCGCTCCTCATAGTCTTCAGCGGAAAGCGGACGCTGCGGCGGCGACGAGGCATAGGTCCGCGCGGCTCCCGGCGGAGGGCCGGAGAGGTATTGCTGATAGCCCATGACGAAGGTCAGCTCGTCCTTGGTCGCCCCGCCCAGGACCGGGACCTTGTTGAACCGGCCTGCGGCATAGGCCTCACCGGGCTGGGAAGGGATGACCGTACCGTCGACGATGACGTTCTGGTTGGCGGGATCGAGGAAGGGGCCATTGTCCTTGATCGTGCCCTGGAGCTGGAGGACGCGCGGCACGCTCAGCGCCCTGAGGCAGGCGGCGGCCTCGGCGCCCGTGCCCGGACAGCCCGCGGCTTCCGCGAAGGCCTGCCCGCGCTCCCGCGCGGCGTCGAGCGGAACGAAGCCCGCCGCGGGTGCGCTCATGAAGATCGCCCCGTGAACCAGGCCCGCCGCCAGCGGGGAGACCACGTTGGCGTGGACGTCGACCGAGCCGCCCGACTGCCCCGCGATCGTCACCCGCGCCGGATCGCCGCCGAAGGCCGCGATGTTCTCCTTCACCCAGCGCAGCGCCGCCTGCTGGTCGAGCGTGCCGAAGTTCACCCCCGGCGCGCCCTCTCCCAGCAGCGCGGGATGGGCCAGGAAGCCAAGCAGGCCAAGGCGATAGTTCACCGTCACGACGACAGCGGGCGTCCCCTCCGGGCCGCCTGTCGCCAGGCGGCCCCCGTCGTAGTCGGCCGCTGTCCCGGCGAAGTTGCCGCCGCCATGGAACCAGACGATCACCGGCCGCGCCTTGCCGCCGGTCCCGGTGGTGAAGACGTTGAGGTAGAGGCAGTCCTCCTCGATGGAGGCCGGCCCGGTGAATACCGCCAGCGTGTTCGACTGCGCGCAGTTGGGGGCAAAGCGCTTCGTCTCCAGCAGGCCGTGCGGAGCCGGAGGAACGGGCGCCTTCCAGCGCAGGTCGCCGACCGGCGGGGCGGCATAGGGTATGCCGAGGAAGGTCTGGACACCATCCTTGACGAAGCCGCGCACCGGGCCCTGGGCGGTCTGGACGGCCGCCGGGTCGGGGGCCGTCTGCGCCAGCGCCGCGCCGGCGAAAAGCGCCAGGGCCGAAATGGTCCCGATCGCGGCGGCGGCCTTGCGAAATCCGTGCATTCCCCGTTCACCTCCGCTCGATGTTATCGAATGATAACTTGAGCCGAGGCCCCGACGGAGTCAATGCCGCATGTGAGCGCCTTTTCCTCTCCCTGTATTCCCTACTTCCGCTCGGCCCCGATCGCCTCGGGCGCGAGGTAGCGGGTCGTGGAGATGCCGCCGTCCACCGCCACGGTCTGCCCGTTGACGAAGCCCGCCTGGTCCGAGGCCAGGAAGGCGACCATGTTGGCCACGTCGTCCACCCCGCATTCGCGGTTCAGCGGGGTCAGCTCGTGGTTGGTGCGGCGGAAGAAGTCGAGATCCCAAAAGGCGTCGGTCATCTCGGTGCGGACGACCGTGGGCGCGACGTAGTTGCTGCGCACGCCGCGCGGGCCGTATTCGGCCGCCAGGGTCTGCATCAGGCCGATCTGCCCGGCCTTGACCGCGCTGTAGGCCCCGCCGCCCGGCGTGCCGTAAAGCCCCCAGGTCGAGCCGATGAACAGGATGGAGGCGCCCTGCCCCAGATGCGGCAGGACCTCTCGGCAGAGGCGGAAAGGCGCGCGCAGGGATACGGCCAGCACCTCGTCCAGCATGTCGTCGGTGGTCTCTC
>CAZFPW010000276.1:0-3520 GCA_964520765.1 uncultured Novosphingobium sp.
GCCGCATCGCCACCACCCCCGGCCCCTCCTCTGAAGAGGAGGGGGGACGGGCGTTTCACGAACCTATGCATGGACCAGGGCCTCCTCTCCGGGCTCGATCTGGACCTTTGACCGCTCGCTGTCGGCCGCGGCGCTGTGGTCGCGGGCCAGGAAGGAATAGACCACCGGCAGCACGAACAGCGTGAAGACCGTGCCGATCAGCATGCCCATGACCACGACGATGCCGATCGCGAAGCGGCTGGCCGCGCCCGCGCCGTTGGCGAACAGCAGCGGGATCAGCCCCGCGACCATCGCCGCCGTGGTCATCAGCACCGGCCGCATCCGCACCGCGGCGGCGCGGCGGATCGCGTCGACCCGGCTCAGGCCCTGCTCGTGCTGCATCTCGTTGGCGAAGGAGACCATCAGGATGCCGTGCTTTGAGATCAGCCCGATCAGCGTGACCAGCCCGATCTGGGTGTAGATGTTGAGCGTGGTGAAGCCGAGGTAGAGCGGGATCAGCGCCCCGCAGACCGCCAGCGGCACCGTCACCAGGATCACCAGCGGATCGCGGAAGCTTTCGAACTGGGCGGCCAGCACCAGGAAGATCACGATCAGGGCGAAGCCGAAGGAGACCGTCAGGCTGTTGCCCTCATAGACGAACTGCCGGCTGTCCGAGAGCCAGTCGACCTGGAAGCCCGGCGGCAGCGGCTGGGCCTGGAGGAACTCGACCGCCTGGCCCATCGTCGTGCCCGGCGCCATGACGGCGGACAGCGTCGCGGCGTTCATCTGGTTGTACTGCGGCAGCTGGTTGGCTTGCGGGCGCATCTCCACCTTCACCACGGTCGACAGCGGGACGAGCTGGCCCGACTGCGCCTTGACGTAGAACCGCCCCAGGCTGTCGGGCGTCAGCCGCCGGTCCTGCGGGACCTGGGCGATCACGTCGTAGGAGCGGTCGAAGTAGTTGAAGCGGTTGACGTAGTTCTCGCCCACCAGGGTCGCCAGGGTGCCGGAGATCGCCTCCATCGTCACGCCCAACTCGCCGGCCTTGGCGCGGTCGATGGTGATGCGCGCCTCGGGGCTGTCGAAGGCGAGGTCGCTGTCGACGAAGGCGAACAGGCCGCTGCCCCAGGCCGCGCCCTTGATCTGCTCCATCGCCTGATAGATGTCGGTGAAGGAACCGGCCGAGCGGATCACCATCTGCACCGGCAGGCCGCCGCTGCCCGCGGGAAGCGAGGGCGGCTGGAAGGCCGCGGCATAGACGCCGGTCAGGCCGCTGCCCTTCTGGTTCAGCTCGGCCTGGATCTCGGCGGCGGAGCGGCTGCGCTGGTCCCAGTCCTTGAGGATGAGGCCGCCGAAGCCCTGGTTGCCGCCGCCCTGGCCCGAACCGAACCACGAGCTGCGGTATTCCGGCTGCTGGTGGAAGATCTTGTCCATCTCGCCCGTGTAGCGCTCGGTATAGCCGACGTTGGCGTATTGCGGCCCCTTGACCTGGACGAAGACCACGCCCTGGTCCTCCTCGGGCGCAAGCTCGCGCTGGGCACCGCTGAACAGGACGACGATGCCGAGCAGCACCGCCACGCCCGCGATCAGCACGGCGGTCCGCATGCCCAACGCCTTGCCGAGCAGGCGCTCGTAGGTCTGGGTGGCGCGGTGCATGTTGCGCTCGATCGCCTGGCTGAGCTTGCCCTCGTTGAGCTTCGAGTTGAGCAGGTAGGAACTCATCATCGGCGAAAGCGTCAGAGCGACCACGCCCGAGACGATCACCGCGCCGGCCAGGGTGAAGGCGAATTCCCGGAACAGCGCGCCGGTCAGGCCGCCCATCAGGCCGATGGGGGTATAGACCGCGGCGAGCGTGATGGTCATGGCGATGACCGGGCTGACGATCTCGCGCGCGCCGACCAAGGCCGCCTTGATCGGGGAAAGGCCCTCCTCGATGTGGCGGTGGATGTTCTCGACCACCACGATGGCGTCATCGACGACGAGGCCGATGGCCAGCACCATGGCCAGCAGGGTCAGCAGGTTCAGCGAGAAGCCGAAGGCCAGCATCAGCGCCGCCGTGCCGACGAGCGAGAGGGGAATCGTCACCACCGGGATGATGACCGCGCGCAGCGAGCCCAGGAACAGGAAGATCACGATCACGACGATCACGACCGCCTCGACCAGCGAGCGCACGACCTCGTCGATCGAGGCGTTGACGAAGTGGGCCACGTCGAACTGGTTGAACACCTTGGTGCCCGGCGGGGCGACGCGCTCGATCCCCGGCAGCAGCTTGTTCACCGCGTCGACGATCTCCAGCGGGTTGCCGTCCGGCGTGGGCGAGATCGCGATGAACACCGCCGGCTTGCCCGAGCTGGTCGCGCTGCTGTCGTAGTTCTGGCCGCCGATCTCCACCGTCGCCACGTCGGACAGGCGGACGATCGAGCTGCCGGTGGTCTTGATGACCATGTTCTTGAATTCCTCGACGCTGCGGAGGTCGGTCGAGGCGGTGATGTTGATCGCGGTGCGGTCGCCCTTCAGCTGTCCGGGCGCCGACTGGACGTTGTTCGCGCGCAGCGCCTGGGCCACCTCGCCCGCCGAAATGCCCCGCGCGGTGAGCTTGTCGGGATCGAGCCAGATGCGCATCGCCAGGATCTGGTGGCCGCCCATCTCGATCGAGCCGACGCCCTTGACCGAGGTGAACAGCGGCTCGGCCACGCGCTGGGCGAAGTCGGTGAGCTGCGGGATCGTCAGGTTGGGGTTCTGGAAGGTGATGTACTGCACCGCGGCGACGCCGTCGGTGATCTTGTTGATGACCGGATCGGTCGCGCCGGAAGGCAGGCGGTTCTTGACCTGCTGCACGCGGGCCAGGATCTCCGTCATCGAGCGGTCGGCATTGGCGTTCAGCACCAGCTTGGCCCGCACCGTGGACAGGCCCTGGCTGGAGGTCGAGGTCAGGTATTCGATGCCGTTGGCCGTGGCGATCGCCTGGCTGATCGGAGTAGTGACGAAGCCCTGCATCACCTCCTGCGTCGCGCCGGGATAGGCCGTGGTGACGACGATCGTCGCGCTTTCCATGTTCGGATATTCGCGCGTGTTGAGCATGACCAGCGAGGACCCGCCGACCATCAGGATCAGCAGGGAAACGACGATCGCCAGGATCGGCCGGCGGATGAAGCGGTCGGTGAAGGGCACGTCAGTTGCCCGCGGCCGGGACCAGCCGGGCGACGCGCAGGGCCGCCCCCGGCTGCACGCGAAGCTGCCCTTCGGTGACGATGACGTCGCCGGCCTTGAGGCCCTTGGTGACGATCACCGAATTGCCGAAGCGGCGGCCGACGGTCACCGCCACCGGCTCCGCCTTGCCCTCGGCGCGGGCCTTGGGGCCACGAATCGCCATGACGCTGTCGCCCTGGGCGGAGGTCATGATCGCCGTGCCGGGCAGGACCAGCGCATCGGGCGTGGGATCGAGCGCGAGCCCGGCCGTGACGTACATGCCAGGGCGCAGCGCGCGGTCGGGGTTGGCGAGGGTCGCCTGGACCAGGATGTTGCGGCTCTGCTCGTCGAC
>CAZFPW010000277.1:0-1324 GCA_964520765.1 uncultured Novosphingobium sp.
CGGAGGAAAAGCGCCCCACCGTGCAGGTGGGCGATCCCTTCACCGAGAAGCTGCTGATCGAGGCCTGCCTGGAGCTGATGGCCACCGACGCGATCGTCGCGATCCAGGACATGGGCGCGGCCGGCCTCACCTCCTCCTCGGTCGAGATGGCGAGCAAGGGCGGCGCGGGCATCCGCCTCGACATGAACGCCGTTCCCTGCCGCGAAGAGGGCATGACGCCTTACGAGATGATGCTCTCGGAAAGCCAGGAGCGCATGCTCATGGTCCTGAAGCCCGGCAAGGAGCCGATGGCCGAGGAGATCTTCCGCAAGTGGGAGCTGGACTTCGCAGTGATCGGTGAAGTCACCGACACCGGCCGGATGCAACTGATGTTCGACGGCGAGATGGTCTGCGACATCCCGCTGGGGCCCTTGGCCGACGAAGCTCCGCTCTACGACCGCCCGCACGTGCCGACGCCGAAGCCCGCGCCATTGGCAAACGTGCCCGATTCCAACGATCTCGGCGCGGACCTCCTCAAACTGATCGCCTGCCCCGACCTCGCCTCGCGGCGCTGGATCTGGGAGCAGTACGACAGCCAGGTCGGCGCGGATACCTTGCAGAAATCGGGCGGCGACGCGGCCGTGGTGCGCGTCCACGGCACCCGCAAGGCGCTGGCGATGAGCACCGACTGCACGCCGCGCTATTGCTTCGCCGATCCCTATGAGGGCGGCAAGCAGGCCGTGGCCGAGACCTATCGCAATATCTGCGCGGTCGGCGCAACGCCGCTCGCCATCACCAACTGCCTCAACTTCGCCAATCCGCAGCGGCCCGAGATCATGGGTCAGATCGTCGGCGCGCTGGAGGGCATGGGCGACGCCTGCCGGGCGCTCGACTATCCGATCGTGAGCGGCAACGTCAGCCTCTATAACGAGAGCAAGGCGACCGGCGGCGGCTCGGCGATCCTGCCGACCCCCGCCATCGGCGGCGTCGGTCTGATGCAGGACTACGCCCAGTCCGCCACCATCCCCTTCAAAGCCGAAGGCGAGGCGATCTTCGTCATCGGCGGACCGGGCACCCATCTCGGCCAGTCGCTCTGGCTACGCGAGGTCCACGGCCTCGAGGACGGCCCGCCTCCGCCGGTCGACCTCCAGGCCGAGCGCGCCCACGGCGAATTCGTCCGCAAGCTGATCGCGGAAGGCAAGGTCTCGGCCGTGCACGACGTCTCGGACGGCGGCCTGCTGGTGGCCCTGGCAGAGATGGCCATGGCCAGCGGCATCGGCTGCGAGCTGGAGCAGATCGGCGACCACTTCACCGCCTTCGGTGAGGACCAAGCGCGCTATGTCGT
>CAZFPW010000277.1:1424-3484 GCA_964520765.1 uncultured Novosphingobium sp.
TCCAGCATCGCCGTCAGGTCGCCCCGGTCGATCCAGCCGTCGGCGGCATCGCGGGCCTTGGGCTTGGCATAATAGGCCACGCCATAGGTCGCGGCTTCCAGCATCGGGATGTCGTTCGCACCGTCGCCCATCGCCAGGCTGACCGTATCCTCTCCCAGCGCGGCGGCCTCTTCCTGCAGGACCGCCTTCTTCACCCCGCTGTCGGTGATCCCGCCGACGAGCCCGCCGGTGAGCTTTCCGCCCGTCACCTCGAGCCGGTTCGCCACCACGCGATCGAAGCCAAGCTGCTCGGCCACCGGATCGGCGAACTGGTGGAAACCGCCGGTGACCAGGACGGTTCGGCAGCCGAGCGACTTCAGCGTTTCGACCAGCGCCCTGGCGCCGGGCATCGGCGCGATGCGGCTGGCCAGGCATTCCTCGATCGCGCCTTCGGACAGGTCGCGCAGCAGGGCCACGCGCTCGGTCAGGGCGCTGGCGAAGTCCAGCTCGCCCTGCATGGCGCGTTCGGTGATCTCCGCGATCTGCGGCTTGAGCCCGGCGAAGTCGGCCAGCTCGTCGATGCATTCGGCGGCGATCATCGTCGAATCCATGTCCGACACGAAGACGCGCGGCAGGGCGATGGGCTGCGACGCGATCAGCACGTCGCTCGGCCGGAAATGCGCGTCTAGCACGGCGCGCACGCCGACAGCATCGCCCTCGGGCAGCAACAGCTCGATCGCATCCATGCCGCTGTGCACCGGCTCGGCCATCGCGACCGGCCAGCCTTTCGCCGCCAGTTCCGCGCGCGCGGAATCGAGATTTGCGGCAAGCGTGGAGGTCTCTGCTAAGAGGCGAACGATGAGCACCAAGGATTCCTCTGAAAACGCGGCCCGGTTGCCGCCGCTGGCGCTCA
This sequence comes from uncultured Novosphingobium sp., assembly GCA_964520765.1. GTDB lineage: Bacteria > Pseudomonadota > Alphaproteobacteria > Sphingomonadales > Sphingomonadaceae > Novosphingobium. Next base: position 2,317 of record CAZFPW010000277.1, read on the forward strand.
TCGCAGGGCCGACCGCGAGCGGCAAGAGCGATTTGGCCGTCGATCTTGCCCTCGCGCTGGAAGCCCGCGGCCGCCGCGCCGTGGTCGTCAATGCCGACAGCGCCCAGGTCTATGCCGACCTTGCCGTGCTGAGCGCGCGGCCGACGACACAGGACATGCGCGGCGTGACGCACCGCCTGTTCGGCACCTGGGACGGCGCGCGGCCGTGCTCGGCGGCGGACTGGGCAGCGGCGGCGAGGCAAGAGATCGCGGCCGCCCAGGCCGAGGGAATCGTACCGATCCTCGTCGGCGGAACCGGCCTCTATATCCGCACGCTGCTGGACGGCATCGCCCCCGTGCCGGAGATCGACCCGGCCGTGCGCCAGGCCGTGCGCGCGTTGGGCACAGCGGCGGCCTATGCCGCGCTCCAGGCCGAGGACCCCCAGCGCGCGGCCGCGCTCAACCCCGCCGACTCCTCGCGGATTTCTCGCTCGCTCGAAGTCGTGCGCTCGACCGGACGGACCCTGGCGGAATGGCAGAACGAGCGAACCGGCGGGATCGGGGATCGGGTCACGCTCCATCCCGCGATCCTGCTGCCCGACAGGGAAAGGCTCTATGCCCGATGCGACCTGCGCTTCGAGCGGATGATGGACCTTGGTGCGATCGAGGAAGTCGCCGCCCTGCTCGCCCACGGACTGGACCCCAACTTGCCCGTCATGCGCGCCATCGGGGTTGCCGAGATCGCCGGCCACCTGCGCGGGGAATGGCCGCTCGACGAGGCGATCCGCCGTGGCCGGCAGGCGACGCGCAACTACGCCAAACGGCAATATACCTGGTTCCGCCGCCAGCCGCCGGAGAGCTGGCCACGGATCGAGACTGAAAAATTCCATCCAGAAAGTCTGTTTGAAACATTATTACTCCAATGAGAGTTGACAAGACATTTCCTGTCACCTAGTTGCCGCTCCGCCCCGGCTCTGGCAGGGGGCGAAGCGAACCGAGAAATGACCCGGTGCAGCCTGCTGTGCCGGGTCGGTTCTTTGGGACACCTGAGAAGGAATTCTACCGTGACTACCGAGCGCAGCGGCGCAGACATCCTGGTCGAAAGCCTGGTCCGCCAGGGGGTCGAATATGTCTTCGGCTATCCCGGCGGCGCGGTCCTGCCGATCTATGACGCCTTGTTCCAGGACGA
>CAZFPW010000278.1:0-3479 GCA_964520765.1 uncultured Novosphingobium sp.
TGACCGGGATCGAGATCAGGTGGATCAGGGTCAGCGCCAGGCCGATCGCCAGCGGCGCGAAGCCCGGAGGCGCCGCGCGCGAGGTGGAGCCCAGGATCACGATCAGGAAGCCCGCCGTCAGCACGACCTCGATCAGCAGCGCGGCATGGAGCGCATAGCCGCCCGGCGACAGCTCGCCATAGCCGTTGGAGGCGAAGCTGCCCGCTTCGAACCCGGCCTTGCCCGAGGCGATGAGGTAGAGCACCACCGCGGCCGCGATCGCGCCCACGACCTGGGCGATCCAGTAGGGCACGAGGTCCTTCCACGAAAAGCGGTTGGCGATGGCCAGGCCCAGCGAGACCGCCGGGTTGAAGTGCCCGCCCGAAATGCCGCCGACCGCATAGGCCATCGTCACCACGGTCAGGCCGAAGGCCAGCGCCACGCCGGCGAAGCCGATCCCCAGCTCGGGAAAGGCCGCCGCCAGCACGGCCGAGCCGCAACCGCCGAAGACCAACCAAAACGTACCGAAGAATTCCGCTGCGAGATTCCGCATGCTGCTCTCCTCCTCATCCTAACGACCCGGCAGGAAGCTAGCGCAGCGACAGCAGGGCGCAAGTAATTCCGCTTGCAACACATTCCCGCGGGGAAACTCTGACGGCGGAGCTAGCGATCGGTTGCGGCCAGATGCTGGCGGAACCAGTCGGCCAACTCCTCTTCGGACAGTTCGCCGGCGGCCAACGCCACGAAGGCGACGACCACTTCGGCATCGCTTGCCGTCAGCCGATAGCCGTTGAGCATCAGAAAGGTCTCGCTGACCACCGCCGCGGTCCGCTTGTTGCCATCGACGAAGGGATGGTTACGGGCGATTCCCCAGGCATAGGCAGCCGCCAGAGCAGCAGCGTCGGGGGCACCGTAGTCTGCCAGATTGCGCGGTCGGGCCAGAGCGCTCTCCAACAGGCCCAGATCGCGCACGCCTTCACCGCCGCCATGCTCGGCAATCTGCTCCAGATGCGCGGCAAGGGCCACTTCCGTGACAAGCCAGATCCAGTTGCGAGCCATGCTTACTTGGCGAGTTCGCGGAGCGCGCGCTTGCGCCGCGCCATGACTTCCCGCGCCGCCGCCATCTGCGCATGGAAGTCCGGCTCAGCCGAGGACAGCTCGATTCCGCGCGGAGTGATAACGACCGACAACGCCTCACCCACCTGAGCGCCGAGGTGAGCGAGCAGTTCCCTGGGCAGGACTACCCCAGCGGAATTGCCGATCTTGGTGATCTTCAGGGTTGCGTTCATACGAAAGTTATAACGCACTTGACGGGATGGGACAACCTCGCCCGGTCCTCCATGGGTCCAGCACTCCTAATCAGGGGTGCTCGGGTCCCGTGAACTTGCGCGCGTCAGTCCAGCCGCATCCGCCGCGAGCCTCGGCGCCGATCTGGAGCGTGACGGTGAAGGGATAGGTACGGTCGGACATGCCGTCGCTGCACGGCTGCTCGGTCACGGCCATGTCGAAGCCGCGCCCGTCGAGCTTGCCCGAAAGGGAGAAGCCGTTGTTGCCGGCGAAGCGCTGGACGGTGACGGCGGCTCCCTCGAGCCGTTCGGGGGTGGTGTAGGTCAGCGCGGTGCCCGTGACCTCGCCGCCCCAGAACGGCTCGGTGCCGGTGAAGCGCAGCGTCTCCCCGGAGGCAAGGCCGGGATGGGCGCGGGCGTCCGCGCCCTCGTCGACGCCCGCCTCGCCCGGCTCACCGCCGCCGCCGTGCGAGTTGCAGGCGCCGAGCAGGGCGAGCGCGGGCAGCAGGAGGGGAAGGCGGCGCATGACTCAGTCGTGCTCCCGCCCGCCGGCGCCGACATAAAGCTCGCGCCCGATCTCGTCGTACTTCTTGCTCATCTCCGCCATGCCGGCCTCCGCCTCGGCCGCCGTCGCGCTGGCGGCGATGAAGGCATCGCTCGACTGGTTCTGCTTGGCGGCGAAGTCGCGCACTTCCTGGGTGATCTTCATCGAGCAGAACTTCGGCCCGCACATCGAGCAGAAGTGCGCGCTCTTGGCCCCTTCGGCGGGCAGGGTCTGGTCGTGGTACTGTTCCGCCGTGTCGGGATCGAGGCTCAGGTTGAACTGGTCGCGCCAGCGGAACTCGAAGCGGGCGCGGCTCAGCGCGTCGTCGCGGACCTTGGCGGCCGGGTGCCCCTTGGCGAGGTCGGCGGCATGGGCGGCGAGCTTGTAGGTGACGACGCCGACCTTCACGTCGTCGCGGTCGGGCAGGCCGAGGTGCTCCTTGGGCGTGACGTAGCAGAGCATCGCCGTGCCGTACCACCCGATCATCGCCGCGCCGATGCCGCTGGTGATGTGGTCATAGCCCGGCGCGATGTCGGTGGTCAGCGGCCCGAGGGTGTAGAACGGCGCCTCGCCGCAGGCCTCGAGCTGCTTGTCCATGTTCTGCTTGATCTTGTGCATCGGCACGTGGCCGGGGCCCTCGATCATCACCTGGACGTCCTGCTCCCAGGCGCGCTTGGTCAGCTCGCCCAGGGTGTAGAGTTCCGCGAACTGGGCCTCGTCGTTGGCGTCGGCGATCGAGCCGGGGCGCAGGCCGTCGCCCAGCGAATAGGCGATGTCGTAGGCCTTCATGATCTCGGTGATCTCGTCGAAGCGCTCGTAGAGGAACGACTCCTTGTGATGGGCCAGGCACCACTTGGCCATGATCGAGCCGCCGCGGCTGACGATGCCGGTCACGCGCTTGGCGGTGAGCGGGATGTAGGGCAGGCGCACGCCAGCGTGGATCGTGAAGTAGTCCACGCCCTGCTCGGCCTGCTCGATCAGGGTGTCGCGGAAGATCTCCCAGGTCAGCTCCTCGGCAATCCCGCCGACCTTCTCCAGCGCCTGGTAGATCGGCACGGTGCCGATGGGGACCGGGCTGTTGCGCAGGATCCATTCGCGGGTGTCGTGGATGTTGCGGCCCGTCGAGAGGTCCATCACGGTGTCCGCGCCCCAGCGGATCGACCAGACCATCTTGTCGACCTCGCTGGCGACGTCGCTGGCGACGGCCGAGTTGCCGATGTTGGCGTTGATCTTGACCAGGAAGTTGCGGCCGATCGCCATCGGCTCGCTCTCGGGGTGGTTGATGTTGTTGGGGATGATCGCCCGGCCGCGGGCGACTTCCTCGCGGACGAACTCGGGCGTCACGTAGTCAGGAATCTCGGCGCCGAAGGATTCGCCGTCGCGAACATACTCGGCCAGGCGGGCGCGGCCCAGGTTCTCGCGCTCCGCGACGTACTCCATCTCGGGCGTGATGATCCCGCGCCGGGCATAGTGCATCTGGCTGACGTTCATCCCCGCCTTGGCGCGCAGCGGGCGCTGGACGACATTGGGGAAGCGAGCGACGCCGCCGGAGCGGTCCGGGCCCTTGAGGCCGTTGTCCTCAGGCCGGACCGCCCGCGCATCGTATTCCTCGACGTCGCCGCGCGCCATGATCCAGTCGCGGCGGATCGGCTCGAGGCCGGCGGCGATGT
>CAZFPW010000279.1:0-3457 GCA_964520765.1 uncultured Novosphingobium sp.
GGCCGGGACGATCGAGTTCATCGCGGACGGGAGCGAGGGCCTGCGCGCCGACCGCATCTGGTTCATGGAGATGAACACGCGCCTCCAGGTCGAGCATCCGGTGACCGAGGAGATCACCGGGCAGGATCTGGTCGAATGGCAGCTCCGCGTCGCCAGCGGCGAGCCGTTGCCCAAGTCGCAGGACGAGCTGGCGATCAACGGTTGGGCGATGGAAGCGCGGCTCTATGCCGAAGACCCTGCCACCGGCTTCCTGCCGAGCATCGGCACGCTGGAGTTGCTCCAGTTCGGTGAGGCGGAGGGTGGGCGCATCGACACCGGCGTCTATGAGGGGGCCGAGGTCTCGCCGTTCTACGATCCGATGATCGCCAAGGTCATCGCCCACGGCAACACCCGCGACGCGGCGCGCCTGGCCCTGGCCGAGATGCTCGACGACAGCGCGGTTTGGCCGGTTAGGACCAACACCTCGTTTCTCATCAATGCCCTGGCCCATCCCGATTTCGTCTCGGGCGAAGTCGACACCGGCCTGATCGGCCGCGACGGCGACAGCATGACCGCCGCGCCGCAGCCCTCGGCCGAGGCCCTGGCCGATGCCGCGCTCGACCTGATCCCGGCCTACGACCAGCCCGGCTTCCGCCTTAACGCGCCCGCGCGGACCAGCGTCCACGTCTTGGTCGATGGCGAGGCGGTGGCGGTCGACCTTGCCGGCACGGGCGAGGGCGAGCCCGTCGATGCGGTCCTGCTGGCCGAGCATGGCGCGGTCTGGGAGGTCACGCCCTGGCGCAAGGACGGCAGTCACGGGGCTTCGGCGGGGACGGGCGCGATCCTCTCCCCGATGCCGGGCAAGATCATTGCGGTCGAGGTCGCGGCGGGCGATGCGGTCACGGCGGGGCAGAAGCTGCTCACGCTGGAGGCGATGAAGATGGAGCATACCCTGACCGCGCCGTTCGACGGCGTGGTCGCGGAGCTGAACGCCACGCCCGGCGCGCAGGTGCAGGTCGACGCGCTGCTGGCGCGGATCGAGGAGCAGGGAGAATAGCGACGATCCTCCCCATCGGGGGAGGTGGCATCGCGAAGCGATGACGGAGGGGGCTCGCCGGGAGCTGTGGTGTGTGGGGCGCCCCCTCCACCACCGCTTCGCGGTGGTTCCCCTCTCCCAAAGGGGAGGATTTTTGAATGCCCGGTAGATTCTTCGACGAATGGCAGGTTGGCGACCGGATCACCCACCAGCCCAGCCGCACCGTCACCGAGACGGACAACCTGATGTTCTCGGCCATGACGCACAACATGCAGCCGCTGCACCTCGACGCCGAATACGCCAAGGCGAGCGAGTTCGGCCAGATCCTGGTGAATTCGACCTTCACCTTCAGCCTGGCGGTGGGCCTGTCGATCGCCGACACCACGGTCGGCACGCTGATCGCCAACCTGGGCTTCGACAAGGTGGTGACGCCCAAGCCGACCTTCATCGGGGATACGCTGACCTGCCACAGCGAAGTGGTGGAGATGCGCGAATCGAAATCGCGGCCGAACCAGGGCATCCTGACCTTCAAGCACGAGCTGACCAATCAGCGCGGGGAGATCGCCCTGTCGATGCTGCGCACCGTGCTGCTCAAGAAGAAGGACGCGTAGAGTTTGATCCACTGGCGTGGAAGCGGCCGGTGCCGAACCTGATTCAGCCGCGCTGAATCAGACCATAAGCGGCATCACGCCACTCTCCCCTTGCGCATCCGCTGAACGCCCGCTCAAACAGCGCCAGAGGATTCGAACGGGAGAGACGTTGATGCCGACATCCGGCCGCTATACCGAGACCGTGCCGGCGAGCACCGCCGAAGGCTGGTCGCTCAGCCGCATCACCCCGCCGAGCCGGCTGGCCGGGGCCAACGGCATCCGCACCGGGGCGGACGGGCGGATCTACGTGGCGCAGGTCGCGGGCAGCTCCATTTCCGCGATCGACCCCGATACCGGCGACGCCGAGGTGGTGAGCGCGATGGGCGGCGGCATCGTCGGCCCGGACGATCTGGTCTTCGACGAGGGCGGCAACCTCTATTGCACCGAGATCACCGAGGGCCGCGTGGTCGAGCGGGCGCCGAATGGCACGGTACGGGTGATCCACGGCGAGATGCCGGTCGCCAACCCGATCACCTATCATCAGGGCCGCCTGATCGCGGGTGAGCTGCGCATGGACGGCCGGATCATCGAGCTGGACCGCAGCGGCGGCGGCAACCATCGGGTGATCTTCGACAAGTGCCCGCTGGTCAACGCCTTCGAGGTCGGGCCGGACGGCAAGCTCTACTTCCCCGCCCAAGGTGCGAACGAGATCTGGCGTATCGACCTCGACGGCGGCGAGCCGGAAGTCGTCGCCAAGGACCTCGGCGTGCCGGATTCGGTGAAGTTCCACCCGGACGGCTACATCGTCTCGACCCAGGTCTATTCGGGCCAGGTGCTCAAGATCGATCCGCGCACCGGCGACAAGGAAGTCCTGGCCGACATCGGCGCGGGCCTCGACAACGTGACCTTCGTCGGCAAGCGCACCTTCGTCTCGCACATCACCGGCTCGATCCACGAAATCGTCGCGCCGGGGCAGGCCAAGCCGCTGATCGACAAGGGCTATCAGTGGCCGCTGGGGCTGGACGTCGGTCCGGACGGAACCTTGCTGGTCGGTGACGGCGGCTTTTCGCACCTGCTGACGCCGGGCCAGCCGAGTCAGATTGTCGGCAACTATTTCGTGCCCAACTATCCCGGCTGGGTGCGCGACATCGCCGCGGTCGGCGACGACGAATGGGTTGTCACCACGGCGGACGGCGTGGTCGCCCGCTGGCGGCCCAAGGCGCAGGAGAGCCAGGTGCTTTCGACCGGGCACGGCGTGCCGACCGGCGTGGCCGTGAGCAAGGGCGGGGCCGTGGTCTTCGCCGTGGCCGATACCGGCACGGTGCGGAGCATTGCCGGGGGCAGCGAGAGCGAGCTGGCCAGCGGGCTCGACCGGCCGCAGGGCGTCGCCGTGGACGGCGACGGCACGGTCTATGTCGCCGAAGCTGGCAAGGGCCGGGTGGTGAAGCTCGTCGGCGGCCGCGCCGAGACGGTGATCGACGACTTGGCCGAGCCGCAGGGCCTGACGATCCGTGACGGCAAGCTCTATGTGATCGACGTCAAGGCGCGCGAGCTGGTGGAGAGCGATCTTGGCGGCGGTGCGCGGCGCGTGGTCGCCTCCGGCCTGCCGGTGGGCTCGCCCTCGGGTCAGGTGGTGAATCTCGGTGGTGTGCCGAACTTCTGCGGCCCGATGACCACTTTCACCGGCGTCGCCGCCGGCGCGGACGGCACGATCTACGTCGCCGGCAGCGCCGAAGGTTCCGTGCTGGCTCTCAAGTCCGACCGATAGGAAACCCTCAGATGTTCAAGCAGATCTGTTTCTTCCGCAAGCGCCCCGACATGAGCATGGAAGAGTTCATGGACTACTACGAGA
>CAZFPW010000280.1:0-3456 GCA_964520765.1 uncultured Novosphingobium sp.
CGCCCAGCCGCCCGTCGCTACTTCGCCGCCGGGCAATCCCCGATCCGTTCCGACACCAGATGCATGGCGATCTTGGTATTGGCCATCGGCGCCTGGCCGCCGGTCTGGTCGATCGAGACGGTCACGTCCGAGCCGGTCTCGCCCACCGTGCCGGCCATGGTGATCTGGCCCTTGCCCTCGTGCGCGTTCTCGCACTGGAGCACGGCATCGAGCCGGCCGCCGCTCACATCGAAGCGGTCGTACTTGCACTCGTTCTTGTCGCCGACCTTGTCGAACATCTCGCGGAAGCCCTGGCTGGCCATCTCCTCGGTCAGGCAGAAGGTATTTTCCTGGGCCTGGCCCATGGCGGCCTTCATCTGCTCGGCCATCTGCGGCGGGGCGCCCGGCACCTCGAACTTGGTGATCCGCATCGTCTGCTTGTACTGCCCCGGCTTGGGCCGATCGAGCTTGGCCGCCGCCTCCTTCGCCTGCTCCATCGTCTTAGGGCCGCCGTCCGCCTGCTCGCCGGACTTGCCGCAGGCCGAGAGCGACAGGGCCGCGAGTGCGGCGGCGGCGAGCAGAAGCGGGGTCTTCGTCATGGGATCGTGTCCTTGCAGTCGGTGATGACGCCACGATGACGGAGCCGGCGGCGATTGACAACGGCGCGCGCCCATCCTCTTCTCAGGCGAAACGATACGGGGGAGGAGCGATATGACGCAGGACATCACGACGCGGGTGAAGGCGCCCGCGATCTGGATGATCCTGATCACCGGCTTCCTCGACATGATGGCGATGGGCGTGGTCATGCCGGTCCTGCCCCGCCTGATCGAGGACCTGACCGGCAGCATCGCCGCCGCCGGGCTGTGGACGGGCATCGTCGGCAGCCTGTGGGCGCTGATGCAGTTCGTCTGCGCGCCGATCATCGGCAGCCTGTCCGACCGCTTCGGCCGCCGCCCGGTGATCCTGATCTCGGCCGCCGGGCTGGCGCTCGACTGGGTGCTGATGGCGCTCGCCCCCAACCTGTGGTGGCTGGTGGTCGGCCGGATCATCGGCGGCATGACCTCGGCCAGCGCCACGGCGCTGTTCGCCTACATGGCCGACGTGACCGCGCCGGAGAACCGCGCCCGCGCCTTCGGCATCGTCGGGGCGGCGATCTCGGCCGGCTTCGTGCTCGGCCCGGCGCTGGGCGGCGTCCTGGGGGACGTGAACCCCCGCCTGCCCTTCTGGGTCGCGGCGGGCCTTTCGGGCCTGGCCTTCCTCTACGGCCTGATCGTCCTGCCGGAGAGCCTGCCGCCCGAGCGGCGCAAGCCCTTCGCCTGGCGCAGCGCCCATCCGATCGCCGCGCTGAGGATGCTGGGCCGCAACCGCGAGCTGGGCAGCCTGTCGGCCGGCGTCTTCCTGCTGACCTTCTCGCACCGCCTGTTCATGACCGTCTTCGTCCTCTACGCCGGGCACCGGCACGGCCTGACGACGATGCAGATCGGCGCCCTGCTGGCCTTCTCCAGCGTGCTCGACATGACCGTCCAGGGCACCCTGGTCGGCCCCGTCACCAAGCGCATCGGCGATCGCCGCGCGACCTTCATCGGCCTGGCCGGCGGCGCGCTGGCCCTCCTGGCGATGGCCCTGGCCCCCAGCGCGCCGTGGTTCGTCGCCGCGATGATCCCGGCCTCGCTGATGGGCCTGGCCGAACCCACGATGAAGAGCCTGATGAGCCGCGCCGTCTCCGAGACCGAACAGGGCCAGCTCCAGGGCGCGATGCAGAGCCTGGCCAGCCTGGCGGGGATCGCCGGCCCGGTGTTCTTCGGCTGGGTCTATGCCGTGTCGGCCGCGTCGATGCCGGGGCTGAGCTTCGTCATCGGCGCGGGGATACTGGCCGTGGCGGCGGGCATTGCGGGGGTGGGGAGACGTGCCGGGAGCGTCGAGGAGCAACCCACCTAAAGGGAGCGGCTAAACTCGCTTGCTACGGCTTCTTTCCCACGACCGCTCCGGAAATGTAGGAATACATCGGAGCAGGAGAGGCTCCCGCGTAGGGGTCCGGATTGTATTTGAAGATGTGATAGGCGTAGCCCATCTCCTGGGCGCCAGGGCCGAAAAAGCCGCCGGCAAAGGCGCCGGAATTGAAGTTCGGCGTGGTCGACGTGAATGTTCCGGAGAATTGGTTGCCCGCAATCGGCGCAGTTCCGCTGAACGCTCCCGCTTCCGGCAGCGTCAGCAAGGTGTTCACCGAACTGGCGCCGAAGTCCGCCGTAAAGGTCGCGGTGCCGGCAAGATCGATCAATTGGCTGATCACCCCCATGCCGAACTCCAGCTTCGTTCCCGTAACGGTGGTCTGATAGGAGGCCGAACCTGATCGCGGCATATCTGCGGCGGGCGTGGGAAAGCCGGCTATGATAACGGTGTTGCGGGTCCGGTCACTCGATGCTTCCGTATGGGTCCAGGCTCCATAGGTCACATAGCTCAGCGCTACCGGAGCGCTCGCCGCCGAACCGCCGCTGCGCAGATTGCCGTAGACCTTCAGTTGGTCGCTGATGCCACCCGCCGCCTTGGTGTAGACATCGACATAGCCGGACGTCGACGTCCGGTCCGATGCCTGGAATGTAACCGACGCGGCCTCGTCACGGACGGTATAGGTGCCCGCACCGGCATCGTAGCTAACGGCGACCCGCGATCCGCGGCCTTCGACGCTGTACTGCTCGACCGTGACGGCCCCTCCCGGCGTGCCGGTATGGATGCGCGTGACTGGAATGGTGTCGAACGAGCCGGAAGCCGTCAGCGGCAGGCTGGTCGGTGTAGGGGTCGGCGTTGGGGTAGGCCCCGGCGTGGGCGTGGACTGAACTCCCCCGCCACCGCAGGCAGCGAGCAACGGCAGCAGGCTCAATCCCAATGTTTGCAGATACTTCGGCATGCTCTCTCCCTGCTGAACCCGTGCCGGTGGCTGGCCGGGATGTCAATCGACCGAACGATTGATGGGCACGACATGCCCCGCCTTGCCCCCGCCGCCGCCCGGCCCCATATCCCGCCTCATGGCCGAACTCGTCATCCGCCGGGGTCTCGCGGAGCCCGATACCTCCGGCGCCTTCGTGCCGCACAAGCCGCAGCGGCCGGAGAAGTCCGATCCGGGGCGCGCTTTCCGCATCGCGTCGGAGTACCAGCCGGCCGGCGACCAGCCCACGGCGATCGCCGATCTCGTCGCCGGCATCGGGGAGGACGAGCGGACCCAGGTGCTGCTCGGCGTCACCGGCTCGGGCAAGACCTTCACCATGGCCCAGGTGATCGAGGCGACCCAGCGCCCGGCCCTGATCCTGGCGCCCAACAAGATCCTCGCCGCGCAGCTCTATGGCGAGTTCAAGAGCTTCTTTCCGGACAACGCTGTCGAATATTTCGTCTCCTACTACGACTACTACCAGCCGGAGGCCTACGTCCCCCGGTCGGACACCTACATCGAGAAGGAAAGCTCGGTGAACGAGGCGATCGACC
>CAZFPW010000281.1:0-3441 GCA_964520765.1 uncultured Novosphingobium sp.
CTTCGGAAGTCGAGGTGAAGGAGCGCAAGGACCGCGTCGACGACGCGCTCCACGCGACCCGCGCCGCGGTCGAGGAAGGCATCGTCCCCGGTGGCGGCACCGCGCTCCTCTACGCGACCAAGGCCCTCGAAGGCCTCAAGGGCGCCAATGAGGACCAGACCCGCGGCATCGACATCATCCGCAAGGCCATCGAGGCCCCGATCCGTCAGATCGCCGAGAACGCCGGCCATGACGGTGCGGTCGTCGCCGGTCGCCTGCTCGACAAGAACGACGAGACCCAGGGCTTCAACGCCGCGACCGACGTTTACGAGAACCTCGTCGCCACCGGCGTCATCGACCCGACCAAGGTCGTGCGCACCGCGCTGCAGGACGCTGCCTCGGTCTCGGGCCTGCTGATCACGACGGAAGCCGCGATCAGCGAGAAGCCCGAAGACAAGCCGGCCATGGGCATGCCCCCGGGCGGCATGGGCGGAATGGGCGGGATGGACTTCTAAGTCCGACGCTCAAGTCCAAGGAAAGCGGGCCGGGAGGAGCGATCCTCCCGGCCCTTTTCTTTGCGCAACAGAGGGTTGGTTCCCCGGGGTCGACCCCGTTGTGCGGAAGCTACCGCAAAATCGGCGCGGTTCGTCGCCGCAACCGTTTTTCATAATCCGCATCGCGGTTAAGCCTCTGAAAAGGGTGGACGGTGTACGGTTGTCGCGTGAAGAAGACGGGTCTCTCATCGCTTTTGCTTGGCGTCCTGGCTCTGGCCGGGATCACGGCTCCGGTCGCTTCCGCGAATGCGGGCGATCTCGAAGCCGCGTTCGATCGCGCCATCGGCCTGCCCAAGCCGGCGCTGCCGGCCAATCGCGCGCCCGCTGCGCCAATCGTCTTCCAGCCGACCTTCGAGCAGCGCAACTATTCCAGCCCGCTCGAAGCTCAGGTGGCCATGCTCGCCAACCGCGCGCAGGGCCGCATCGGCGTCGCCGCCATCGATCTTTCCTCGGGCCGTTCGCTCTCGGTGCTCGGCAACCAGCCGTTCCCGCTGGCCAGCACCAGCAAGATCGCGGTCGTCGCCACCTTCCTCGATGGCGTGGATCGCGGCCGTTTCCGGCTGACGGATCGCTTTCCGATGATGATCCCGGTGCCTTCGCCCAAGTTCTCCTCGCCCGAGGCGCCCGCCAGGCCCGGCGCGATGGTTTCGGCCGAACGGCTGATCGAGCTGACCATCACCCGCAGCGACAACAACGCGACCGACGCCCTGCTCGCCGCCATCGGCGGCCCGGCGGAGGTCAATCGCTGGCTTGCCCGCGCCGGCATCTCCGGCATGCGGATGGACCGCACCATCGCCACCCTGGTTCGTGACGACGGCGCGGTCGACCCCGCGAAGTCGGTCGACCTGCGCGACAGCGGCACGCCCCTGGCGATGGTCGAGCTGCTGAGCGGCCTCTACAACGGCCAGTGGCTGAGCCCCGGCAGCCGGGCCATCCTGCTCGGCGCGATGAGCCGCTGCGTGACCGGCAAGAACCGCCTGCGCGCGCAGCTGCCCGGGGATGCCCGGATTTCCCACAAGACCGGCACGCTCTTCAACACGTCCAGCGACGTCGGGATCATCGAGACGCCGGACGGCCGGGCGATCGCCGTGGCGGTCTACGTCACCGGCCAGGGCGGCAAGCCGGGCCGCGAGACGCGCATCGCCTCGATCGCGCGCACGATCTACGACGGCTACCGGACGGAAGCCTACGGCTCGCGCCTCAGCGCCGCTCGCTAGAGCTTGCTTCACTGAAATAGAGGCGGCACCGGCCCGCTCCCCCGGCCCGGCCCCTGTTTTGACCGGGGTGGACAAACGGGATGATGCGGTGTCGGGGATAGGCTTGTAGCCGGGTTTGCCGGTGCGCTCGATCCAGTCGAGGATTGTGCCAAGCTCGCCTTGCAGGGTGATGCTGTAGCTGCCGCGCCTCCTGCCGGGGGTGATGATAACGCGGTCGATGACCTCGCGGATGGCATCGGCCGCCTCAAGCGCATCGTCGGGATGGTCGAGCGCGGCGGTCAGGCGCTCGATCCTGCGCCGGTAGGTTTCGGCAATGCCGGGGTGAATGTCGGGAACGTCCTGCGGCGCGTCCGACAGGCGGGCGGTGAGACTGTCCTGTCTGACCTCAAGCTCGGTGAGGCGGTCGGACAGGGCGCGGCGCCAGCCGCCTTGCTCGATGACGCGCACGATCTCGGCAATGGCCTTGGTGGTGTCGGCAAATTCGCGCCGGGTGGTTTCAGCTGTGGCGCGACGCTCGCGGTTGAGACGGTTGGTTTCCTCCGCATAGGCCCGCATGGCGGCCTCGGCCATTGCCGGGGTCATCATCTGATCCCGAAGGCCGGTCAGCACACGGGTTTCCAGCGCCTCGCGCGGAACGGTGCGGCCATTGTCGCAGCCGTTGCCAAGCGCGTGGTTGGTGCAGGCGTAGCGGTCATGGCCGCGCCGCCTGTAGGTGTCGCCGCAGCAGCCGCAGAACAACAGGCCGGAAAGCAATGTGCGCGGGCGGTGCGTGGCGTTGAGGCCACCATTCCGCGCCGCCAGTGTTTTCACGGCGGCGCGGGTGCTTTCGATCTGGTTCTTATAAAGCGCGGTCAACTCATCCTGCCGGACCTTGGCGGCGTCCCATAGCTCTTGTGGCAGGATACGCAGTTCGGGCGCGTCTCCATGCACCCATTCGCTTTGCGGGTTCAGGCGGTAGGCATAACGGCCCGTGTCGGGGTTCTTGAGTTTCTTCTGCCGGTTCCAGATCAGCTTGCCGATGTAGAGGTGGCAATTAAGGATGCCGGAGCCGATAATGCGATTGCCCCGGATGGTGGTGTCGTTCCAACGCTTGCCGGTCGGGCTGGGGATGCCGTCGCGGTTCAGGTCGGCGGCGATGCGCTGTGGCCCCTTGCCGGCGACATATTCACGGAAGATGCGGCGCACCACCTCGGCCTGTTCCGCGATGATCTCGCGTTCGCCCCGGATTGGCTCGCCACGCGCGTCGAGCTGGTGGACGACGCGATAGCCGTAGGCGTTGCCGCCGCCGATCTTACCGGCTTCCACGCGGCCCCGGATGCCGCGATGGGTCTTGATGGCGAGGTCTTTTAGGAACAGCGCGTTCATGGTGCCTTTGAGGCCGACATGAAGCTCGTTGATCTCGCCTTCGGACAGGGTGACGATGGTGATGCCAGCGAAGCGTAGGCGCTTGAACACGCCCGCCACGTCCTCCTGATCCCGGCTGATGCGGTCCAGCGCCTCGGACAACACCATGTCGAAGCGCCCGGCCTGCGCATCGGCAAGCAAAGACTGGATGCCGGAACGGATGAGGGAATCGCCGGAGATGGCGCGGTCGGAATAGCTCTCCACGATGGTCCAGCCCTCGCGGGCGGCGCGCTCGCGGCATTGGCGCAACTGGTCCTCGATAGAGGCGTCACGCTGATTGTCGGAAG
>CAZFPW010000282.1:0-3425 GCA_964520765.1 uncultured Novosphingobium sp.
GCGCCATGCCGAGGTGCTGGAACCGGATGGCCGGCTGCACACGGCGGCCCTACGCCACGCCAAGGCCACCGATACCTATCGCCTGCCGCCGGGCGATCATGTCGTCAGCCCCAGCTTCACCTACCACGGCTTCCGCTTCGCCGAGATCGCCCTGGGCGCAGGCGTGGTGCTGGAACGGGTGGAGGTCTGCGTCGTCGCCAGCGACCTGGCGGAGATCGGCCGCTTCCGCTGTTCCGATCCGCGCGTGAACCAGCTCGATTCCAACATCCGCTGGTCGCAGCGCGGCAACTTCCTCGCCCTGCCGACCGACTGCCCGCAGCGCGACGAGCGGCTGGGCTGGACCGGCGACATCCAGGTCTTCGCGCCGACCGCCTGCACCAATTTCGACGCCCGCGCCTTCCTGGGGTCTTGGCTGGCCGACCTCGCGCTGGAGCAGGCGCCGGACGGCAACGTGCCGAGCACCGTGCCCAACGTGATCGGCGGCCATCCCTTCGAATATGCCGGGATCGGCTGGTCCGACGCGGCGACGCTGGTGCCGCTGGCGCTCTACGAGAGCTATGGGGACAGCGCCGTCTTCGCGCGCCAGCTGCCCTCCATGCGCGCCTGGGTGGACCATGGCGCGGCGCGGCTTTCGGCGCAGGACACCTGGGAGGGCGACTTCCACCTCGGCGACTGGCTCGACCCCGGCGCGCCGCCTGACCGGCCCGAGCAGGCGACCACGGACCGGGACTTCATCGCCTCGGCCTATCTGGCGATGAGCGCCCGGGCCGTCGCCCGCGCCCTTGCCGTGCTGGGGGATCGGGAGGCGGCCGCGCGCTATGCCGCGCTCGCCGCGCGCGTCGCCGCCGGAACCTGGGCGCGCTGGCGCGAGGCGGCGGTGGAGACGCAGGCCGGCTGCGCCCTGGCGATCATGTTCGACATCGCTCCCGCTGAAGAACAGGCCGCGGTGGGTGCGAGGCTCGCCGCCCTGGTCGAACGCTCCGGGGGGCGGATCGCCACCGGCTTCCTCGGCACCCCGCTCGTCCTGCCGGCCCTGACCCGCACCGGGCAGGACGCGGCGGCCTATCGCCTGCTGCTCAACGAGGAAGCGCCGGGCTGGCTCTACCAGATCAGGCAGGGGGCGACGACGATGTGGGAGCGCTGGGACGCGATCCGCCCCGACGGCACGCTCCACGGCGGCGAGATGGCGGATACCAGCTCGGACTCCATGACCAGCTTCAACCACTACGCCTACGGCTCGGTCGGGGCCTGGCTCTACCGCAGCCTCGCCGGGATCGGCCCCTGCCTGGACGAGCCCGGCTATGCCCTGATCGACTTCGCCCCGCGTCCCGGCGGCGGGATCGACTGGGCCGAGGCGAGCCTGGCCACCCCCTATGGCGAGGCGGCCATCGCCTGGCGGATCGCGGACGCCGAGCTGCGGGTCGAGCTGCTGGTCCCGCCCGGCGCCGAGGGGCGCTTCGCCGTGCCGCCGGGGTGGACGGGCGCGGCGCCGGAGGGCCGGTTCGGCTCCGGCCGCCACGCCTTCGCCCTCAAGGCTGCCGGACGCGCGCCGCGATAGGCCTCGCAGTGGCGCTGCGTTGACCCAAGGTCGCCTACTGGCTGCCCGAAAACGCTAGAAACGGTTCACGAGGTTCTCGCACCATTCCTGCCGGCCCGACTTCGGCTCCGGCCCGCGGTTGCTCTGGATCGCGTGCTCCGCGACCGACGCCAGCGTCGCGCCGTCCGCATGGATCGCCTTGCCCAGCTCGCCCCGCCAGCCGGCATAGCGCTCCTGCCGGAAGGCCTCGAGCTGCCCGTCCTCGACGATCGCCGCCGCCCGCAAAAGGGCGCGGGCGATCGTGTCGATCCCGCCGATGTGGCCGTGGAAAAGGTCTGCCGCATCAATGCTTTGGCGGCGCACCTTGGCGTCGAAGTTGAAGCCGCCGGTGGTGAAGCCTCCAGCGCGCAGGATCTCCAGCATGGCGAGGGTCAATTCCTCCACCGAGTTGGGAAACTGGTCCGTATCCCAGCCGTTCTGCGGATCCCCGCGATTGGCGTCGATCGATCCGAAGATCCCCAAGGCCCGCGCCATCGCGATCTCGTGCTCGAAGGTATGGCCCGAAAGCGTGGCGTGATTGGCCTCGATATTGACCTTCACCTCGTTCTCCAGCCCGAACCGCTTGAGAAACGCGAAGACCGTCTGCGTATCGAAATCGTACTGGTGCTTGGTCGGCTCGTGCGGCTTGGGCTCGATCAGGATCGCCCCGGAAAAGCCGATGCGATGCTTGTGATCGACCACAAGATTCAGAAAACGCCCGAAATTTTCCTGCTCGATGCCGATCTCGGTGTTGAGGATCGTGTCGTAGCCCTCGCGCCCGCCCCACAGCACGTAGTTCGCCCCGCCGAGGCGATGCGTCGCCTCCAGGCAGTCGCGCACCTGCATCGCCGCCCAGGCATAGACCTCCGGGTCCGGGTTGGTCGCCGCGCCGGCCATGTAGCGCGGGTGGCTGAAGAGATTTGCCGTTCCCCACAACAGCTTACGGCCATGCTTTTGCTGCAGTTCCTCAAGGTGATCCACCGCCTGGGCGAAGCTCGAACGGAACGCGGCGGCGTCCTCGGCATCGGCCATCACGTCGACGTCGTGGAAGCAGTAGAACGGCACGTCGAGCTTCTCGACGAAGGCGAGGGCGGCCTCGCGCTTGGCGGCGGCGCGGGGCGCGTCGTTGGGGCCGGCGTGCCAGGGGCGGCGGAAGGTGCCGGCGCCGAAGACGTCGCTGCCCGGCCAGCAGAAGGTGTGCCAGAAGCAGACGGCGAAGCGCAGGTGGTCTTCCATGCGCTTGCCCAGGACGAGGCGGTCCTTGTCGTACCAGCGGTAGGCGAAATCGTTCGTGCTTTCAGGGCCTTCGAAGCGGGCCTTGGGAAATGGGGCGAAGTATTCGGCGGACATGGATGCTTTCCTTCAGATAGAGCGGATCGCGGCATAGGCCGCGCGGAACCTGGCGAGCTTGGGGGCGAGGTGTTCGGCCAGGCGGGGATCGGGCTCGATCACCTGGCGCACCGGGGGGCGGACGCAGATTTCCGCCGCGGAAGCCCCGGTTTCCGCCATCTGCGCGAGGCGCGCCGCGCCCAGCGCGGGGCCGACCTCACCGCCTTCGAGGTAGTCCAGCGGCACGCCCAAAATGGCAGCCAGTAGGCGACCCCAGGTCAACGAACGGCTCCCTCCGCCCACCACCGAGAGCCGCGCGAGCCGCGTTCCGGCCTCTTCCAGCGCGGCGAGGCCATCGGCATGGGCGAAGGCCACCCCCTCCAGCACGGCAACGGCGAGGCGGCCCGCGTCGGTATCGTGGTCGGCGCGCAGGAAGGCCCCGCGCACGTGGGGGTCGTTGTGCGGGGTGCGCTCGCCCGAGAGGTAGGGCAGGAACAGCTCGTCCCCCGCCGCCGGGCCG
>CAZFPW010000283.1:0-3412 GCA_964520765.1 uncultured Novosphingobium sp.
GACAAGAAGACCTATCAGATGGACCCGGCCAACGGCGAGGAGGCCCTGCGCGAGGTTGCCATGGACCTGGCCGAGGGCGCCGACAGCGTGATGGTCAAGCCCGGCCTGCCCTATCTCGACATCGTGGCCCGCGTGAAGCAGCGCTTCGAGGTGCCGGTCTTCGCCTATCAGGTCAGCGGCGAATACGCGATGATCGAGGCGGCGGTGGCGGCCGGCGTCGCGGACCGCGACGCGACGGTCCTCGAAACCCTGACCGCGTTCAAGCGCGCCGGCTGCTCGGGCGTGCTGACCTATCACGCCGCCCACGCCGCCCGGCTGCTCGGGGCCTGACCGCCATGGCCGGAGCGTCGAGGGGGGCGTCGAGCCAGCGGGCGCTGTTCGTCCTGACGATCCTGACCGGCAGCTTCCTGCTGTTCCTGGTCCAGCCGATGGTCGCGCGCATGGCCCTGCCCCGGCTGGGCGGCGCGCCGAACGTCTGGAACAGCGCCATGCTGGTCTATCAGGCGCTGCTGTTGGGAGGCTATGGCTATGCCCACTGGCTGGGCGGGCTGCCCTTCCGCCGCCAGGCGACGATCCACCTCGTCCTGCTGGTGCTGGCGGCCTTGTGGCTGCCGATCGCCCTGCCCGACCTGCCGCCCGCCCTGCCGGGATGGGAAGCGGTGTGGGTGCCGGGCCTGCTCGCCCTGACGATCGCACCGGTCTTCCTGCTCGTCTCGGCCCAGGCGCCGCTGATGCAGCGGTGGTTCTCCCTCCATCCCACGGCGGGCGCGCCCTGGGCGCTCTATGCCGCGTCGAACCTCGGCAGCTTCGCCGGGCTGCTGGCCTATCCCCTGCTGTTCGAGCCGACGCTGAGCCTCGACGCGCAGAGCTGGGCCTGGACCGCCGGCTACGGCCTGCTGATCGCGCTGATCGGCCTGTCCGCCTGGACACGCTGGCGGATCGCCGCCGCCGCGCCGGTCGCGGCGGCGACGGAGGAGGACTGGTCGGCCGAGCGCGAGGAGATCGGCTGGCGCCGCATCCTGCTCTGGCTGGCGCTGTCGGCGGTGCCTTCGGGGCTGATGCTCTCGACCACCACGCACCTCACCACCGACGTCTTCGCCATGCCGCTGCTGTGGGTCATCCCGCTCGGGCTCTACCTGCTGAGCTTCGTCGTCTCCTTCTCGGACCGGCGGCGGGTCGCCTGGGCGATCACGGTCTCGACGCCCTTCGTGGTGATGCTGGCCGGCGGGATGGCCATGGCCTCGCGCAATACCGGGACCATGTCGCTCGCCCTGTCGAGCGTGCTGCTGTTGTTCATGGTCTGCGTCGCGCTGCACGCGCGGCTCTACGATTCCCGCCCGGATACGGAGCGGCTGACGCTGTTCTACTTCGTGATGTCGGCCGGCGGGGCGCTGGGCGGGCTGTTCACCGCCCTGATCGCGCCGCTGGTGTTCGACTGGGTGTGGGAGCATCCGCTGCTGGTGCTGGCCGCCGCCGCGCTGCTGCCCCGGCAGTTCCTGTTCGACCTGCGCCGCCTGCCGGGGGCATCACCCCCCTTGCGCGTCCTCGCGGCAACGGCGCTGGCCGGGCTGGCGCTGTTCTTCGCCTGGAAGCTCTACGAACTGCCGATGGAAGAGGCCTTCAACAGCCAGCGCGGGCTCTATGCCCTGGGCATCGCCCTGTGCGGGATCGTGCTGGTGCCCTGGCGTCCGGTGTTCCTGGCGCTGCTCGGCGTGACGATGCTGGCCCAGGGCGGGGTGGAGACGGTCCAGGCCTCGCTCGACGGCCTGCGCACCCGCAGCTATTTCGGGGTCTATACGGTCCGCGACTATCCCGACAGCCGGGTCCGCATGCTCTCGCACGGCACGACCCTGCACGGCGAACAGTCGACCGATCCCGCCAAGCGCCGCAATCCGACGACCTATTACGGCCCGACCTCGGGCGTCGGCCTCGCCTTCGCCAATGCGGAGAGCCTTTATGGACCGGGCGCGCGGATCGGGGTGGTCGGCCTCGGCGCGGGGACGCTGGCCTGCTATCACCGGCCTGGCCAGTCCTGGCGGTTCTACGAGATCGACCCCACGGTGCTGCGCTATTCCCACGACGGCACCTTCACCTACTTGTCCGACTGCGCGCCCGATGCCTCGGTGGTGCTGGGCGACGCCCGGCTCGAGCTGGCGAAGGAGCCGCGCGGCGCGTTCGACCTGCTGGCGATCGACGCCTTCTCGTCCGATTCGATCCCGCTCCACCTGCTGACCGACGAGGCGTTGGGCATCTACCTCGATGCGCTGTCGCCCAAAGGGGTGCTGGTGCTGCACATCTCGAACCGCTTCATCGGGCTGGAGCCGGTGCTGGCCGCCGCAGCCAGGCAGCGCAGGCTCCACGCCATGGTGCGCGAGGACAATCCCGGCGGGGAGGACATGCTGACCGGCTCGGTCTGGGTGCTGCTCACCCGCGACCCCGCGCAGATCATCGCGGTCCAGGCCCGCTCTGACGGGCACGAGTGGCGCGCGCTGCCGCCGCCCGCCCCCCGCGCCTGGACCGACGATCACGCCTCCGTCCTGCCCTTCGTGCGCTGGCACAACATGCTAGGGAAACGCCAATGACCGCTCGCCCCGACACCACCATCGCCAGCCTCAACGGCAAGACCCCGCGCATCCACGACAGCGCCTTCATCGCGCCGGGCTGCCGGATCGTCGGCGATGTGGAGATCGGCCCGGATGCCAGCGTCTGGTACAACTGTGTGATCCGGGGCGACGCCAACCGCGTGGTCATCGGCGCGCGGACCAATATCCAGGACGGCACGATCGTCCATTGCGACAGCCCCAAGCCGAGCCGCCCCGACGGGTTCCCGACGATCATCGGCGACGACGTGCTGATCGGCCACCTGGCGATGGTCCACGGCTGCGTGCTGGAGGACCGTTCCTTCGTCGGCCTCGGCTCGATCGTGATGGACGGCTGCCGGATCGAGGCGGACGGGATGCTGGCGGCCGGCGCGATGCTGACGCCGGGCAAGGTCATCAAGTCGCGCCAGATGTGGATGGGCCGCCCGGCGGTGTTCACCCGCGACCTCAACGACGAGCAGCTCGCCGGCATGCAGCTGGGCGTCCAGGGCTATGTCATCAACGGCCGCATCCACCAGGCCGCCTTCGATGGCGCGGCCGAAGGCTGAGCATCCGCCGGCCGAGGCGATCCGCGCCCTGGCCGATGCGGACGGGCGGCTGGCGGTGCGGGTGACGCCCGGTGCGCGGAGCGAGGCGCTGGAGATCGCGGACGGCCGCCTCCTCGCCAAGGTCCGCGCCAAGCCGGAGGACGGTAAGGCCAATGCCGCCGTATTGGGCCTGCTGGCCCAGGCCCTGGGTGTCGGAACATCGCGCCTGCACTTGTTGCGCGGCGCGACTTCGCGGGAAAAGCTGGTGCGGATCGATCCGTCCTA
>CAZFPW010000284.1:0-3394 GCA_964520765.1 uncultured Novosphingobium sp.
GGGATCGCCGCGCTGAAGGCCATCGCCGCGCCGTTCGGCATGGCGCGGTTCTGCCCGACCGGCGGCATCACGCAAGCGACCGCGCCGGACTGGCTGGCGCTCGACGCGGTGCTCTGCATCGGGGGGTCGTGGCTGGTGCCGAAGGGCGCGCCCGATCCTGCCGCGATCGAAGCGGCGGCCCGCGCCGCCGCCGGGCTCAAGGTTTAGGGTAGCGCTTCCTCAGTTCGGCGAATGCCGTGCCAGGCCCCTCGGCAAGCCGCGCCTCGATCAAGGCGCAGACCTCTTCCGGGCCATGCTCCGCGCTGTCGATGGTGAGGTCCGCGATCTCGTTGGCATAGACCGCCTCGTAGAACCACGGCCGCAGCCGGGTGAGGCGGTCGATGATCTTCCTCGCCGCATCCTCGCCCAGGATGTGGGTCGGGATCTTCTTATCCATCTGCCGCTCGGCGACGCGCCGCTCGAGCACCTCGAAGGGCGGCTTGAGCGTGACCAGCAGCACCGGCAGGCCCTCGAGCCGCCAGACGCAGTCGGCCAGCACCGGCGTCTGGGTAAGCAGCAGGTGATCGAAGATGACGTTGCATCCCTGGCGCGAGGCGGAGGCCAGCCATTCGTGCAAGGTGGCGAAGGCCTTGGTCCCGTTCGGCCCGAAGGACCAGCGCAGCGGCCCGTCGGGATCGGCCTCGTCGACAGGATGGGCGTAGATGCCCTCGCGCGCTCGTGGACCGTGGTGCCCGAACTGGGCGGGCAGCGTGTTCGCGGTAAAGTGGTCGATGCCGTAGAGCAGCCAGTAATCCTGCGCCCGGCGCTGGAACAGCTCGCAGGTGGTCGACTTGCCCGAACCCGATGTCCCGTTGACGATGACGATCTGACCGAGCCCGCTCATGCCCCGCCCTCCAGCGCGATCTCGCCGCGGGCAATGCGGCGGAAGGTCTCGTCGGGGCAGAACTCCTGATTGTCGCCCCAATGGGTGCGGCCGTCCCAATCCCATTCGACGAGCGACCAGACCACCGAATGGTCGGTATAGCCGGTGAAGACCAATCCCGGATCGATCACACCGGTCGCCTGCATGGTGCGGCCCAGGGTATCGCTGCCTTCGAAGCGGACCTTAGCGGGGCCGAGTTCGCCCCATTCCAGGACCTCCCGCCTGCCCGAAACCAGGCTCGCCATCTTGCCGTCCCGCATGATGTAGCCGCCGATGCAGTTGGCCTCGCGCCCCGCGCCCATGCACAGGGCATGGAAGCTGCTGTCCGCCGCGATCCCCCAGAAGTATCCGCCCCGCGCCAGCGATTCGTAATCGCGCGCGCCATAGGAGGTATCCCGCATCGACCAGCAATCTACCGCGAAGGTCTCGCCGTGGCGGCGGATCGTGCCGGTCATCCGTCCGGGCTGCTCGATGTGGAACTTGGCGGTCGCCTGCTGGCCCGAATCGCCGGTCTTCAATTCGTGGCAGGGGCCTGTCGCGGTCCATTCCAGATCCAGCTCGAACCCGTCCTTGGCATAGTCGATCTTGTAGCGCGCCAGCGGCTCCAGCACCCGCACGGCGAGCGAGTTGCGCGCCTGCATCGCGAACTTCTCCTGCCCTGGCGGCAGGGCCTGGAGGTGGGCCCAGTTGTAGTAGAGGCAGTTCCACTGGAACCGGCCCGATGGGTCCCACAGCACCGGCCCGCCGTTGAGCAGGCCCATGTTCGGGCGGAAGTAGTACTGGATCATCCCGTGCATCCGCCGCTCGGGGATCGAGACGGAGAACCACACGCTCTCGTTCCAATAGGGATTGTCGTCGCGGGGGCCGAAACGGTCGGCCTGGGAGAGATCGGTCATCGGCCCTCTTCCTCCGGCAGGTCGTCCGGCCAGGTTATGTCCAGGCGGATGCGCGTCAGCGACAGGGTCGCGATGCGCCAGCGCCCGCCTTCGCGTCGATAGGTCTCGTGATAGTGGCCCCGGCCGAGGATCGCCTTCCACCCTTCGCGCGGATGGCGGTCCTCCCATTCGATGACGTCCTGCATCGCCCAAATGCCCTGCGCGGTTCCATCGTCCATGATCTCGATCTCGGCGGTCAGCCCCTGATGGCAGGAGACGGCGCTCTCCAGCCCGGACCTGAGGCTTTGCGCATAGGCCGTGCCCCCTTCGAGCCAGACCTTGCCCTCCGGCGTCACGATCCGAAGATCCTCGGTGAATAGCGCGGGCAGATCGTCCCACCGCTTGGTGTCGATAAAGCGGAAATAGCGCGCCTTGAGCGACCTGATCTCCTCGATCGCTTCCAGCCGTTCGACCTTCTCCACCCGACCCGCTCTCCGTTCATGCGCGTTTCAGGCACAGCACCAGATATTTCGGGCCGCGGCAATCGTCGCGGAATGACCGCAAGGGCAAGCCGCGATGCAGGAGAGTGATGCGATGGGAAGGCGGTTTCCCGCGAATCGACAGGGTTGTCGCAGATGTGTAAGAGCGGCCCGATGAGCACCCTGCCTGCCACTCCGTTATTGGACCGTGTAAAGACGCCTTATGATCTTCGTGGTTTGCCGCCTGAGGATCTGCGCCAGGTTGCGGACGAGGTCCGGGCGGAGATGATCTCGGCGGTGGGCTCGACGGGGGGTCACCTGGGCTCGGGTCTGGGCGTGGTGGAGCTGTCGGTGGCGCTGCACTATGTGTTCGCCACGCCGGAGGACAAGCTGGTGTGGGACGTGGGCCACCAGGCCTATCCGCACAAGATCCTGACCGGGCGGCGCGAGCGGATCAGGACGCTGCGCCAGCCGGGCGGCCTGTCGGGCTTCACCAAGCGCAGCGAGAGCGAGTACGACCCGTTCGGCGCGGCCCACAGCTCGACCTCGATCTCGGCCGCCCTGGGCTTTGCGGTGGCCAACAAGCTGGCCGGGCGCCCGGGCAAGGGCATCGCGGTGATCGGCGACGGGGCGATGAGCGCGGGCATGGCCTACGAGGCGATGAACAACGCGCGGGCCGCCGGCAACCGCCTGGTGGTGATCCTCAACGACAACGACATGTCGATCGCCCCGCCGGTGGGGGGCCTCTCGGCCTATCTGGCGCGGCTGGTCTCCTCGCGGCCGTTCCTGGAACTGCGCGAGCTGGCCAAGCGGATCAGCCGCAAGCTGCCCGAGCCGCTGCACCACGCCGCCAAGAAGACCGACGAGTTCGCTAGAGGCATGGCGATGGGCGGCACCCTGTTCGAGGAGCTGGGGTTCTACTACGTCGGGCCCATCGACGGTCACAACCTCGACCACCTGATCCCGGTGCTGGAGAACGTGCGCGATGCGGCCGAAGGACCGTGCCTGGTCCATGTCGTGACCCAGAAGGGCAAGGGCTATGCTCCCGCCGAGGCGGCCGCCGACAAGTACCACGGGGTCGGCAAGTTCAACGTGGTGACCGGCGAGCTGGCCAAGGC
>CAZFPW010000285.1:0-3392 GCA_964520765.1 uncultured Novosphingobium sp.
GCACGCCCGCCTCGCCCGCGATGGCGCGGGCCAGCAGGGTCTTGCCGGTGCCGGGCGAGCCGACCAGCAACGCGCCCTTGGGAATCTGGCCGCCGAGCTTGGAGAAGCGCTGCGGATCGCGCAGGAACTCGACGATCTCCTCCAGCTCCTCGCGCGCCTCGTCGATGCCGGCGACATCGGCGAAGGTGACGCGGCCCTGGCGCTCGGTCAGCATCTTGGCCTTGGACTTGCCGAAGCCCATCGCGCCCGATCCGCCGCCCTTCTGCATCTGCCGCAGGGCGAAGAAGGCGACGCCCAGGATCAGCATGAAGGGCAGGGCCTGGACCAGGATGTAGAGCAGCAGGTTCGGCTCTTCCGCGGCCTTGCCCTGATACTTCACGCCGTTGTCGGCCAGAAGCTGGGGCAGGGTGGTGTCGTTGGGGATCGGTACGGTGCTGAAGGTTTCGCCGGTCTTGTACTTGCCGGTGATCCGCGCCTCGCCCACTTGGACCTCGGACACGCTGCCTTCGGCCACCTTGGTGCGGAAGTCGGAATAGCGGATCGCCGTCGCGCCGGCATCGCCGCGCGCGCTGAACATCGAGACGACCACGAACAGGGCGAGGAAAATCCCGCCCCAGATCATCAGGCCCTTCATCCACGGATTGCCTTGCGGCTGGTCGTCATTCATGTCGCGCGAAACCGTCCTTTCGTAGGCGCAATGTAGGACCGAACCCCTGAATGGCAAGCTAACGGAGCCGATCGGTGTGATCGCCCCGGCAGATTGCCACGGCGCCGGTCCGGCGTTCCGAAAGGATGGAATTTGGCACCGGATGCAAAGCAGAAACCGAAGCAAGGCGGCAGTGCCGCTCACCCATCCAGTACAGACGGTGAAGAATGTCGCGCGATCTTCCGCGCGGAGGCGAAACGGACGCCTCCGCCGATCCTCATGAATCCGATGAAATCCGGGAGGCGGTAGGCCCGGTTCTCAGCATGCGGACCCGCCGCGCGCGCTATTTCGATGCGGAGCTGTTCGGTGAGCCCGCCTGGGACATCGTCCTGTTGCTGGCCAACGAATCGAGCGGCAGCGCCTTCTCGGTCGATCAGATCGCGGCGACCTTCGGCTATTCGCCCTCGGTCGTGGAGCGCTGGCTGGGCATCCTCGAAACGCGCGGGCAGGTGGCTTCCACCGGCGCGCCGGATCGACGGCTCTACCGGCTGACCCCGGCCGCGCGGCGCGCCTTGACCGAGCTGTTCGCGGACGCGACGGGCGATTGATCCGCCCGCCCGGCGATCAATCCTTGTTAAGCTCGTAATCCCCGGCATCGTCGACCTGCGCGGTCCAGCCCGGATAGACGACGATCGTGGTGAAGGTTTCCTCGATGATCGCCGGGCCGACGATCGTGCTGCCGGGGCCAAGCGCCCTGCCCAGGAAAACCGGCGTCTCCGCAAAGCCCCGGCCCAGATTCGCGCGGCGGCGCTTGGCCGGCGCGGGAGTGGAGACGGCGGCGGTGGTTCCCGCCGCGGCGGCGGGCGAGGGCGTCGCCACGTGGCTCACCAGGCGAACCCCGGTGATCTCGGGCAGCTCGTGCTCGCGGATGTGGTTGTATTCGGCCATGTGCCGTTCGTTGAACAGGCCGATGATGCGCTCGCCCAGGTTTCCGTCGGCGAACGACAGGTCGTGGAGCTTGCCGTTCGCGCCGACCTCGAAAGTGAGGGCGAAGGTCTGGCCGGGATAGCGCATGTTGACCTGATAGCTGGCGACGACCTCATCGGCGCGGAATCGCGCGGCGGTGAAATAGCTTTCGGCCCGCTCGGCCAGGTCGGTCCACAGCCGCTTCATCCGCGCCACGTCGAGCGCGGCGGCCGAGGCGAAGTAGGAGCGTTCCTCGTCGATGGTGGGGTCCGCGACGAGGGTGCCGAGCGCTGAGAAGGTGGGCGACGCCTTGGGCACCAGCACCTTGGCGATGCCCAGGTCCTCGGCCTGGATCGCCGCGAAGGCGGGGCCGTTGCCGCCATAGGCCAGCATGACCAGCTCCTTGGGGTCGATGCCCTTGCCCGCCGTGGTGCGGCGCACGCCCTGGCTCATGCCCGCGTTGACCACGCGCCACGAATCGAAGGCGGCGGTTTCGGCATCGGTGCCCATCTCGCGCCCGATCGCGGCGAAGGCTTCCTCGACGCCGTTGCGGGAGAGGCGGAACGAGCCGCCGGCGAAGCCCTCGTCGGTCGACAGGATGCCGAGCAGGACCAGCGCGTCGGTCACGGTCGGCTCGGTTCCGCCGCGGCCGTAGCAGATCGGGCCGGGCTCCGAGCCCGCCGACTTCGGCCCGACCTGAAGCTGGCCGCCGCTGACGTGGCAGATCGAGCCGCCGCCCGCGCCCAGGGTCTCCACCTTCACCATCGGCACGCCGATCAGGTAGCGGTGGTGCATGTTCCAGCCGGCCTCGGCCGGGGCCTGGCCGTCGATGACCAGGCTCATGTCATAGCTCGTGCCGCCCATGTCGACGCAGAGCAGGTTGGGGTGCCCCTTGGCATTGCCCGCATGGGCCGAGCCGACCACGCCCCCCGCCGGCCCCGAGGCGAGGACGCGGATCGGGGCGCCGGCGATGTAATCGCGGGTCATCACACCGCCCGAGGCCTGCATGACCATGAGCTGGTTGGTGTAGCCGCCGTCGTGGAGGCGGCGGACCAGCTTCTCCAGGTATTCGGTCACGCGCGGGCCGACATAGGCGTCGACGATCGTGGTGCTGGTGCGGTCGTATTCCGGCGCGCGGGGCAGGACTTCGTGACTGACCGAGATATGGGCGTTCTGCAGCTCCTGCGCGACGATCTCCTTGGCGCGCTTTTCATGCGCCGGGTTCACGAAGGAGAACAGGAAGGAGATCGCCACCGCTTCCACGCCCTGCTTGCGCAGCTTGCGGCAGGCCTCGCGCAGGGCTTCCTCGTCGAGCGGCTTGTGGATCGTGCCGTCGTGCAGCACGCGCTCGGGCACGGTCAGGCGGCGGCGGCGCGGGGTGATCTGCTTGGGCGGGGCGAGGCGGACGTCCCAGATGTCCTCCTTGAAGCCGCGGCGGTATTCGATCTCGTCGCGGAAGCCCTCGGTGGTGATGAGGCCCGTGACCGCGCCGTTCATCTCGATCAGGGTGTTGTCGGCGACCGTCGTGCCGTGGACGATCGCGTCGCATTTGCCGAGGAACTCGGTCAGCGAGAGGCCTTCTTTCTCGGCGAGCTTGCCCAGCCCCTCCATCACGCCCAGCGAGCGATCCTCCGGGGTGGAGAGGTTCTTGTGGAGGATCACCTCATCGCCCTTCAACAGCGCGAAGTCGGTGAAGGTGCCGCCGATGTCGATCCCAACGCGATAGGTCATTTCCGTCCTTACCCCTCCAAAATCCTCCCCCACCGGGGGAGGGGGACCG
>CAZFPW010000286.1:0-3373 GCA_964520765.1 uncultured Novosphingobium sp.
GCCAGGCTGAGCTTCTGGCGCTCGTTGAGGATCAGCCCGAAGTTCGCGAGCTGCGCGATGGCCAGCGCGACGCCGAGCAGGACGGCCATGCGCCCGACCAGGCTGCGCGGAAGCAGCTTCATATGCGCCGCACCTCGGCCGCGAGCGTATAGCCGCCGCCGCGAACCGTCTTGATCAGCTTGGGGTCGGCCGGATCGCTCTCGATCTTGCGGCGCAGGCGGCTGATATGGTTGTCGATGCTGCGTTCGAAGGCGGCCAGCTCCCGCCCCTGGGTCAGGTCGAGAAGCTGATCGCGGGTGAGCACCCGCCGGGGATGCGTCACGAAGGCGACCAACATGTTGTATTCGCCCGTGGAGAGCGCCACCGAGACGCCTTCGGCATCCACCAGTTCCCGCTCGCCGGTCTTGAGCACCCATTGCCCGAAGGCATAGCCGGTCGCGTCCGGCGCGTGGACCAGGGAGGCCTGTTCCCCCGTCCGGCGCAGGACCGCCTTGATGCGAGCGAGCAGCTCGCGCGGGTTGAACGGCTTGGAAACGTAGTCGTCGGCGCCGATCTCCAGCCCGATTATGCGATCCACGTCATCGGTCTTCGCCGTCACGAGGATCAGCGGCAGGTTGAAGGTCGAGCGGATGAAGGCCGCGAGCGACAGGCCGTCCTCGCCAGGCATCATGATGTCCAGCAGAACCAGGTCGATCGCATGGACCGCCAGAATTTCGCGTGCCTCGGCGGCATTCGCCGCCGTCGTCGTGCGCAGCCCGTTCTTGCCGAGGTAGGACGCCAGCGGATCGCGAATATCGCGCTCGTCGTCGACGACGAGGATATGGGGGGTATTGCTCATGCCGGCCGCAGTCATCGCAGAAGAAGCCCCCGGAGCGAAGTCCTCCGGGGGCAAATTCCTGAAATTGTCGCCTTAGCGGAGCGCGTTGATCAGGACCGAGGCGATGATGCCGCTGGTGATGCCCACCAGGACCGCATCGTTGCCCGACTGGACCCAGCGATAGCCGCGGGGGGCGTCGCGGAAGTGATAGGCGCGGGGGTTCGAGATCACCCGATAGTTGCGCGCCTGGCGGTGGTCGAAACGCTCACCCTTGTTCCAGCGGCGATTCTGAACCTGGCGATAATCGCTGCGATGGTCGAACTTGTGGGCGGCCTGGGCGCGATTGTCGTGGCGCTGGAAGGGCGCGGCCATGGCCGGAGTCGACACGAGCGAGACGGCCAGTGCGGCGATGACGAGCTTCTTCATGGTGCTTCTCCATTTCACGCCGTCAGCGGCGTTAAGGAGAAAATGCGTCGCCCGTGTCGCGTGAGTTTCCCCCGCTTGAGGGAGTTTTGTCCCGGTTTGTATCGAAGCTCACTGCTCAGGGCTTTGTCCGGACTGGAAAACGGACTTGGCCTGCATCTGTTTGAGAAAGGCCCTCAGGCTGCGGCCGTAGGAACGGCCCACAGGCGCCCAGTCGCCGTTCGAGAGCGAAAGGCGCAGGGCGCCCGTCGGCCTGCGCTGCAGGCCGGTGATCTCGCTCCGGCGGCAAATAGCCGAACGATGGACACGAATGAAGCAGCCGGGATCCAGCTCCGCATGAAGGGCCGTGAGCGTCGTGCGCATGAGCCCGCCCCCTTCCTTCGCGTGAATCCGCACATAGTCCCTTTCCGCCTCGATCCAGACGATCTGTTCGAGCGGAATCCGAACGAACTCCTGATGGCGATGGGCCCAGAGGCTGTCTTCGCCGGTCTGATCGGCCGCGGCGCCGTCCGGACGATCGGGTTCCGTTTCGCCAGCATCGGAGATCGCGCGGGCAGCCAGCCACATGCGCGCCCGGTCGACCGCCTGCCGCAACCGGTCCGGCGCGACCGGCTTCAGGAGATAATCCACCGCATGGACACCGAAGGCCTGCACCGCATGGCTTTCGAAAGCCGTGACGAAGACCACCGCGGGCTGCCGATCCGACCGGATACTGTCGATGACGTTGAAGCCGTTGAGTCCCGGCATGGCGATGTCCAGAAAAACCACGTCCGGCCTGAGATCCTCGATGAGATTGACCGCCCGGCGCGCGCTGATCGTCGTATCCACGATCTCCACGTCGGCGAGCTTCCCCAGCGTCAGGGTCAGGCGACGAAGCGCCAGGGGTTCATCATCGACCAGCAGTGCGCGCAACGGCTTCATGCCGTTTCCAACAGGGGCAACCGGATTTCGGCGCGATAGCCGCCTTCCGCGGCTCGGCCGGCAACCAGGGCGGCGCGACCGCCGAAATGGGCGTGAAGCCGTTCGCGGACATTGTTCAGGCCCAACCCCATGCCTCCGCTCGGGGCATCGGGACCGACGCGGTCGTCCACCACCACCAAGCGCAGGCCCTCCTCGTAGAGATCGGCCGCGATGCGGATCGTGGTTGTGCTCTCGGATGGCTCGACGGCGTAACGGATCGCGTTCTCGACCAGCGGCTGGAGAATCAGCGCCGGCACCGCCGATGCGGGCAAGCTTCGCGGAATATCGACTATCACGCGCATCCGCTCGGGAAATCGCACCTCCTCGATGGCCAGGTACAATTGCTGGAGCGCGATCTCCTCGCGCAGGGGGATCGTCCCGCCCGGCTCGCCATCCAGGGTCGCCCGCAGGAATGTCGACAGGTGAAGCAACATGGTCTCAGCCTCGGCGTTCCGCTGCTCGAGCACCAGGGACGAGATCGAGTTGAGGGTGTTGAACAGGAAGTGCGGATTGATCTGATATCTGAGCGCCGCCATTCGCGCCTCCTGCGCGAGTTCCTTCATCGCCGACATGTGGCGCTGCTGATCTTCGACTTCCCAATGATAGGTGAGCGCGAGGTGGGTCCCGGTCCAGGCGAGGAAATAGCCCAGCCAGATCGTCACCCATTGTACGCCCTCGCTCCAACTGATCGGAGCCGATCCCGGCACCGGCATCAACACGCGGTTGAGGAACAGGCTGAACATCGTCAGCAGGATCGACATCGCCAGTGCGCCCGCCAGTCCCCAGACGATCCGTTCGGGAAAGGAGCGGGTGCGGAGCTTGGCCAGGCCGTAGGCCATCCCCAGGCAGAGCAACGTACCAAAGGCGGCGGCGATCAGGCGGCGCGGACCCACGGCGACAAACGGCCGGGGATCGAGAACGGCCGCACGCAGCGAAAGCACCGCGAAGGTGAACCCCCAGAAAGCGGCGATCAGCATCAAGGTCGCACGGCGCCGGGAATGGACTACCGCAGTCCGTGATTGCCCGCGCCGGCGCCCTCCTCCGTCCATTCGAACTCCGCTCCGACGATCATCATCCTTGGCGGCGATGTAGCAGGATCACGCCTGCCTGTTGAATGGTCTCCCGCCAGCCTGGTGATGTCGGTCGCTATAAGGGGACGTTCATCGCATCGCT
>CAZFPW010000287.1:0-3338 GCA_964520765.1 uncultured Novosphingobium sp.
GCGCATCGTCAGGCGGTGTAGAGCCGCAAAGCGCGCGCAGATACGATTTTTTCGGGGTGGCTGGGCCTTGGGGCAACCTCCTGGGCCTCACCCCCCGTTCGTGCTGAGGAGGGGCCGAAATCGCAGATTGAGGGCCCGTCTCGAAGCACAGGCCCCGGCGCACGGCCCTTCGAGACGGCGTTTCAGCTTGCAGCTTCAACGCCTCCTCAGGGTGAACGGATCGGGGCAAGGCTCTTGCGGCGGCGACGGCAAAGCCGCCGCCTGACGTCAGACGGGTTCGGCAATCTGCGGATTGCCGCCCCGCTGGCCGAGCCGATGGCTGCCGCCTTGCGGCACCGGCGTGTAACTCGTCATCCGCGATGCGGATGCCTTCGTTACGCGCCTGCCATCGTCAATACATATGCTGTCCGCCGTTGATCGACAGGGTCGAGCCGGTGACGAAGCCGCCGTCCTCGGAAGCGAAGAAGGCGACGCCGCGGGCGATCTCGCTGGCCTGGCCGAGGCGGCCGACCGGGATCTTGGCGACGATCTTTTCCAGCACGGGGGCAGGCACGGCGGCGACCATGTCGGTGTCGATATAGCCCGGCGCGATGGCGTTGACGGTGACGCCGAACTTCGCGCCTTCCTGGGCCAGGGCCTTGGTGAAGCCGTGGATGCCGGATTTTGCGGCGGCATAGTTCACCTGGCCGTACTGGCCCGCCTGGCCGTTGATCGAGCCGATGTTGACGATCCGGCCCCAGCCGCGCTCGCGCATGCCGGGGAAGGTCGCCTTGGCCATGTTGAAGCACCCGCCGAGGTTGATCCGCATGACCTCGTTCCAGTCCTCGAAGCTCATCTTGTGGAGCGTGCCGTCGCGGGTGATGCCGGCATTGTTGACCAGCACGTCGATCGGCCCGACCTCGGCCGCCACCCGCGCGCAACCGTCCAGCGCGGCCTGGTGGTCGCCCACGTCCCAGCGATAGGCGGGAATGCCGGTTTCGGCGGTGAAGCGCCGGGCGCTTTCCTCGTTCCCGGCATAGTTGGCCACGACGGTAAGGCCCTGGTCCTTCAGCGTCCGGCAGATCGCCTCTCCGATGCCGCGGGTCCCGCCCGTGACGATTGCAACACGAGTCATCCACACCTCGAATACGGTTCCTGCTCCCGCTTCCTGGCTACGCCGCCGCGCGGGGGAGGGCAAGGGAAGGTTGCGCCGAAACGCGCGCAAAACCGCAAGTTTCGGGAAGATCGGCGGGCGTCCGCCGGAACGCGGTCAGAAGCGGAACTGGGTGCCGAGATAGACGGCCTGGCTGTCCTGCTTGCCGTCGGTGAGCGGACCCAGCCGGTCGCGGTCCGCCGAATAGCGCACGCCGGCCGTCACGTTGAGATTGCCGGTCAGGCGATAGCTGCCGCCCAGGTCGACCGTGGGCTGGCCGGCGGTCTCGAAGGTGCCGGGGGCCCGGCCGGTGTTCTCATGCTCGTCCACCGACAGGCGGGTGGTGAAGCGGGCCGGGCCGGACTTGCCGGGGCCGGCGCGGAAGGTCGACAGGTCGGGCATGTCGATCTTGCGGATGTCGGAGGCCAGCACGTTCGTGCTGAACGACTGATACCCGCGCGAGACGCCGAGGTTGTAGGCCGAGGGCGAGATGCGCAGGGTGGCGGCGCTGAGCGTGGTCGGCGTTTCCTTGCCCTTGCGGACGGAGACGACGCGGGTCGAATCGGGATCGACCCGGACCGCGACGGTGATCGAGCGGTCGGGCCGGCTGGCCGTGCCGGCCGGGGTGAAGCGGAAGCCTTCGCCCTTCGGCTGCATCCGCATCGAGATCGCGCGGGCCAGGTCGGCGTCCACGCTGGGCGCGCGCATCGCCTTCACCGGCGTTTCGACGCGGGGCGCCTCGGCCGGCTGGACCAGGATCGCGCTGGAAAAGGCGAGCACGGCGCTGGGCAGCGCCAGCGCCACGACGGCGCCGGTCAGCATCAGGCCGGCGGTGGCGCCACTGCGCTTCCTGTCCTTGCCGGGCTTTGCGCCGAGCTTTGCCCCAAGCTTAACCATGACCCCATCTTCTCTTGCGTTCGCTGAAGTTTCCATGAACGGAGACTCGCGATTGCGCCGAATCTCTGCCTGTCAGCGCAGAATACAAGCGAAAAGTGACGGTGATGCGACAGGCCCGGCACAAGGGGGCGGCGCTGTCGTTCGCGCGCAACACTCGCCCGCGCCCTTCGCCGCGCGCGCGTTAATCGGCAGTTCACGGCCCGGCCGCCTATTGCCGGCCCTTGCCGTGATGGCCGCGGCGGTTATAGAGACGTGACGCGCAAGGTCCGGCGGGGATCGCACGCGCTTGGACAGGATCTGGAAAAACGCTCATGACAGGCAGCTCCGACACCGGCTTTGGTAATTTCCGGCGGTTCGCCCGCGCGGGCGTCGTCGCGATGGCCGCCCTGGCCCTGGTGAGCTGCGGCAAGAAGGATCGCCCCAAGGCCGATCTCGCCGCCGCCAAGATCACCACGATCGGCGTCAACTCCTACCTCTGGCGCGCCAGCCTCGAGGCGCTGTCGTTCATGCCGCTGCTCCAGACCGACAGCAACGGCGGCGTCATCGTCACCGACTGGTACGCCAATCCGCGCAATCCGGGCGAGCGGGTGAAGGTCACCGTGACCATCCTCGACCAGGACCTGCGCGCCGACGCGCTACGCGTGGTCGCCGCCCGCCAGGTCAGCCAGGGCGGCGGCTGGGTCGACGCCCCGGTCCAGGCCGCGACCGTGCAGCGCCTCGAAGACGTCATCCTCACCAAGGCCCGCGATCTGCGCCGTAGCGCCATCGCCGGCTGAACACGGGTTAGATTATGAGCGAGCGGTTCGATCCGTCCGTCGCGGACGGTCGCTGGCAACGCATTTGGGACGAGCGCCAGTCGTTCCGGGCCGACGACGCCAGCACCAAGCCGCGCAGCTACGTGCTGGAGATGTTCCCCTATCCCTCGGGGCGCATTCATATCGGCCACGTCCGCAACTACACGATGGGCGACGTGCTCGCCCGCTACAAGCGGATGCAGGGCTTCGAGGTGCTGCATCCGATGGGCTGGGACGCCTTCGGCATGCCGGCCGAGAACGCGGCGATGGAAAAGGGCGTCCACCCCGGCGGCTGGACGCGCGAGAACATCGCCAACATGAAGGCGCAGCTCAAGCGCCTGGGCTTCGCGCTCGACTGGAGCCGCGAACTCGCCACCTGCGAGCCCGAATACTACGGCCAGGAGCAGGCGCTGTTCCTCGACCTCTACGAGGGCGGGCTGGTCTATCGCAAGGAATCGGCGGTCAACTGGGACCCGGTCGACATGACCGTGCTGGCCAACGAGCAGGTGATCGAC
>CAZFPW010000288.1:0-3326 GCA_964520765.1 uncultured Novosphingobium sp.
GGCGAAGGGGCCGACCCCGGCCAGGATGTTGCCGCAGTTCTGCGCGTCGGTGACGATGGCCTGGTCGACGAAGACCTGGAGGAACAGGTAATCGACATCGATCCCGCCGCGCTCGGACTTCGCCACGACCGCCACCTTGCTGGTCAGCGGATCGG
Source organism: uncultured Novosphingobium sp. (assembly GCA_964520765.1). Classification (GTDB taxonomy): domain Bacteria; phylum Pseudomonadota; class Alphaproteobacteria; order Sphingomonadales; family Sphingomonadaceae; genus Novosphingobium. The sequence continues at coordinate 156 of CAZFPW010000288.1, forward strand.
CGCCGCCCATGCCGTCGATCTGGCGGGGATCGGGCGAGCCCATCACGCGCAGCAGGAAGGCGTCGCGCTTGGCGGTGTCGGCGGGCAGTTCGTCCTTGAGGAAATAGCCGCCTTTCGACGTTCCGCCGCGCATCCACATGCAGCGGACGCCGTCAGACATATTTCAGGCCTTCCGCTTCCAGCCGCTCGCGCATCTTGTACATGTCGAGGCCGAGCACGCCGCTGGCCAGCTTCGCGCGCTTGTCCGCCTCGTTGGCTTCGCGGGCCTGGGCCGCTTCCAGCACCTTCGCGGCAGCGGCGCGCGGCACGACGCAGACCCCGTCGTCGTCGGCCACGATCACGTCGCCGGGGTTCGCCAGCGCATTGGCGCAGACCACGGGCACGTTGACGCTGCCCAGCGTCGCCTTGACCGTGCCCTGGGCGGAGACCGCCTTGGACCAGACGGGAAAGCCCATCTCGGTGAGGTCGCGGACGTCGCGCACCCCGGCGTCGATCACCAGCCCCCGGCAGCCCCGCGCCTGGGCCGAGGTGGCGAGGAGGTCTCCGAAATAGCCGTCCTCGCAAGGGGAGGTGGGGGCGAGGAGGAGGATGTCGCCCGCCTTGAGCTGCTCGATGGCGACGTGGACCATCCAGTTGTCGCCGGGCGGGGCGCTGATCGTCACGGCCGATCCGGCGATCCGGGCGCCCGCGTAGATCGGCCGCATGTAGCTGGCGAGCAGGCCCGTGCGCCCCTGCGCCTCGTGCACCGTGGCGACGCCGCAGCGGGCCAGGCCGTCGATCACCTCGGCCGAAGCGCGCTCGATATTCCGTACGACGATGCCGGCCATGCGTCTCTCCTTGTGGGGGCCGAGGAATGCGACGGCCCGGCCCCGGCAACCAATGCGAAGTTGGCAGGGCGCATAAGCTTTTGCTAATCGATTCGCCGATGCATGATCGCCTGCCCAACATCCGGCACTTCGCCGCGCTCGCCGCGACGGTGCGCCATGGCAGCCTGACCCGCGCGGCGCGGGCGGTCAACCTGACCCAGCCGGCGCTCACCCAGGCCATCGCCGGGCTGGAGGCGACGCTGGGCGTGACCCTGTTCGAGCGCGGCCCCACCGGCATGGCCGCGACCGAGCCTGCCCTGCTGCTCGCCCCCCGTGCCGAGGCGGCGATCGCCCACATCGGCTCGCCCCGCGTCACGGGCACCCAATTGCGGGCCTTCCTCGCCCTCGCCAAGGCGGGAAGCTATGCCGGGGCGGCCGAGGCCACGGGGTTGTCGTCCGCGTCCCTTCATCGCGCCGTAGCGGACCTTTCGGTCGCATTAGGTCAACGACTGGCTGACCGCCGGGGGCGGATCGTCATGCTGACGCCCGCCGGGCACAAGCGCGCCCGCGGCTTCGGCCTGGCCATGGCCGAGCTGCGCGCCGGCCTTGCCGAGGTCGCCGCCTGGAAGGGCCTCGCCGGCGGGCGCATCGTCATCGGCGCCATGCCCCTGTGCCGCGCCCGGTGGCTACCCGAGACGATCATGCGCTTTGCGAAGACCCACCCCGCGGTCGAGATCGCGGTCCAGGAAGGCAGCTATTCCGAGCTTTCCGGACCTCTGCGCGATGGCGACGTCGACTTCATCCTGGGCGCCCTGCGCAGCGGCCCGGAGACGGAAGGCCTGGTCCAGGAAGAGGTCTTCGTCGACCGCCCGGCCCTCATCATGCGCGCCGGCCACCCCCTCCTGACCGCGCCCGACCCGGCGACCGCGATGCTGTCCTACCCCTGGATCCTCCCCAGCCGCGCCACCCCGCTGTGGCACTATTGGGAAGGCATGATCCGCCAACTCGGCCTGACTCCCCCACGCGTCGGAATCGAGTGCGGCTCCGTCCTGACGATCCGCCAGATCCTGCTTTGCGGCGATGGGCTGACCCTGCTTTCGCCGGATCAGGTGGCGATCGAGTTGCAGGCCGGATTGCTCGCTGCCCTGCCGCCTCCCACGCCGGTGCGGCGGACGATCGGGATCGCCACGCGGGCGGATTGGCGGCCGACCGCGGCCCACGCGGCCTTCCTCGACACCCTGCGTGGAACGGGTTGTGCGTTGCAGCAATGATTTGCAAAATGTGATGGATTGCCGGCCAATTCGATTTGGCCGAAGTTCCCGGGCTCGACAAAACGGGCCCATGGCAGCGGACGTTTCCCTGATCGGTTTTGGTGAGGCGGGGTCGACCTTCGCCCGTGCGGGCCAGTGGCGCGCCCGTGGCTTCGACCTGCTGCCCGAGCGCAATGGGGAGATGGCCGAGGCAGGTGTCGCGCCCTGCGCCTCCGCCGCCGATGCGCTCTCCGGTGCGTCGCTGGTTCTATCCCTCGTCACCGCCGACGCCGCGCTCGGCGCGGCGCAGGTTGCCGCGCCGCTCCTGGCCGAGGGGGCGATCTGGTGCGACATGAACTCGGTCGCGCCGGAAACCAAGCGCACGGCCGCCCGCGTGATCGAGGGCGCGAAGGGGCGCTACGTCGACGTCGCGGTGCTGGCGCCGGTCGAGCCGGCGAGGCTCGCGGTGCCCCTGCTGCTGTCCGGCCCTTCGGCCGAGGCGGCGAAGGAGGCCTTGGCGGCGCTCGGCTTCACCAACCTGCGCGTCGTCGGCGCCGAGGTAGGGCGGGCCTCCGCGATCAAGATGATCCGCTCGGTTATGGTCAAGGGCGTGGAGGCGCTGACCGCCGAGATGATGCTCGCGGCCGAGGCGGCCGGCGTCGCGGAAGAGGTGCTGGCTTCGCTCGATGCCAGCGACAGGCCAAAGCCTTGGGCGGAAAAGGCCGCCTACAACCTCGAACGCATGACCACCCACGGCCTGCGCCGCGCGGCCGAGATGGAAGAGGTCGCCAAGACGCTTACCGCCTTGGGCGTCGCGCCGGTGATGACCGAGGGCACCGTCCATCGCCAGCGCGAAATGGCGGGCAAGAACGAGAGGAACGCCGCGTGACTTTGGTGATCGACTGCCACGGCCATTACACCACCGCGCCCGAGCCGCATAACCAGTGGCGCGAGGCGCAGAAGGCCGCGTTCAAGGCGGGCGAGGCGCCGCCGCCCTATCCCGTCATCTCCGACGATGAAATCCGCGAGACGATCGAGCAGAACCAGCTTCGCCTCATCCGGGAGCGCGGGGCGGACCACACGATCTTCTCGCCCCGCGCCTCGGCCATGGCCCA
>CAZFPW010000289.1:0-3322 GCA_964520765.1 uncultured Novosphingobium sp.
TCCAGCCGGGCGAAAGCCTCCCCGGCCAGTTCGGCGAGGATGGTCAGCATGGTCTCGGTGCGGGCGACGGGCTCGGCGAAGCGGCGCTCGACACCGAGCGGCGGGGCGACGACACGCGGGACCAGGGCGCTGTCGGCCTCGCCCAGGACGCGGCGGATCGTGGTGACGGCGCCCTCCCCGAAGCGCGCGGCGATGGCCGAGAGGGGCCGGCGCGCGACCTCGCCCACGGTCTTGAGGCCGGCGCGGCGCAGCGCCTGGGCGGCGGTCTCGTCCAGCTCGAGCGCGGTCACCGGCAGGCGGCGGATCGCGGCGTCCTCATCCCGCGCGGGGCGGCCGGAATAGCGCGCCAGGGCCCGCGCGCCCTCGGGCGTGGGGGCATAGGCCGGGACCACGGTCATGCCCAGGCGGGCGAGCCGGCCTGCGAGATCGGCCATCAGCGCGGCCTCGCCCCCCAGCAGGTGATCGCAGCCGGTGGTGTCGAGGATCAGCCCATGCGGATGGTCGAGCGCCACGCTCGGCGTGTAGCGCAGGCACAGGTCGGCCAGCCGTTCGAGCCATTCCTGATCGGCCAGCGGATCGTGGTCGATCAGGATGAGGTCGAGCACCCGCGCGCGGGCGTCGGCCATCGGCAGGCCGGGCTGGAGGCCGAGTTCGGCGGCCCGGCGATCGACCGCGAAGAGCCGCAGCGCGTTCCCGGCCCGCTCGACGAAGGCGAAAGGCCGGTCAGCCGGCGCGCCGAAGCGCTTCAGCCGTTCGGCCGGCAGCCAGGGGAAGAACAGGGCGAGATAGCGGCGCGAGCGCGGCCTCGGCCGGTTCCCGGAAGCATGATTGGTCACGGTCCCACTCCACGCGCCAGGGGCCGGCGGGAGGTCCGGCGCGGCGGCGCAGCAATTCGAGGGTGAACATCGGCGCGCCGGGAGCCTCGGCCTCCAGCGCGAGCGAGGGCGCGGCGGCGACGCGCCAACGGGTGTCGGCGGCGCTGGGCGCAAAGTGCAACTCCGGCATGATCCGCAGGATCAGCACGGTCACGCCCGAAGCCTCCGCCGCCAACATCAGCCGGCGGCTGGCGGTGAGGTCGAGCCCGGGCATCGCCCCCCGGCATTCGACCAACAGCGCACCGAGCCCCGCGCAGCGAGTCGCCTCGGCAGCGGCGCGGAGCAAGGCGGGCTCGTCAGGCGTCTCGCAAAGCAGCAGCGTCGCGGGATCGAGGCCCAGCTCGCCCAGCCCCGTGACATGGAGGCAGCCGGCTTCCCGCTGCGCCGCCTCGGTCCGCAGCCAGAGCAGCGGCCGCCCGCCTCCCGCGCGCAGGGCCGCCAGCGCGGCGAAGCCTGCCCCACTCCCGCTTTCGGCGGTCTCGGCACAGACCTCGTGCAGGCGCCCGCGCGCCAGTCCGCCGCCGAGCGCGCGATCCACCCCGGCCGCGCCCAGCGCGAACAGCCCCGCCGACGCCGGGGCGCGGCGCGGCTCAAGCCGCTCCAGGCTCCGCCGCAGCCGGGCAAGGGCGAGGTTCGAATCGCTCATGTTCTCATTATGTTCTTTTCGCGGCTGGGGATCAACCATCCCCTATGGCTTTCAATCCACGGAAGCTTGTGCCTAGACCGCGAGGACAGGCCGGACGCTTGGGCAGCGCCCGCCTCCAGGGGATGAAGCCATGCGCGATGGCCAGTGCGATCCTGCGGTGGCGGAGCGCCCGTGAGCCGGGCCGCGTTCCTAGCGGCCCGCGGGGCCGTAGGCGCGCAGGAAGGTCGTCATCGCAGCTTCCAGGTCGGCGGCGATCTCCGCGGGAGGAATGGCGGAGACCACCCCGGTCAGCAGCATCTGGTAACGGCCCGAGATGCACAGCCAGGTCAGTTGCTGCGCGGCGCGCAGCGGCTCGATCCCCGTCAGCAGCCCGCGCGCCTGGACGGCGGCGATATAGTCCGCCAGCAGCAGGTGGGTCTGGCGCGGCGCGCGTTCGTAGAAGATGCGGCCAAGCTCGGGAAAGCGGCTGGTCTCGCCCAGCACCAGGCGATGGAGCGCGATCGCCTCGGGCGAGGTGATCTTGTTCAGGTATTCGCGGCAGAACCCCCGCAGCGCCTCCTCCAGCTCGTCGGCGGGATTGAGGATGACGGTAAGCTGGCGGCGGAATTCCTGCGTGGCGCGGTCGACCACGGCGGCGAACAGGGCTTCCTTGGAGGGGAAGTAGCTCCACAGCGTGCCCTTGGAACCACCAAGCTCCGCGGCGATTTTCGACATCGTCGTGCCGGCATAGCCGTCCGCGAGGAACGAGGCCTTGGCCACGTCGAGCATAGCTTCCCGGCGGGATTGCCGGTTGGCTTCACGGCGGCTGATCGGCTGGAGGGAGGCCGCAGTCATATTCGTACCATATAGTACAGATTTAGTGTTGACAACCATGCAAGTTCGGATCAGGGACGCGCATCATACCAGACGGTACGCCTTTAGATGCAACCATCTCATTACCTTTCCAGCCTCCCCGCCCTGGCGGCAGCCGTGCTGCTGGCGGGCTGCGCCTCCATCCCCGACCTCGGCACTCCGCCCGCACCGCGCGGGCCCGAGGGCATCGCCGCCGAACGCAGCCTGCCCGGCGGAAATGCAGCCGCCTGGCCGCGTTCCGCCTGGTGGGAGGACTATGGCGACCCGCAGCTCTCCGCCCTGATCGAGGAAGGACTCAAGGCCTCGCCCGACGTGGCGACCGCCGCCGCGCGCTATCGCCGCGCCGCCGGGCTGACCCAGCAGGCCGGGGCGGCGACGCTGCCCTCGCTCGACCTGCGCGGCCAGGCGCGACTCGAGAAGCAGAGCTACAACAACGGCTTCCCCCGCGAATTCCTGCCGCAGGGCTGGCAGGACACCGGGCAGATCGCCGCCAGCTTCAACTTCGACCTCGACCTGTGGGGCAAGAACCGCGCGGCCCTGGCCGCCGCCACGTCGGAGCAGCGCGCCGCGAGCATCGACCTGCGCCAGGCCGAGCTGCTGCTGACCACGGGCATCGCCTCGGCCTATGTCGACCTCGGCCGCCTCTTCGCCCTGCGCGGCGAGCGGCAGGCCGAACTGGCCATCCGCGAGAACTCGCGCAAGCTGGTGTCGGACCGCTTCGGCAACGGGCTCGACACCCGCGGCAGCCTGGCCCAGGCGGAGGCCCAGGCCGCCACCGCACGCGGCGCCCTGGCCGAGATCGACCAGGCCATCGCCCTGCGCCGCCACCAGCTTGCCGCGCTGATCGGTGCGGGGCCGGACCGGGGGCTGGAGATCACCCCCGCCGCGCCCGCCACCCCCGCCCTGCGCGACCTGCCCGCCGATGTGACCACCGACCTCATCGGCCGCC
>CAZFPW010000290.1:0-3318 GCA_964520765.1 uncultured Novosphingobium sp.
CACGCCGCGCTATGCCAACCAGCTCCGTCCGATGATGAAGGAGACGATCGCACGCCTGCTCGACGAGTGGGCGCCGAAAGGCGCGTTCGACTTCGAGGAATTCGCGGCCAATTTCCCGATCTCGGTGATGTTTCGCCTGGTCGGCGCGCCGGTCGACGAGATTCCCGGCATCCGCTCCAGCCTCGAGACGCTCGGCCTGGCCTTCAGCATGGACAAGGACCGCATCCCCGAAATCCACGCCTCTTTCGACCGGCTCGAGAAACTCGTCCAGCGCGTCATCGCCGAGCGGCGAGCGAGCGACAAGACGGGCACCTTCGGCGACCTGCTGGACCTGCTCATCAGCGTCAGCGACGAAGGCGGCGTGGCCGAACGGCGGCTGGAGGATCTCGTTATCTTCTTCTTCATCGCGGGCTATGACACGTCGAAGAACGTGCTCACCCATACGATGTGGAAGCTGCTGGACCGGCCGGAGATCTACGAGCGCTGCGCGACCGACACCGAGTATTGCCGCAGGGTGCTCGAAGAAGGCCTGCGCATCTTCAACCCCGGATCGGTCCCCCGCTTCACCGCGGAGGACATCGTTTACCGTGACGTGCGCCTGCCCAAGGATACGATGCTGTGGTTCACGCTCAACATATCGGGGCGCGACGAGGCGGTGTTCGACGATGCCGACAGCTTCGATCCCGATCGCGAGGTAGGCCCCGGCAAGCGCCACATCGCCTTCAGCCTGGGCAAGCATATGTGCCTTGGCCAGTACATCGCCCGCGCCCAGCTCCAGGAAGCGCTGCACCAGTGTGCACAGCGGCTGAAGAACCCGCGCCTGGCCGGGCCATTCGGCTGGCGCCCCTATCCCGGCGCCTGGGGCCTCAAAGGTCTGCCGATCGAGTTTGATCCGGCTTAGCTTCGCCATCAGAAAACGCGGAGTACCTGCATCAGGCGGTCGTTTTCGGTGGGGTAGCCTTGGCGGAACGCCGCCAGGACGTGCGGCTAACGCTCTATTCGGGCAGCGCAGAAGTCCTTCCGGGCAAGGAAAAGACACAGGATACCGATCGGAATGGCGATGGCGGAGATGATCGCCATGGCCTCGCCGATCAGGGAGGGGTCCTTGAGCATATAGGTCGAAACCACGGCGACAGCGGTGGGCGCCAGGGTAAAGGCGATCATATTGCCGATAAGCAGGAAGATGGCGAGCACCCGGCTGCGCAATTCGTTGGGTGTGAAGGCGTGGAAACTGAGCGCCTGCACACCCTGCGGCATGGCGATGAAGAAGATCATCGGCGCCAGGAGCCCCAGACTGGCGGTTGCATCGCCGACCAAGGGCACGGCCACGGCAAGAGGCAGTCCGGCGACCGAGGCGATGATCACCGCCCGCAGGATCGCATCCTTGTAACCGCGCTGGAGCAGCTTGTCGGCGAACCACCCTCCGACGAAAAGGCCGGCAGTGCCGAACAGGATCAGGATCAGCCCAAAGCTCGACCCCACCTGCGCCGGATTCCAGCCATAGGCGCGGCCGAAGAAGGCCGGGGTCCAGGTGAGGTAGACCGAAAAGCTCACCGTCGTCAGCGTATAGCCCAGGCACAGCAGCAGGAACACACGCCAACGCTGGCGGAAGAAGCCGGTCAGCGAGGCAGAAGCCCCGACTTCAGTGGACTTTTCCTGCCGCATCGGCTCGCGCACCAGCAGGAACAGCAGCGCCAGCAGCGGCCCCGGCAGGCTGACCAGGAAGAAGGCGATCTGCCAGCCCTGCAAGGTGAAGTCCGCGCCGATCCGCACCGGAGACGCCGTCAACGCCCACTGCGCGATCCCGCCGCCGACGATCAAGGCCAGGCCGAGCCCGGTGTTCGATCCCATGGTGTAGGTCGCCATGGCGCGGCCGCGGCGCTCGGGCGGGAAGCTGTCGCCCAGCATCGAATAGGCAGCCGGCGTCAGCCCGGCCTCGCCGATGCCGACGCCGATACGCGCCAGGAACAGCCCGGCGAAGCTGCGCGCCAAGCCGCACAGCGCGGTCATCACGCTCCACACGAAGATCGAGATCGCAATCAGGTTGCGGCGTGAGTGCCGGTCGGCCACGCTGGCGAGTGGAATGCCCACCAGCGTGTAAAAGAAGGTGAAGGCCAAGCCACTCAGCAGACTGAACTGCACGTCGGACACACCAAGGTCCTGCTGCACGGGCTCGATCAGCAGCACCAGCAATTGCCGGTCGACAAAGCTCAGGGTGTAGGCAAGGAAAAGCAGTGCAACGGTGGCCCAGGCCCGCCTTGGCGACGGCCATCTCGATTGTGGTTGCTGATCGGCCATGGACGCCCTCCTCACGTTGCTGGCAGGGCGCTCAGCGCCGCCTGGCAGGTCACTGGCTCGGCCACGTAGACGGCCAGCAGCCGCTCGGCATCGGCCTGGTCTTGGTCGTTGAAAGCGCCGGTGCCGTCGCTGAGCAGGAACTGGCGATAGCCGAGGTCGTACCCAGCCGCCGCGGTCAGCAGCACGCAGGCATTGGTCAGCGTGCCGGCGTAGAGCACCGTATCAATGCCAAGCCGGCGCAGCAGCATGTCGAGATCGGTCCCGGCGAAAGCGCCCGAGCCGGTCTTGACTATCGACAGGTCGACGGGGGCGGATAGCCCGGCCAGCGGTTCGCACGCCGGAGTGCCATCGCGCGCCTCGGCAGCTTCGACGAAGGGCCGGAGCGGCGCGACGATGTCCGCATGATCCGCATGGCGGCTGGCCAGCCGCACATGGATCACCGTCACGCCCACCGCGCGGGCGCGGTCGAGCAGACGGCGCAGCCTGGGCAGGATGAGGGTCCGGCAACGCGCCTCCAGATAGTCGGCCTCATCCGCCCTGCCTTCCGCGCGCATCGTTCGGAAGGTGAAGCCGTCGCTTCCTGCCAGCCATTCGATCAGGTCGACCAGCACCACGGCCGTTCGCGACGGAACGAGCGGGTCCATCAGATTTCCTCGTCCAGCAGGATCGTCTTGGTTTCGGTATAGTTCGCCAAGCCTTCCATGCCGCCTTCGCGGCCCACGCCCGAAAGCTTGAAGCCGCCGAACGGCAGATCGAGATCGACCTTGAGGCCGTTCTGCCCCAGGTTTCCCGCGCGGATTCGGCAGGCCATGTCATAGGCGGCGCGCGCGTCATGGGTGTAGATCGAGCCGTTGAGGCCATAGCGCGAGGCATTGGCGATCTCGATCGCGTGGTCGCGGTCCTTACAAGCGATGACGCTGAGCACGGGGCCGAAAATCTCCTCCTGCGCCAATGCCGAGGCCGGATCGACATCGGCGAATAGCGTCGGCTCGATGAAGAAGCCCTTGTCGAGATGCGCCG
>CAZFPW010000291.1:0-3298 GCA_964520765.1 uncultured Novosphingobium sp.
GCTCTTGAGCCGGAGGACAGTCACGCTTAGGGCGCTGTCTTCGATGACATCGGCAGACCCTTCCCTTTCGGGCCGCTATCCGGCGGGCGCGCTCGCCTTTCCGCACCGCGACCTTCTCGGCATCGGCGGGCTCGCCCCGCATGAGATCCTCTACCTGCTGGACGAGGCCGAGCAATGGGTGGCGCTGAACCGCCAGGCCCAGAAACGCGACAACCGGCTGGCCGGCCTGACCATCATCAACGCCTTCTTCGAGAACTCGACCCGCACCCTGTTGAGCTTCGAGATCGCCGGCAAGCGGCTCGGCGCGGACGTGGTGAACATGCATGCCGCCCAATCGAGCGTGAAGAAGGGCGAGACGCTGATCGACACGGCGATGACGCTCAACGCCATGCGGGCCGATGCGATCGTGATCCGCCACGGCAGCTCGGGCGCGGTGCGGCTGATCGCGGAGAAGGTCGACTGCCCCGTGCTCAATGCCGGCGACGGGCAGCACGAGCACCCGACCCAGGCCCTGCTCGACGCCCTGACCATCCGCCATGCCAAGGGCCTCGGCAGCGACGACTGGTTCACCGGCCTGACCATCACGATCTGCGGCGACATCCTGCACAGCCGGGTCGCCCGCTCCAACATCCTCTCGCTCGCCTCGCTCGGCGCCGAGGTGCGGGTCTGCGCGCCCCCTGCCCTGATGCCCGCCGCGATCGAGGAAATGCGCGTCACCCCCTATCACGATTTCGACGCGGCGCTGGCCGGGGCCGACGTGGTGATGATGCTGCGGCTCCAGCAGGAGCGGATGCAGGGCCAGTTCATCCCCAGCCCCCGCGAATACCGCCATCTCTACGGCCTGACGCTGGACCGGCTGGCCAAGGCCAAGGGCGATGCCCTGGTCATGCACCCCGGCCCGATGAATCGCGGGATCGAGATCGACAGCAACGTGGCCGATCTTGTCGGCCGCTCCCATATCACCCGCCAGGTCGAGATGGGCGTCGCGATCCGCATGGCTTGCCTCGACGTGCTGACCCGGCGGGAACGCGGCGTGGAGGGCTGGTCATGAGCCAGGCCCCTGCCCTCGCCATCACCAACGGCTTGCTCGTCCTGCCCGAAGGCCAGCCCCGCAGGGGAGCGATCCGCTGCGAAGGCGGGCGGATCGTCGAACTGGGAGAGATCGCGCCGCAACCCGGCGATACGACGATCGATGCGAAGGGCGCGCTGATCGCGCCCGGCTTGGTCGACCTGGGCGTTTTCGCGATCGACAAGCCGGCCTTCCACTTCGGCGGGATCACCCGCGCGGCGCTGATGCCCGATCAGTCGCCGCCGCTCGACCGGCCTTCCGCCGTGCGCTTTGCCGCCCAGTCGGGCAAGCCCGGGCTCTGGGTCCATCCGCTGGCCGCCGCCACGCGGGGGCTTGGCGGCACCGAGCTGGCCGAGATCGCACTGATGCGCGACGCCGGGGCCAAGGCCGTCGCCACGGGCCGCGCCTGGATTGCGGATTCGGGCACCATGCTGCGCCTGTTGCGCTATTGCGCGATGCTCGGCCTCGTGGTCGTGAGCCATGCCGAGGATGCGGGGATCGTCGGCAGCGCCGTCGCCACCGCCGGCGAGATGGCGACCCGGCTGGGCCTGCCCAGCGCGCCCGCCGAGGCAGAGGCCCTGGCCGTGGCGCGCGATGTGGCCCTGGCCGAGCTGGCGGGCGCAAGGCTGCACTTCCGCCAGGTCACGACCGCCGCCGCGCTCGACCTGATTCGCGCCGCCAAGCGCCGGGGCGTGGCGGTGACGGCGGGCGTGACCCCGGCCCACTTCATGCTGTCGGACAACGCGATCGGCGATTTCCGCACCTTCACCCGGCTGTCCCCGCCCCTGCGCAGCGAGGCGGACCGCCAGGCGGTGCGCGCCGGCCTGGCCGACGGGACGATCGACGTCATCGCCTCTGGCCACGATCCGCGCGGGCCGGAGGACAAGCGCCTGCCCTTCGCCGACGCCGAACCGGGCATGGCGGGCGCGGAAACGCTGCTGGCGTTAACCCTGAACCTGGTGCGCGACGGGGTGATCGACCTGCCCCGCGCCTTCGCCCTGCTCGCAGCGAACCCGGCCGACCTGCTCGGCGTGGAGGCGGGACGGCTGGCCCTGGGCGCCGAGGCGGACCTTGCGGTGATCGATCCCGCCAAGCCGTGGATCGTCGATTCGGCCCGGATGGCCGCCGCGGCCGGGAACACCCCGTTCGACCGTCAGCCGACCGAAGGCCGGGTCGTCGCCCTGTTCAAGGGCGGCGCGCGCATCGGCGCATAGAAAACCCCTCCCGTTTCCGGGAGGGGCGTTCAAGATAGTCGATTTCCGTTGGAACCTAGCGGGCCAGCGCCAGACGCCCGCCCGAGCGGGCCTCGGTGCGGGCCATCAGCAAGTTCGCGCGCGGACCGGCCGTCGTATAGGCGAAGCACGCCCCGCCCCGCGCCTTGACGGCGGAGCACAGACCCTGCGCCGAGGCCGGATCATAGCTCGCCGCCGCGACGCGCCAGAAGTTGCGGCCGTTGACCACCGCGGGGGTGATCACCATGCGCGCATTCTTCAACTCGGGATTGCGGGCGGTGAAGATCGCCCAGGCGCGCCGCGCGTTCTGCTCGCTGGAGAACGAACCGAGCTGGACCACATGGCTGCCGCCCGCGACCGGGGCAACGCCAGCGCGGGGCGCGCGGGCCGGAACGGGCTTGGCGACCGGGGCAGCCGGTGCCTTGAGCGTGCTCGACACCGGACGGGCGAATTCATCGAAGGCGGCCAGCGAACGCGCGCTCTCGGCCTGAACCGGCGCAACGAACTCGGGGCTCGGCGCGGAAGCCGCCGCGGGGAAGTATTCCTCGATCGGCGCCGGAGCCGGAGCGGCCGCGAAGGCCTGCGGCGTCTGCTCGACCGGGGGCAGCTCGGCCAGCGGCGCGGGGGCCGGAGCGGCGGGAACTTCCGCCGCTGCCTGCGCGGTTTCGGGAACGGTGTTCAGCGCCAGCCGCTGGGGCATGCCGCTGTCCTGACGGACCGGCGCGCCGAGCAGCGTGGCGACGCGCTGCTGGTGGAGTTCGGGATGACCCGAGGCAACCCACTGGGTCAGCCGCGCATCGATCTGGTCGCCCGGCACGTCCTGCGTCATCATAATCCGCGCTTCGCGCCAGCTACCGCCCAGCGCATAGGCATAGGCGAGGTTCTGGCGCACCTTCGGCGTATTCTCACCGCCGCGCAGCGCATCGGTCAGCACCGCGACCCCGCGGCCGGTCTCGCCGGCCAGGGCCAGGGCAAGGCCGAGGTCGCCGGCCGGAAT
>CAZFPW010000292.1:0-3296 GCA_964520765.1 uncultured Novosphingobium sp.
CCCATCCTCAGGGCAAGGTCCGACAGCGCGGCGGCGAACTTCGCGCCGAACTCCGGCTCGACCGAGGAACCCTCGATCGCCCGGCGCATCGCCTCGGCCCACTGGCGCGCGGTTTCGGGGGTGATCGTCACGCCCTTGTGGGCGGACATCAGGCACTTGCCCGGCCGCTCCTCGAACCAGGTGCGCGGCCCGCCCATCCAGGCCGCCAGGAAATCGCTGAGCGAGGCGCGCATCGGCGTCAGGTCGACGGCGTGCAGATTCCGTAGCTCCGCATAGGCGGGGTCCGCCTCCATCAGGTCGTAGAACCGGTCGACGATCTCGCGGATCGGGCCGGCGCCGCCGATCATATCGTAGGGCGTCCGGGCAAGCTGGGCGGTGGTCGAGGTCATGGCATCCTACCTGATTGATTTCGAAAGCCCGATTACAGACCCCACGCCCGGCGCGCGCCTTGACGGGGGTCAAGGCCGCAGTCGCGATGCGTTTTTCCGCTGCGTTGATCGGCGTCAATGCCGCGACGGGCGAATCCCGGCATCGTCGATTTCGAAGCCGCCCCTCTCTTCTCTCCCCTTTTGGAGCGGTTCTCAGCATCTCCCTTACTTGGGCGGCGGTCTTCGGATTTGCCGCCCTTCTTTTGTCGAGATCGCGCGCGACCGCTCTTTGACCTGCCGCAATGCCGGCCCCCGCCAGTGCCCGCATAGAGGCGTTCATGTGGCCCTATTACCCCAAGCTGCTCGCGACACCCGTGCCGCGCTACACGAGCTTCCCCACCGCGGCCGAGTTCGGCCCCGGCATCGGCGCCGACGATTTCGTCCAGGCGCTGGAGGGGGCGGACGGCGACGTTTCGGTCTACGTCCACATCCCGTTCTGCGAGTCGATCTGCTGGTACTGCGGCTGCAACACCGGCAAGGCCAATCGCGGCGAGCGGCTGGCGAGCTACCTGGAGGCGCTGCACCGCGAGATCGCCCTGGTCGGAGCGCGTCTGCCCAAGACCGCGCGGGTGCGGCGGATCGCCTTCGGCGGCGGCAGCCCCAACGCGATCCGGCCGACCGATTTCGTCCGCCTCATGCTCGGGCTGACGCAGTCGCTTCCCCTGGTCGACCCGGTGATCTCGGTCGAGCTTGATCCCCGCACCCTCGATGAAAGCTGGGTCGATGCCCTGGCCGGCGTGGGCGTGACCCGCGCAAGCCTGGGAGTGCAGACCTTCGATCCCGCGCTCCAGGTGGCGATCGGGCGCGAGCAGCCCGCGCAGCTTATCGCGACCTGCACCGAATGGCTGCGCCAGGCCGGAATCTCCTCGCTCAACTTCGACCTCATGTACGGTCTTCCAGGGCAGGACGAGGTCGCGCTGGTGGACACCCTGCGGCAGGCCGTCGCGCTGGGCCCCGACCGCATCGCCCTGTTCGGCTATGCCCACGTCCCCCACCTCATTCCGCGCCAACGGCGCATCAACGCCACGGCCCTGCCGGGCACCTTCGCCCGGTTTCGGATGGCGGCGCTCGGCCAGGCCGAGCTGGCCGGCGCGGGCTATGTCGGGGTCGGTTTCGACCATTTCGCCCTGCCGGGCGATCCGCTGGCCCAGGCCATGGCGGCGGGCCGGCTGCGCCGCAACTTCCAGGGCTTCACCGACGATGAGGCGCCGGTCCTGATCGGCTTCGGCGCCTCGGCGATCAGCAGCTTTCCCGAATTGCTGGTCCAGAACGAGAAGAACAGCGGCCGCTATCGCATGATGCTGTCGCAGGACCGGCTGACCGCCAACCTCGGCGCCCGGCGCGGCGCGGACGACCTGCGGCGCGGCGCGATCATCGGAAGCCTGCTCTGCCAGGGCCATGCCGACCTTGGCCTGTCGCTCGACGCGGCGACGGCCGCGCGCCTCGAACCGCTGGTGGCGCAGGGCCTCGCCAGGATCGAGGGCACGCGATTGGCGATCACCGATCTCGGCCTGCCCTATTCGCGGGTCATCGCCGCGCTGTTCGATCCCTATCGCCAGGAATCGGCCAGGAGGTTCAGCTCGGCGGTCTGATCCCTCCCCTCTCTTCCCCCTAGGTACATTACGGATACCCGGCCGGCGGTCGGGCGGCCGATAGGATGGTCATTGCAAGACCACGGGGAGATACTGGTCATGAACGCCTGCTCCAATTGCGCCGTGCGCGAGAAGGCCATCTGCCAGTCGTTGTGCGAAGCCGATCTCGAAGCGATGAGCCAGATGGGCCGCCGCCATGTCGTCGCCTCGGGCGATACCCTGATGTGGCAGGGCGATGAGGAGATGGTGGTCGGCAACGTCATCGAAGGCGTGCTCAAGCTCACCGCCTCGACCTCCGACGGGCGCGAGCAGACGCTGGGCATCTGCTATCCGAGCGACTTCATCGGCCGTCCCTTCGGCCGAACCAGCAGCCATTCGGTCGTCGCCCTGTCGGACGCCAAGGTCTGCACCTTTCCGCGCTCCGCCTTCGACCGCTTTGCCGAGGGGCATCCCGACCTGGAGCACAAGCTGCTCCAGCGGACCCTGACCGACCTCGACCGCAGCCGCCAATGGATGGTCCTCCTCGGCCGCAAGAGCGCGGCGGAACGGCTTGCCGCCTTCCTGCTCGACATGGCCGAGCGGCTGGGCGTGGAAGATGCCGACGGCCATGTCCGCTTCGAGCTGCCCTTCGGCCGCCAGGACATCGCGGACCTTCTGGGCCTGACGATCGAGACGGTGAGTCGCCAGATCACCAAGCTGCGCGAGGACGGCGTGATCGCCACGCCGGACCGGCGCGGGGTGGTCGTGCTCGACCGCGACTGGCTCGTCGACTGCGCCGGCGAATGACGGGAGCCGGCCGGCGCTGCCGGTCATTCCCGTTCCGCAAGAGGCGCTGGCCTGGGTCAAGGGCGCCTGATCCCCTACGGAACACTCCTTATGGCACAGCGGCTTGCCGAACCCGATGATCGCTGGATGACCTGGAAGAGCATTCGCCTCGAACTGGCCGGGACCGAGGACTTTCCTCGCGGTTCCCCCAGTCGCGCCTACCTCCTGCGCTTGCCGCTGGGGGAGAACGGCGCGATCGATCGCAGTGCCTTGCAGGATGAACCCCGCCAGGCCACGGTGCGGCGCTTCTGGCCCAGCGAGCCCGACCTTGCCGGCTATGTCATCCCCGGCGTGGAAGGCTGGGAGCTTGCCTACGATCGCGCCTGGATGGGGAAGGGCAGCGGCCGGCTCGAAAGCGACATCCTGCGCCTCGGCGATTGCGTCACCATGACCGAACCCGACGGCCGGCGCCTGCCGTTCCGCGTCGCCAGCCTCCAGGCGCTGGGCTAGG
>CAZFPW010000293.1:0-3287 GCA_964520765.1 uncultured Novosphingobium sp.
ACTTCGTAGCTGGCGAGGCCGAATTCCTCGGCCACTTCCTTGATGCCCTTGCGGATGATCGCCTTCACCTCGTCGGCCGCGCCGGGCAGGCGGGCGGCCAGTTCCGCGGAGGGCACGGCCACGGCCAGCAGGAAGGCGCGGTCGCTGCTGCCGTAGACGAAGATCTGGCGGATCGCCGGATGCTGGCCATAGAGCGCTTCCAGCCGGGCGATGGCGACGAATTCGCCCTGCGACAGCTTCTGCACGTTGTTGGTGCGGTCGAGATAGACCAGTTCGTCGGGGCCAACGAGCGCCATGACGTCGCCCGACCGATAGAAGCCGTCCTCGGTGAACTTCTCGGCGGTCAGTTCGGGCCGCTTGTAGTAGCCGGCCATGAACTTGGGAATCTTGACCAGGAATTCGCCGCGCGGATAGGGCTTGTCGGTGGTGAAATAGCCAAGCTCCGGCACGTCGGCCAGGCGGTAGTCGATCACCGGCGGGCGCTGGATCTTGCCGTCGACCAGCACCGTGGCGGTCGCCATCTCAGTCGAGGAATAGCCGATCGCCATATGGATGCCGAGCATCGCCAGCATGAATTCGTGGACTTCGGGCGATAGCAGGGCAGAGCCGCAGCCGACCGAGAGCAGCCGTCCGCCCAGCAGGTTCTCCCGGATGTCGAGCTTGACCGCTGCCTGGGCGGCGGCTTCGTCCTCCCCGGCGCCGACGCGGCGATCGACCTCACCCAGGTAGTGCTGATAGAGCATCTCGCAGACCCGCGGGACCAGCGAGGACATGGTGGGGCGGACCATCGCCAGGTCCTCGAACAGGGTCGAAAGGTCGCTCTTGGGCGAGCAATAGCTGCACCCGCCGTTGGCCAGGGCGAGGAACAGGTAGCCGTAGCCCACCATGTGGCTCATCGGCATGAAGCTCAGCGTGATGGAGGGCTTCTCGGCCGAATAGAGCCACGTGTTGCGCGTCGTCGCCTCGGTGATCATCGCCCCCTTGGGCGTGCCGGTCGTGCCCGAGGTGTAGAACAGCCAGGTCAGCGGGTCTTCCTCGTCCGAGACGTGGAGCGGCGCCAGGGGCAGGGCCTGGCCGCGGGCGATCACCTCGTCCAGCGCCTCCAGCCGGGAGCGGGCGCCGCCCTGGGCCAAGGTGGCCTTGGCACGCTCGAAGCGCTCGCGCTGGTCGTCGTCGCGCGCCTCGTAGTCGAACACCACGATCCGCGGCGGGGCGAAGCCGAGCAGGGCGGTCTCGACCGCGAGATCGAGATAGTTGATCGAGGCGGCGAGCACGGTCGGCTCGGTCTCGCCCACGATGTCGGCCAACTGGCGGGCCGGCGCGGTCGCCTGGAGCGGCACGTTGACCGCGCCGAGGTGAACGCCCGTCAGTGCCATGGCGGCATAGTCCGCGCTGGCGAAGCCGAGCACGGCGAGGAAGGCGCCGGGCCGCAGCGGGTCTTGCGCGTCGGCGTGCCATTCGGCGGCGGTCGCCTGGACGCGGGCCCAGAGTTCCCCGAAGCTGCGCGTCTCGAAGTGGCCGAGCAGCCGCTGGGTGGTGCGGCCGCTCAGCGGGTCGGTGACCAGCTCGCGGGCGCGTTCGCCGATCGCGGGGCGGTCGCTGTAGCCTTCCATGACGGTTTGCACGACCTCGGCCAGGCGCAGGCCCGGCGCCTGCTTGCGGGCGGTGACCTCGGGACGGGCGCGCGCGGCCTTGAACTGTTCATCCTCGGCCAGCAGCTTTTCCAGCCGCTCCTGGGCCCAGGCGGTCGTGGTGCCGCCGGTGAAGAGTTGGGCCTTGGGCTTTTCGGCAGTGGCAGCATCCATCGGTGTTCTCCCGCGAATCGGCCCGATGAAGAAGGGCCGTTCCGCCAAGGCTGCTCCCGCCGTCCCACAAAAACAAGCAACCGCTTACTTGTTTAATGCGCTTGATGAGCTAGTCAGGGAGATGACCCTAGTCTGGAGCGGAACTGGCATGCCTCCCGTCGTTGCGAAGAATGCTGAAGCGCCCCGTCCGCGCCGGGTCTATCGCCGGGCCGCCGAGCGCCGGGAGGAGATCGTGGCGGCGGCGCGCGAGGCCTTCGTCCGCTCGACCTATGCCGGCGCCCGCACCCGCGACATCGCCGAAGCGGCCGGGGTGAACCAGGCGACCCTGTTCAAGCTGTTCCCGACCAAGGAAGCCTTGTTCGAGGAGGCGGTGATGAAGCCGCTGTTCACCGCGATGGAAGACATGAACGCGCGGATGGCGGTCTATGAGCAGGCCAGGACGCCCGCCGAGCTGGCCGCGGCGGCCGAAGCCTCGACCGCCCGCCACCTAGCCGACATGCGGCGCATCTTCCCGCTGCTGGCCACCGCGTTGTTCTCGGAGCTTGAGCAGGGCAAGCGATTGTTCCGCGACTATCTGGAGCCCCTGATCCGCCAGCGCGGCGCCGTGCTACAGCCGCTGGTCAAGGACGGCATCGATCCGGAGTTCGTCGGGCTGGCGAGCTTCGGCATGATGTTCGCGATCGCCATGCAGCAGCAGCTCGGCGGCCATGAGGACGACCTCGGCCAACTGGCCAGGCAGTTCAACCGCTTCTCGACCGAGGGCTTCGCGCGGACAGGCTAGGCTTCGCAGGGGAGGCCGGCGTCTATCCCTGTTCCCGCCAGTAATCGTTGGCCGCCGCCACGGTCTGGAAATGGATGGCGATCACCTGGGAGGACGCGATGAGTTGCGCCGCGTCCTGATCATAGGTCGGGCGCAGCTTGTCGCGGACTTCGCTCGACGGCTGGGTCAGTTTCACCCCGAGACGAGCCAGCTTGGTGGCAAGCTCAAAGCCCTCTTGCGGAGTCGCCGTCTTGAGTGACGGCAGCCAGGTTTCAGCCATGATCTCTCCCTTCGGTCAGCGCGCTCGTCTGGGGATCGCAACCTTTGTCGTCCGTCCGAAGACGGCAGGTTTTCCGCCATTTATGCGCGCGACTCCAGGAAGTTTGACGAAGATCGCGGGCATTGTCAAAAAAAGAAGTATCTAAAATACCAGTTAATTGCCAAGATGGATTCCTGCCCCGCAAGAAGGAGAACCGCCATGCTGCAGGACAAGACCCTTGCCGAGTTGGATGATCTGGAAGCGTTGACGCTGGGAGAGATCGCCGTGGCCTTGCCGGGGGCGACCGCCGTGTTTCGCGCGACCGGACTGGACTATTGCTGCGGCGGCCAGGTCACGTTGCGGGAGGCGGTGGCCGCCGCGGCGCTCGACCTGGACCAACTCGTCGCCGAACTGCGGAGCCTGGACCAGGCCAGCGTGCCCTCGCCGGCGGACCTCGACACCA
>CAZFPW010000294.1:0-3281 GCA_964520765.1 uncultured Novosphingobium sp.
GTCAAGCATTCGCACCGCACGCTCGTCACGCTGATGTTCGCCGCGCTCTACGGCACCGGCATCCGTCCCGGCGACGAGTTCTTCTGCCCCTCCAGCCCCGCCTGGGGCCACGGCCTGTGGCACGGCACCCTCGCCCCGCTGGCGATGGGCGTGACCACCGGCACCTTCGCCGGCCGCTTCGATCCGGTCCGCCTGATGAAGGGGCTCGACGACTTCGGCATCACCAACATGAGCGCGGCCGCCACCCACTACCGGATGATGAAGAACTCCGGGAAGGGCGGCGACTTCTCGTTCCACTTCAACAAGCTGTCCTACACCGGCGAGCCGATCGACCCGGCGACGCTGGAATGGGTGGACGAGCATTTCAAGGTCCCCGCCTGCTCGATGTACGGCACGACCGAGATCGGCGTGGTGCTGGTCAACTATCCGGGCGCCAACGACTTCGTCGTGAAGCCCGGCTCGCTGGGCAAGCCGGTGCCGGGACAGAAGCTGGAGGTCCACCGCCCCGACGGCTCGATCACCGATCCGGGCGAGATCGGCGAACTGATGCTGTGGCGTGGCGGCGGCTGGCTCTCGACCAAGGACCGGGCTAAGACCGACGAGGACGGCTATTTCTACCACTGCGGCCGCGCCGACGACGTGATCATCTCGGCCGGCTGGACGATGTCCGCGGTCGAGATCGAGAACACCATGCTGCGCCACGACAACGTACTGGAATGCGGCGTGATCGGCGTGCCGGACGAGAAGCGCGGCCAGGTGGTCAAGGCCTTCGTCGTCGCCAACCGCGAAGGCAGCGACGAGTTCACCAAGGAACTGCAGGACTTCACCCGCGAGCGGCTGGCCCAGCACGAGTTCCCGCGAATCGTCGAATATGTGAAGGAACTGCCCAAGAACCCCGCGGGCAAGGTCCACCGCAAGATGCTGCGCGACCAGGAGGCCGCGAAAGCGGCCGCCGCAGTCTAACCGATCACTCGGGCCAGAGGATAAGATGAAGCACGCAAGCGCCGGAGTGATCGTTGCCGCGCTGCTCGCCGGCCTGCCAGGGCCGGCCCTGGGCGGCGCAGCACCGACGATCACGGCTGGCAGCTTGCCCTTCGTCCGGACGATCGACGACCGCTTCATGTCGTTCCAGATCGGCTTTTCGCACCTGACCGGAGGCAAGACCTGGAAGTCCTACGACGCCCTTCCCGAGGGCGCCGCACAGCAAGGCGGTTTTGCCGCGATCCGCGAAGAGCGCAAACCCACCGATCTCGCCAATTCGCGGTTGCGCACTCTGACCAAGGCGCTGGCGCCGCTCTACGTGCGTTATAGCGGCACCACGGCAAATTCGGTCTATTTCCACGACAGCGACGCACCGCTGCCGGAAAGGCTGCCCGAGGGCTTCACCGTCGCCCTGACCCGCGCCTCGTGGAAAGGCGCAGTCGATTTCGCCAAGGCCGTCGATGCGAAGATCCTGACCTCCTTTGCCAATAGCGAGGGCGTGCGCGACGCGTCCCACGCCTGGACCCCGCGCATGGCCGCGCCCTGGCTGGCCTACACGCGTTCGATAGGGGGCGAAATCTACGCGGCCGAGCTCTACAACGAGCCCAACGCGCCCGAGCCGCCGCGCATTCCCAAGGGCCACAGCGCCGAGGAATTCGGCCGCGACTTCGCCGCCTTCACCACCTTCATGAAGCAGGCCGCGCCGGACGTGAAGCTCGCCGGGCCCGGCAACGCGATGATGGGCGTCCCGATCCCCTCGGTCGACGGCGTCAGTCCGGAGCAATATGCGGCAGCCAGCCCCGCACCCAAGTTCGACATCGTATCCTACCACTTCTACCCCGCCCTGGCCGAGCGCTGCGCCCCGGCGACGTCGCCCGCGGGGATTGCCGTGGAGGCCGCGCTCAGTGAGGACTGGCTGGCCCGTCCCGACCGGCAGATTGCGCGCTACAAGGCGCTGCGCGACCGCCACGCTCCCGGCGCGCCGATCTGGATCACCGAGACCGGCGGCGCGGCTTGCGGCGGGCTGCGCTGGCAGCCGACCTTCCTCGATGCCTTCCGCTTTCTCGACACCCACGCCCGCTCGGCGAAGCAGGGCATCGACGCGATGTTCACCCACGCGCTGATCAGCGGCAGCAACGGGGTGATCGACGAGAAGACCTTCCAGCCCAATGCCAGCTATTGGGGCGCCGTGCTGTGGCGGCGACTGATGGGCAGCCGGGTGCTAGACGCCGGGGCGCTCGAGCCCGGCCTTCATGTCTATGCGCACTGCCTGCGCGGCAAGGCTGGCGGCGTCGCTTTGCTGGCGCTCAACCTGCGGACCGAAAGCGTGACGCTGACGCTGGACGGTCCCGCTCAGGTCTATGCGCTGACCGCACCCGAATTGCAGGGCAAGACCGTTCACCTCAACGGCCGCGCGCTTTCCCTCGGCGCGGGTGACACCCTTCCCGCGATGAATCCGGCCAGGCTCAACGGCCGCCGGCTCGCCCTCTCCCCGACCAGCATCGCCTTCGTAGCCTTGCCCGGCGCACGAAATCCCAACTGCCCCGCGTAACGCGGGATCATGTAACCACAGACCAAATTCTAGGAGAAAACACGATGACAGCCAAATTCCCCAAGATCACCGAGGAGGGCCTTGAGGCCCTGCGCTCCCGCATCGGCGTGCGCATCGAGAACTCCGTCGAGCCGTGGAACTACGAAGCCTCGCGCGACGCGATCCGCCACTACGCGCACGGCATCGGCGACGACAACCGCCTGTGGACCGACCCGGACTATGCCGCGAAGACCCAGTACGGCACGATCGTCGCGCTGCCGAGCTTCCTGTTCTCGACCAACCGCATCATCTCGGGCTATTCGGGCGGCCTGTCGGGCGTCCACGCGATGTGGGCCGGGGCCGACTGGACCTGGCACAAGCCGGTCCTGCGCAATGACGTGATCACCTCGGAGGCGCACCTCAAGGACCTGGTCGAGCACCAGACCAAGTTCGCCGGCCGCTCGTTCCAGCAGATCTACCACGTCGACTTCTACAACCAGCACGGCGACCACGTCGCCGGCGCGGATAGCTGGGTGTTCCGCACCGACCGCGACGAGGCCCGCGAGCGCGGCACCAAGTACACCGAAGCCCGCGGCCGCGTTGAGCCCTTCACCGAAGAGCAGCTCGCCGAGTTCAGCGAATACTACGCCAACGAGGAAGTCCGCGGCGCGACCCCGCGCTACTGGGAAGACGTCAACGTCGGCGATGCCCTGCCGCGCATGATCAAGGGCCCGATGACCGTCACCGGCTTCATCGCCTATGCGCAAGG
>CAZFPW010000295.1:0-1725 GCA_964520765.1 uncultured Novosphingobium sp.
CGTCGAAGTCCGGCGCGTTTTCCGAGCCGCCGAAGAACAGGTGCTCGTAAAGGTGAGCGAAGCCGGTCTTGCCGCGCGGCTCGCTCTTGGAGCCGACGCGGTAATAGACCGTGACGCCGACGATGGGGGCCTTGCGGTCGGTATGGACGATCACCCGCAGGCCGTTGGCGAGGGTGAACGCCTCATAGGGAATGTCCACCGCCTTGACGAGTTCGCCCAGCGGCGCGGGCTGGGCAGGCTGGGCCACGGCTTGCGGCAGGGCGGCGGCGAGCAGGCTGGTGGCGGCGATCAGGGAAATGGCGGTGCGGCGCATCTGGGGTCCTTCAAGGTATCTCAGCCATTTACCGCCAACCGTCCGTTCGTCCCGAGCGTAGTCGAGGGATTGGGCCGAGCGAAGCCGAGGCCGGCAACGTGGCAGGTTCTCGCTAAGCTCGAACTGGTCCCTCGACTACGCTCGGGACGAACGGGGGTGGGGTAGGATATCAATTGCAATCAATCTCGGTCGGTGGCCCGGTAGGTCAGCTTCACAATGTTATTGGCCGGAACGGTCGCGGTCCAGACGCGCTTTGCGGGTTTGTCGATCACCGTGCCGGCAATACCGCTGAAGATCCGCCCGGTGCCCTTGGGAAAGTCCACCTCGAAGCGGATGGGGAAGGGGTTCGCGTTGCGGATCGTGGCGGCGTAGGTGACGGCGTTGCCCTTCGCGTCGGCGCTCTCGGCCGTTTCCAGGGTGACGTTGGCCGGTTCGCCGAAGGCCAGCTCGACCTCTTCCTCGATGGCCTTGTCGGGCAGGCTCGCCTCGCCCACGAACATCCGGCCCAGGGCCGCGTCCTGATAGAGCACCGCCTTGCCCGCGGGCAGGGGATCGCCCGCGCCGTCCTGCTTGCGGTTGCGGAAGCGGAACAGCATCCGCAGGCCCTCGGGCTCGCCCCAGCCGGCCTCGGCGCGGTAGACCAGATCGCCCTTGACCTCGTCCTTCACCAGAAAGGCGACCTGCTTCTGCGAGCGGGCGGCGACCGTCACGGGCACGGGGATCGGATAGAGCTTGAGATCGCCCAGGTCCTCGGCCTGGGCGACGACCGCGGCCTTGGCCAGCCCGCCGCGGGCCCGTGCGGTGACCATGATGCTGTCGGCCGCCATTTCCATCATCATCGGGGCCGGCGCGGGCGGCGGAGCAGGGGGTGGAGGCGGATAGGGCGCGTCGATGTCGCTGGTCGTCTTCGCCGGCCAGCAACCGAACTGCCTATTGAGGTTGCGGGCCTGGTTGACGGCTATCCGGCCCGTATCGTCCCGCGTCGCGCGCGAGCGGTTGACCTTGCCGGCCATCGCCGCCGCCGTGGCATCGAGGAAGCTGGTGTCGTCGCCGCTCGCCAGGGTCAGCCAGCCGAGCAGGGACAGCGTCCGGCCGTCCTCGTCCAGCGTGCCGACATAGGTCGCGTCCCAGTCGAACCCGGTCGCGAGATAGGCCAGGGTGATGGTCGCCTGTCCGCCCGGCTGGTCCTTGGTGGTCATGGACAGGACCGGCTTGGCCGAAAGCGTCGCCGGGGCCTCGGGATAGATCAGCGTCTGGTGGAGGCCGGAACAATAGACCGCCTCGCTCCCCCGCTCGGTCGAGACGACGAGACGGTCGGCGGCGGAGCGGACCGTCGCGCTTTCCTCCGTGACCCGGCCCGTCGCCGGATCGGTGCGGCGCAGGATCACGCGCTGGCCGGTGAAGGCGTCGAC
>CAZFPW010000295.1:1825-3255 GCA_964520765.1 uncultured Novosphingobium sp.
CGGAGAGGATCACCGGCGGCGCGGCGAGGGCCGGGGTGGCGAAGAACAGCGCCGCCCAGATACCTCCCCGCAACGGGAAGGTGTTAGTGAGCCCGCGCATGGCCTTACCAGGGCGTCAGGAAGGTGACGGTCAGCTCGGTCCTGCCGTTGGCCGGCACGGGCACTTCCCAGCGCCGCTGGTCGGCGTTGTCCTGTATGCCCTTGATGCTCTCCTCGGGCACGCGCAGGTCGCGCCACCACCACCATTGGTTGAGCCCGCCCTGGACCACGTCGACCGTGACCGGCACGGGCCGGGCGTTGGTGACGATGTAGCGCATCTGGGTGCGGTAATAGGTCTTGGGCCGCTCGTAGGAGCCTTCGGCCGTGCGGCCGTCCGAATAGGTGGTCTTCCAGCGCGCCGCCTGCTCCCATTCGGCCAGGGTCACCGGCTCGCGCTTGACGACGACGGGCTGGACCTTGACGTCGAAGGCGTCGCCGGTGCGCAGGGCCAGGCTGGAGCCGCCGGGCGTATGCGGGATCTCGCTCTCACCAATGAACTGCGCCTGGCCGCGCACGTCGCGCATGTAGACGCGCACGGTCCCGGCGGGCAGGGCGTCCCCGATCCCTTCCGCCCTGGCGCTGGAGAAGCGCAGGACCGAGGCCGCGCTCTGCGCCTCGCCCTGCGTGCCGAGCCAGCCGTTGCGGTATTCGTAGCCCTTGCGCGCCGGCACGCCGCTGGCGTCGAGGAACGAGACCTGCTTGGTCTGGGCATTGGCGATCGTGGTCCGGCCCTCGATCGGATAGACGTAGAAATCGCCGAGCTGCTCGCGGTTGGCGGTCTCGGTGCCGGGCGCGTTGCCGCGCGGCGGCTGGGGGCGCGACGGGAAGCGCGAGCCCTGGCTTACCTGGCCGACATTGCCGGCGACCAGCAGGGTGCGCGCGCCGGTGAAGGTCGTGCCGGTCGAATTGTTGAGCGTGATCCAGCCCTGGACGTCGATCTTCCCGGCCTTCTCGTCGAACAAGGCGACATAGTCGGACTTCCAGCTCATGCCGGGGGTCAGGTAGCTCAGCGTCAGCGGGCGCGGGCCCGCGCGGGTCGCGTCCAGCGTCACGCTCAGGGTCGGGCGGGCGCGCAGGTTGGGCGGAATCGAATCGAAGATCACCCGCACCGGCAGGCCATCGTCGCGCAGGACCTCGATCCGGTCCCCGATCCGCAGCACCACGCCGCCGTTGGCCGCCAGCACCGTGGCGCGCTCACGCGTCTCGGCCCCGGTCGCGGGGTTGGTGCGCAGCAGGGTGACGGTCTGGCCGACCGCCTTCTGCATCAGCGCCGAGGGGGAGAGCAGGTCGTAGTCGAAATTCTGCTCGACGATCCCGAAGCCCTCACCCGAGAGCGTCACCGTCTCCGGCCTGATCTGCGCAGAAACGTCCGGGAACTCCTGCCGCGAGCG
>CAZFPW010000296.1:0-3244 GCA_964520765.1 uncultured Novosphingobium sp.
TCGTTGATCATGCGCAGCCTGCGCCCGTCGAGCCGGCGTTCCCCCCGCGCCAGGGCCGCGGCATAGCCGGCCATCCAGACATGATAGCCGCTCAGCGCCAGGACCAGGACGAGCTTGGCGAGGAACCACCCTTGCGCGAAGGCCCCGATGGTCATCGCCAGGCTCAGCCCCAGGAGCCATACGACGGCCAGCGAGGGCCACAGGATGATCTTGAGCAGCTTGCGCTCCCGATCAGCCCAGACGGCTTCCTCAGGCGATCCTGGGGCACATTCCTGGTGATAGACGAAGAACCGGGGCAGCATGAACAACCCGGCCATCCAGAATATCACGAAAATGACGTGGCCCGCCTTGAGCCAGAGATAGATCATCGCGAATACCTCGGTCATGGAAGGAGCCTAGAGCTTGTTCCACTGCCGTGGAAGCGGTTCCGGCCCACTCCCCCGGCCCGGCCACCCATAGCATATCCTGTCGGGTGGCCGGGCCGGGGGAGTGGGCCGGCGCCGTACCTGATTCAACCTAACCTCGCCAGCTCCGCACCACCCCCAGCAATTGCTCGACATGCTCGATGGGGGTGAACTGGCCGATCCCATGACCGAGGTTGAAGACGTGCGGCCGGTCGGCGAAGGCGTCGAGGATGCGCTGCGCCTGGCGGTCCAGCTCCGGCCCGCCGGCGAGCAGCAGCAGCGGATCGAGGTTGCCCTGAACGGGCATGCCCTGCGGCAGGGCCTTGGCCGCCCAGAGCGGATCGATCGTCTCGTCCAGCGCCACCGCGTCGCACCGGACCTCGCGCGCATAGGCGGGCAGCTTCTCGCCCGCGCCCTTGGGGAAGCCGATCACCGGCACATCCGGGAACCGCTGCTTGAGGCTGGCGACGATCGCGGCGTTGGGGGCGATGACCCAGCGTTCGAACTCGGCCGGGGCCAGGCTGCCGGCCCAGCTGTCGAACAGTTGCACCGCCTCGGCCCCGGCGGCGATCTGGCCGGCAAGGTATTCGGTGGTGACGGCGACGATCCCGTCGATGATCGCCTGGAAGGCCGCCGCATCGCGATAGGCCAGGGCGCGGGTGTCATGCTGGTCCCGGCTGCCCTCGCCCGCGACCATATAGGTGGCGACCGTCCAGGGACTGCCGGCGAAGCCCAGCAGGGTGCGTCCGCCGCCCAGCCCGGCCTTCACCCGCGCGACCGTGTCGTAGATCGGGGTCAGCCGCTCCGGCACGGCGCTGAGGCTGTCCAGCGTCGCATCCAGCAGGCGCGGCGACAGGCGCGGCCCCTCGCCCACGAGGAATTCCAGGTCCTGGCCCATGGCATAGGGCACGATCAGGATGTCGGAGAACAGGATCGCCCCGTCGAAGCCGAACCGGCGGATCGGCTGGAGCGTGATCTCCGCCGCGGCTTCCGTATCGTAGACCAGCTGGAGGAAACCGCCCTTCTGCGCGCGCAGGGCGCGGTACTCCGGCAGGTAGCGCCCGGCCTGGCGCATGAGCCAGACGGGTCTCTCGGCGGCGTTCTCGCCCTGGAGGGTTCTCAGGAGCAAACCGGGCATGCGGGTCCTCTAATCAAAATAAAGAGATTCTTATTAAAGGATTCAGGAGTCTGTTGGTCCTGTGGATATCGGGCACAGCGCGCCCCTGCCCGATTTGTCCCGGCTTGAACAGGGCCATGCGCGCGGCCGAATCCGCACAGGCCCGCGTCAAAGGATGGTTCTGCCCGCTATCCACAGGCTGGGGATAGGCCTGTCCACCTGTCCACAAGGGGCGCATCGCAGATCCCGGACCGGGCATGGAATCCGCCGCCGAAGTTGTCAGCCCGCCCCTCCCGTGGTTTATGCGGGCAACTATCCACAGCCCCCAGAAGCCTCTCCATGTCCCGCCTGCACCTGCACCTTCTGTCGGATTCCACCGGCGAGACGCTGGAGATGATCGCCAAGGCCGCGCTCGCCCAGTTCGACGATGCGGAGGTCACGCGCCATTTCTGGCCGATGGTCCGTTCGCTCCAGCACCTGGAACGCGTCCTGGCGGACATCGCCGCCAATCCGGGGCTGGTCCTGTTCACCCTGGTCAACCCGGAAATCCGCAACCGGTTGGAGGACCAGTGCTCCAGCCTGGGCCTGCCGGTGGTCTCCGCCTTCGATGCCGTGCTCGACGCGCTCGAGCAGACCCTGGGGCAGGAGGCGAAGGCCCGGCCCGGCCGCCAGCACCTGATGGACGCGGCCTATTTCGCGCGGGTCGAGGCGATCCAGTTCACCATCGCCCATGACGACGGCGTCGGCTGGGAGAACTGGGAGGAGGCCGACGTGGTCCTGGCCGGGGTATCGCGCACGTCGAAGACGCCGACCTCGATCTATCTCGCCAATCGCGGCTACAAGACGGCCAATATCCCCATCGTGATCGAAAGCCCGCCGCCGCCCGCCCTGTTCGGGCTGCGTCAGCCGCTCGTCGTCGGGCTGACCACCGCGCCCGAGCGGCTGATCCAGGTCCGCCGCAACCGGCTACTGTCGCTCAACCAGGCGCCGGATACCGCCTATGTCGACCAGGATCACGTCGCGAGCGAGGTTCAATATGCCCGGCGCATGTTCGCCGACAACGGCTGGCCGGTGATCGACGTCACCCGCCGCTCGATCGAGGAAACCGCTGCGGCGGTCATCAACCTGCTGAACGAGCGGCGCGGCGGCACGGCCGAAGGGACGGGCGCGCTGTGACCCCGCTCGTCCTCGCCTCGAAAAGCGGATCGCGCCGGGCGATGCTGGAAGCGGCCGGGGTGCCGTTCGAATCCGTGCCCGCCGACCTCGACGAGCGCGCGCTGGAGGCCGGCCTTCCCGGCGCGGCGCCCGAGACGATCGCTTTGGCCCTGGCCGAGGCGAAGGCCTTGGCCGTGTCGCGCGAGCGGCCCGGCCAGCTGGTGCTGGGCAGCGATTCCCTGGTCGAGGTCGCCGGCCGCCGGTTCGACAAGCCGGCCACGCGGGAGGATGCGGCGGCGCACCTGCGCTTCTTCGCGGGCAAGACCATGCGGCTCCACAGCGCGGCCGCCCTCGCCCGTGACGGCGTGGTGATCTGGCGTCATGCCGCTGTCGCGCGATTGCAGGTCGTTGCCTTTTCCGAGGACTTCATAACAAGCTATCTCGATCACGAGTGGCCGGCGGTGGCCGGCTGCGTGGGGGTGTTTCGGATCGAAGGCCGGGGGGTTCAGCTGTTCCAGGGAATCGAAGGCGATCATTTCACCGTGCTCGGCATGCCGCTGCTCGCCGT
>CAZFPW010000297.1:0-3242 GCA_964520765.1 uncultured Novosphingobium sp.
ATCGCGGCCAGGGCCAGGGCTTCCTGCGGGGTCTTGACCGCGATGTCGGTGGCGCGCTTGGCCCAGGCCTCGCCCAGCGTCCTGGTCATCGCCGCCTGCATCCGGGCGAGCACGGCCGCGCGGGCTTCGCCGCGCTGGAAATCGTAGCTGTCGGGCAGGACCGAGCCTTCGGCCGGCACGGGAACCTCCCCGGTCAGATAGGGCTGGGCCATCAGCCGTTCGTGGACCATGATCGAGGGCATCCCCTCGGGCACGGTGACGAAGCGGCGCAGGATCTCGTCGCCCTGGAGCGTTTCCAGGATTTTCGCGGCGCTCGCCCCCTTGGGCAGCATGAACTCCCCGGCCTTGATCGGCGCGCCGCCGCCGAACAGCCGGGCGCGCAGGCGGAAGCCCTGGGCCGAGGAAATCGCGCCCTCCCGCTCCAGCTTTACGGCCACGGAGGCCAGGCTGGAGCCGTCGGGCACGATGAAGGCGGTCGCGCGCGGGAGGGGACCAGTAAGATACCAAGGGGCCGCCACGAACGCCGCCCCGGCCAGCAACAGTCCGGACAGGACGACGATCAGGCCACCCCGCCAGGACATCGGCTCAGAGCGCCTTGACGATCAGGCTCGCGTTGGTGCCGCCGAAGCCGAAGCTGTTGTTGAGCGCGGCGCGAACCGGGCGCTGCTTCGCCTTGTAGGGAACGAGGTCGACGCCAACGCAGCTCTCGCTCGGGTTGTCGAGGTTGAGCGTGGGCGGCACGATCTGGTCGCGGATGGCGAGGATACAGAAGATCGTCTCGACCGCGCCAGCCCCGCCCAGGAGGTGACCGATGGCCGACTTGGTCGAACTCATCGAGACGTTGCCGATCGCATCGCCGAACAGGCGGCGCACCGCGCCCAGTTCCAGCTCGTCGCCCATCGGGGTCGAGGTGCCGTGAGCGTTGATGTAGTCGATGTCGGACGGGCTCATCCCGGCCTTCTTGAGCGCCATCTCCATCGAGCGGAAGGCGCCCGAGCCCTCGGGGTGCGGGGCGGTGACGTGGTGGGCGTCGCCCGACAGGCCATAGCCGACCACCTCGGCGTAGATCTTCGCGCCGCGGGCCTTGGCGTGCTCGTACTCCTCCAGCACGACGACGCCGGCGCCCTCGCCCATGACGAAGCCGTCACGGTCCTGGTCGTAGGGGCGGCTGGCCTTTTCCGGCTGGTCGTTGAAGTTCGTGGACAGGGCGCGGGCCTGGGCGAAGCCGGCGATGCCGATCGGGCAGATCGTGCCTTCGGCGCCGCCCGCCAGCATGATGTCGGCATCGTCGTCGCGGATCATTCGCGCGGCGTCGCCGATCGAGTGGGCGCCGGTCGAGCAGGCGGTGACGACCGCATGATTCGGCCCCATCAGCCCGTACTTGATCGAGACCTGGCCCGAGATCAGGTTGATGAGCCGGC
Organism: uncultured Novosphingobium sp.; assembly: GCA_964520765.1. Lineage (GTDB taxonomy): Bacteria > Pseudomonadota > Alphaproteobacteria > Sphingomonadales > Sphingomonadaceae > Novosphingobium. Next base: position 1,422 of record CAZFPW010000297.1, read on the forward strand.
CGTGGACGAAGTGGGGCGAGACGCGGCCCGGTCCCTTTTCGGCCAGGACGAGCGATTCGCTCTCGATTCCCGGTAGGCCGCCGATGCCCGAACCGATCGAGCAGCCGGCGCGCAGGCGGGTCGCCTCGTCCATGTCGGTCAGGCCGGCGTCCTCGATCGCCTGGCCCGCGGCGTCGATGCCGTAGACGATGAAGGGATCGACCTGGCGCTGGATCTTGTGATCGACGCGCTTGTTGGGGTCGAAGCCGTATTCATGATCGGCCGGCTTCACCTCGCAGGCGACGTGGCATTTCTGGTCGGAGGCATCGAACCGGGTGATCTTGCCCGCGCCGGACTTGCCGGCCAGGATGTTCTTCCACGCGGTCTCGACATCCGCGCCCAGGGGGGTGACGAGGCCAAGGCCGGTTACGACGACACGACGCATGCAATTCTCCGAAACTTCTACGATCCAACGGGTTAGGCCCTGGAATGCCTATAGGGACCGGAAATGCAACAGGCCCAGCCTCATAAAGGCCGGGCCTGCCGAAACTCTATAGCTTCAATGTCGGCACGGCAAAGCCTTGCGACAAGATCGGCGGCCGGGCTCCGATGAGCCAGGCCTGTCGATCAGCCCTTGTTGTCGTTGATGTACTTGATCGCATCCGAAACGGTGCTGATCTTCTCAGCCGCATCATCGGGGATCTCGACGCCGAACTCTTCCTCGAACGCCATGACCAGCTCGACGATGTCGAGCGAGTCCGCGCCCAGGTCATCGATGAAGCTGGCATCTTCGGTAACCTTGTCGGCCTCAACGCCGAGGTGCTCGACGACGATCTTCTTAACCCGGTCAGCGGTGTCGCTCATGGAGTGGTCCTTTTGTGAACGGCAGATGAAATTATCGGAAGCCGCCCTACTGTGCGGAATGGGGGCTGGCAAGAGGCGGAGGCGTCCACTCAGGCCGAGAAACGCACGTGACCCTCGGAATCGATGGGCCAGGAGGGGTTCCAGGCGATCTCCCAGGCGTGGCCGTCCGGATCGGCGACATAGCCGCGATAGCCGCCGTGGGGCGGCGCATCGCCAGGGCGCAGGATAGCGGCGCCGGCCGCGGCCAGTCGGGCGATCACCGCGTCCACCTCCTCCGCCGAGCCGACATTGTGGGCCAGCGCGATGGAGCCGGGCGCGGCGGCCGGGCGGTTCATGTCCTGGGCCAGGGCCTCGGCCGACCACAGGCCGAAGACCAGGCCGTTCATCTGGAAGAAGGCGATCTCCGGCATCTCGAACACCGGGGCCCAGCCGAAGCCCTCGACGTAGAAGCGCCTGGCGCGCTCCACGTCGGCGACGCCAAGGGTAATCAGGGAGATCTGCTGCTGCATCGGTCCCTCCGGCATGACGCCCCCTTCTAGTTCTAGTTCCTCCCCGTTTCCGCGCCAGCGGGAATGGGGAGGTGGCAGCCGCGCAGCGGCTGACGGAGGGGGAATCGCGCGGGGCATCCCCCTCCACCACTCCGCTGCGCGGAGCGGTCCCCCTTCCCCATTCGCTTTGCGAACGGGGAGGAACTCAGGATTTTTGCGGCTCGACGATGCGGATCGACAGCTCGCGCAGTTGCTTGAGGCTGACGTTGCCCGGCGCACCCATCATCAGGTCTTCGGCCTTCTGGTTCATCGGGAAGACCACGACCTCGCGGATGTTCGGCTCGTCGGCCAGCAGCATGACGATCCGGTCCACGCCGGGGGCCGAGCCGCCGTGCGGCGGGGCGCCGTACTTGAAGGCGTTGATCATGCCGGCGAAATTGGTGTCGACGTCCTCGCGGCTGTAGCCGGCGATCTCGAAGGCCTTGTACAT
>CAZFPW010000298.1:0-3230 GCA_964520765.1 uncultured Novosphingobium sp.
TCGGGGGCGACCGTCCGGCCCGGCACGGACATGCTCGCCCCGGCCACCTCGATCTCGCCTTCGTCCACAGGCTCTAGGCCCGCGATCAGGCGCAGCAGCGTGCTTTTGCCGCAGCCCGAGGGCCCCAGCAGGCAGGTGATCCGCCCGGCATGCAGCGTCAGCGACACATCGGCCACGGCCTTGCGCGCTCCATAGACGCGCGAAACGTCACGCGCGGCGAGTAGGACGGGTCCCATCCCCTTTCCCTATGAGCCCGGCCGGGAGAGGGCAATCTTGCGCGTCAGCCAGATCACCGCCGGCAGGGACAGCAGGACGATCAGGATCGATGGTGCGCCGGCCTGCTCCAGCCGCTCGTCCAGGGCATAGTTGTTGGCGAGCACCGCCAGGGTATCGAAATCGAACGGCCGCAGGATCAGCGTCGCCGGCAGCTCCTTCAGCACGTCGATGAAGACGATGAGCCCGGCCGTCAGCATCGCGCCCCGTGCCACTGGCAGCTCAACGGCAAGGGCGCCCTTCGTCTCGCTGCGCCCGAGGCTGCGCGCGGCGTGGATCATCGAGGGCGTCACGCGGGTCAGGCCCGCGTCGATCGGCTCGACCGCGGCGGCCATCAGGCGGGCGGCATAGGCGTAGATCAGCAGGAGAATCGCGACGCCATGGCCCGCGCCGGGAAACAGGGTCCAGATCACCCCCGCCGGCGCGAGGAGGCCGATCGCCATCACCGCCCCCGGCGTCGCATAGCCGAGGCTGGCGAGCCGCGCCGCCAACGGCAGGCGGCGCGTGCCGAGCGCCAGCAGGGTCGCCAGCGCGACGGTCACGACCGCGCCGACCGCGCCCAGCGCCAGGCTGTGCATCCCGGCGCGGAACAGACGCGCCCAGTCGGGACCGGCATCGAGTGCGTTCCACGCCAGCCAGCCCACCGGCAGGAGCAGCCCCAGCAGGACCAGCAGCAGGCAGAACGCCGAGGCGAGCCATGCCGCGCCGCCCGGCAGCGCCTTGGCGTGAAGCTCCCGCCAGCGGGCATTGCCCGCCTCGTGCGTGGTCCCCCGCCGCCCCCGGCGCTCGATCCACAGCAGCAGGGCGGCCGCGGCCAGCAGTGGCAGGGCGAAGCGCGCGGCGCTGACGGTCGAGCCATAGACCGACCAGGCCCGCACGACGCCGGTCGTAAGCGTCTGCACGCTGAGGAACTGGACGGCGCCGTAGTCGGCCAGGGTCTCCATCACGGCCAGGGCGACGCCGGCCGCCAGGGCCGGCCGAGCCATCGGCAGGGCCACCCGCGACAAGGCCCGCCAGCCGTCGCAGCCAAGCGTGCGCGCCGCTTCCAGCACGTTGACCGACTGGTTGAGGAACGCCGCGCGCATCGCGAGATAGACGTAAGGATAGAACGCGCAGGACAATACGAAGACCGCGCCGCCCAGGCCGCGCATTCCGAAGGGCAGGTCCACGCCCAGCGCGCCGCGCATCCACAGCCGCAGGGGGCCGGCAACGTCGAACAGGTCGGCATAGGCATAGGCCAGCGCGAAGGCGGGAACCGCCAGCGGCAGGGCCAACGCCCAGGCGAAAAGGTCGCGGCCGGGGAAGCGGTGCATGACGATCAGCCACGCCGCCGCCGTGCCGAGAATGGCGGTGACGACGCCGACCAGCAGGGCGAGCCAGGCCGAAGTCGCCGCATAGCGCAGGATGTCGCGGGCGGCGATGTCGGCGGTCTCGCCGAACAGGGCCGCCGCGACGACGCCGGCCAGCGGCAGCACGGCCACCAGCCCGGCGAACAGGGCCAGGGCGCGCAGAGCGGAGAAGCGCGGACGCGAGAGCGCCGGAGCCGCCGCTAGCGCCACCCCGCCGCGCTCATCAGCGATTGCGCTTCCGGCTGGCGCGCGGCGAAGGCGGCGACGTTCATCGGGTTGGCCGCGAAGTCCGCATAGGTCGCGACCGGGGCCGGCGCCTCGACATCGGGCGAAGCGGGAAATTCGTTGTTGTTGGCCGCGATGTGCCGCTGCGCGTCGGCCGAGGCGAAGAACTCCAGCAAGCGCAGCGCGTTGTCCTTGTTCGGCGCATGGGCGGCGATGCCCCCGCCGGAGATGTTCACATGGGCGCCCTGGCCGTTGAGGCTAGGGAAGCCGAGCTTGACGCGCTCGGTGACCTGGCGGTCCTTCTCGTCCTTACCGTTGGCCATGCGGATGTAGTAGTAGCTGTTGGTCAGCGCGACCTCGCACACGCCCGCGCCGACCGCCCGGATCTGGTCGCGGTCCCCGCCCTCGGGCGGACGCGCCATGTTGGCGACCACGCCGCGCACCCATTGTTCGGCCTTCTCCTTGCCCCAGGCCTCGATCAGCGCGCCGACCAGCGAGAGGTTGTAGATGCTGTCCGAGGACCGCACGCAGATCTTGCCGCGGAAGCGCGGGCCGGCGAGCTTTTCGTAGTCGTCGATCTCGTCCGGGCGGACCTTCGCGCTGTCGTAGGCGACGACGCGGGCGCGCCGCATGACGCCGTACCAGTTGCCGCCGGGCTCGCGCAGGTTCGCCGGGATGCGCGCGTTCAGCGTGTCCGACTGCACGGGCTGGAACAGCCCGGCCTGCTGCGCGCGCCACAGCGCGCCGGCATCGGCGGTAATGAACAGGTCCGCCGGGCTGTTCGCCCCTTCGCTCTTCATCCGGGCGATGAGCTGGTCGGCATTGCCTTCGATCCGGTTGATCTTGATGCCGGTTTCCTTGGTGAACCGTTCGTAGAGCGGCAGATCGCTGTCGTAGTGGCGCGCCGAATAGAGGTTGACCTCCCCGGCCCCGGACTCCTTGTCGCCGGCCGAGCAGCCGGCCAGGAAAGCGATGCCCAGGAGGGCGGTTGCAAGCGCACGCAGTGACACGAAAATATCCCCTCAGATAATTCCAGCTCGGGACATCTAGCTGTATTTGCGAGCGGTTCGCAACGCCTATGGCCGATTTTTCCGTCCTAGAGCTTGCCGAACCTGCCCTCGAAGCCGGCGACGTCCCCCGCGCTGAGGTACTTCGCCTGCTCGACCCAGTTGTCGCGGCGGATGCGGCCGGCGAAGGTGCCGAGCTGCGCGTCGATGCGATCGATCTCGGCATCGTCCCAGGCGGCGATCTGGGCGAAGCGGTGGACGCCAAGCTCACCCAACAGGGCGACCAGCTTGGGACCGAGGCCCTTGATCTTGCGCAGGTCGTCGGCCTCGCCGCCCACTTCCGCGATCGTCTCGCGCGGGAGGTCGGCGGCATTGG
>CAZFPW010000299.1:0-3195 GCA_964520765.1 uncultured Novosphingobium sp.
CGTCCGCGCCCTGCGGCACCTCGGGATAGGCGGCAAGGTCCGCCAGCACCTCGACGATCAGCCGCGCGCCCAGGTTCGCCAGTTCCGCGGTCAGCTCGCCCGCGGTCTTGCCGTCCACCGGGATGCGTCCTTCCAGCAGCACCGGCCCGGTATCCAGCCCGCGCTCCATCCGCATGATCCCGACGCCGGTTTCCGCGTCGCCCGCCAGGATCGCCCGCTGGATTGGCGCCGCGCCGCGCCAGCGCGGCAGCAGCGAGCCGTGAAGGTTGAGGCAGCCGTGCTTCGGCGCATCCAGCACCGCCTGCGGCAGGATCAGGCCATAGGCGGCGACCACGGCGATGTCGGCGTCCAGCGCCGCGAACTCGGCCTGCTCCTCCGCGCCTTTCAGCGAGGTCGGGTGCCGCACCTCGATCCCGCGCGCCTCGGCCGCGTGGTGGACGGGGGAGGGGGTCAGCTCCTTGCCGCGCCGCCCGCCGGGGCGGGGCGGCTGGGTATAGGCCGCGACGATCTCGTGCCCCGCCTCGGCCAGCGCGACCAGCGCCGGCACGGCGAATTCCGGCGTTCCCATGAAGATGATGCGCATGGACTTCCTCTCAAGCAGGTGAGGCCCTATCTGCCGCATCATGGCATCGCAAGAGATCGAGGCGCTCACTGGCGCGCTGTCCCGCCTGCCGGGGCTCGGGCCCCGTTCCGCGCGGCGCGCGGTGCTGTGGCTCATCAAGCGGCGCGAGACGGCGCTGGTCCAGTTGCTCGACGCATTGAGTACGATCCAGGGCCGCCTGGTCGAATGCCGGACTTGCGGCAATGTCGACACCACCGACCCTTGCGCGATCTGCGCCGACGAGCGGCGCGACCAGCGCGCGCTCTGCGTGGTGGAGGACGTCGCGGACCTCTGGGCACTGGACCGCGCGCGGCTGTTCACCGGGCGCTACCACGTGCTTGGCGGGCGGCTTTCGGCCCTGGACGGGGTGCGGCCCGAGGATCTGACCATCGGCAAGCTGATCGAGCGCGTCGCCGCCGGCGGGATCGACGAGGTGGTCCTGGCCATGAACGCCACGCTCGAAGGACAGACCACCGCCCACTACATCGCCGAGCGGCTGGAGACCTATCCCGTGCGGACCACCCAACTCGCCCACGGCCTGCCGGTGGGCGGAGAGCTGGACTACCTCGATGAGGGCACCCTGGCCCAGGCACTCAGGGCGCGACGGCCGGTTTCTTAAGTCTGCCGCTGCATTCCAAAGCTACGTTACCCCGGATCAAGTCCGGAGTAACGGCAGATGGATGCTGGTCAGCCGACCCTGGCGTCCTCGCGCTCGGTCGCCGGCGCTGCCAGCGGCTCGGCCGCCACCTTGTCCTCGCGGAACATCAGGCCGCCCGACTTGCCCTCGGCGGCGCTGGCCGGCTCGACCAGGTACTCGTCGTCGTAGTGATCGGGCGCGGCCTGGTTGGGCGTGGCGTAGACGGGCTTGGCGGTCAGCTCCAGCTCGGCCTTCGAGCGGCGGCGGACGTCCCAGGCCAGGCCCAGCTTCTCCATCAGGTGGATGGTCGACCCGTTGAAGTCGAACTCCCACCACTTCACCTTGTTGCTGGCGATGCGCGGCTGGGCGTGGTGGGCGTTGTGCCAGCCGTCGCCCAGCGAGATGATCGCGCAGAACCAGTTGTTCCGGGCCTCGCTGCGCTCGTCGAACAGACGGTAGCCCCAGCGGTGCGCCAGGCTGTTGTTGGCCGCGACCGAATTGGAGAACAGGAAGCAGCGCAGGCAGCCGCCGATCAGGATCGTCGGGATCACGTGCTCCGGCCCGCCGAAGACCAGGGCCCAGGCCGCCGGCAGCAGGATCATCGAGGCGACCGCCCAGAAATAGCGCGTGCGATGCAGGAACATGAGATAGGGATCGTCGACCAGCCCCTTGGCGTAGACGTTCCAGTCCGAATAGGTGTTGTCGTGCAGCCAGCCGAGGTGCGACATCGCCCAGGCCTTGAACCCGGTCTGCGGGCGGCCGTAGCCGTCGATCTTCGGGCCGTAGGGATCGCCCTTGACGTTGGCGAAGGCGTGGTGGCGGCGGTGATCGGCTACCCAGTTGATGATCGACCCCATCGAGGCCATCTGGCCGAGGGTGCCGAGAACGATCTGCATCCAGCGATGCGTCTCGAACGAACGGTGGGTGAAATAGCGGTGATAGCCGACGCCCACGCCGAAGTTGATCAGCAGGTAGCCGGTGATGAAGGCCGACCATTCGACCCAGCTCGTCGGCCGGGTCAGCGCCCACCAGATGCCGGCGATGCCGCCCGCGCCCTGGAACAGGTAGAAGACGATCGAATATTCGATCTGCTGCGCCCGCGCGCCCGGCCCGCCGACGAGGACGCCGACATGCGGGCTGCCCCGTCCTTCGCGGTCCCAGGCCCGATCGGCCGGATAAAGCGCGGTGCTCTTCACGTTCTGCGTCAAGATCGTATCCCCCGGTTCCCGCCCGATAACATGGTTACCAAATAATTAACATTTCCAGCGGGGTGCGGTCAATTTGCAATGTCGCGCCGAATTCGCGGCGATCCGCTCGGGAACGGTGGGGTGGGGCCTGGTGGGGAGATGGCTTGCAGCCGGCCCCGCGCCGACCTATCTCGCGCGCATGGCTATCCGCGAAATCCTCGAAGTCCCCGATCCCCGCCTCAAGGTGGTGTCGAAGCCCGTCGAAGCGTTCGACGACGAATTGAAGACGCTCGTCGCCGACATGTTCGAGACGATGTACGACGCCCCCGGCATCGGCCTCGCCGCGATCCAGGTCGGCGTGCCGCTGCGCGTCCTGGTGATCGACCTCCAGCCGGAGGACCCCGATGCCGAGCCCGAGGTCTGCACCGCCCACGGCGGGGAGGAGCACACCCATCGGCCGGTCAAGCGCGAGCCGCGGGTGTTCATCAACCCCGAGATCCTCGATCCGTCGGAGGAGCATTCGCTCTACAACGAAGGGTGCCTCTCGGTGCCCGAGATCTATGCCGAGGTCGAACGCCCCGCCACGATCCGCGCCCGCTGGCAGGATATCGACGGCACGGTCCACGAAGAGGCGATGGAGGGTCTGATGGCCACCTGTCTCCAGCACGAGATGGACCATCTGGAAGGCGTGCTGTTCATCGACCACCTGAGCCGGCTCAAGCGGCAGATGGCGCTCAAGAAGCTGGAGAAGCTGCGCAAGGCGGCGTGAG
>CAZFPW010000300.1:0-3164 GCA_964520765.1 uncultured Novosphingobium sp.
GAATGCCTCGTCGAGTTCGGCGATGGGGTGACGGTCATGGGCGAATGGCAACCCTCGGGCGACGAGATCGAATTGACCGTTCCCCTCTATCGCACTGCCAAGGGCACGGTGATCCCGTCCAAGACGTGGAAGCTGGCCAGGGGGCATGATGGTGAATGGCGGTCTGACCTCGTCACCTGAGGTTCGTGCCGCCTGCCTCTCGAAACCATTGTCCGGCAATCGTGAGAGCCGTCGTCGAAAGACTGAATAGGCCCTGTTGGATGGGCGTTCTTTGCGAGTCGTTCGCACGGAACCGGATGCCGCTTCGGGCCTTCAAGCACAGACCGGCACAATGGGAGCGAGCCAATGCCCAAAGCGCAATTCACCGATGCGATCGCGTTGCTCAAGGCGGCGCGCAAGGAGGAGTTGCTGGCCGAGGCGGAGAATGGCGGCCTGCCGCTTGCAAAGCCTCGCGCCGTGAACTTCCTAGCGGCCTGACATGCCCGCCTCCGACGCAGCGGAGGTCATCGTCATCGGCGCCAGTCCGGCAGGCCTGACCGCCGCGCTCTACCTCGCCCGCTATCGCCGCGATGTGCTGGTGGTTCACGACGGCGGGAGCAGGACGCTCAGGATGCCCGAGACGCACAATGTCGCGGCGGTGAAGGACAGCGGCGTGTCCGGCTTCTTCGCGGCAACGAAGGCGCACAACTGGCTGCGCGATCAGGACAATCACTCGCTCCAGGCGACCGACTGACGGATCGGCCTGAAGCGGAAGGCAAGGAGAAGATGTCATGGCCACCAAGGGAAAGAAGCCCGGAGAGTCGGCGAAGAAGGCGCTCAAGGCGCCCGGGGCGAAGATGGAAGCCAGCTATGCCGAGCAGCAGGGTTCGGGCGGTGAAACCCACCAAGTGGCCGGCGGCGAGGTCGCGGCTCTGACCACCTCGCAGGGAGCGCCCGTCGCCGACGACCAAAATACGCTGCGCCAGGGCGCGCGCGGCCCCGCGCTGATGGAGGACTTCCACTTCCGCGAGAAGATCTTCCACTTCGACCACGAGCGCATTCCCGAACGGGTGGTCCATGCCCGCGGCTATGGCGCGCACGGTTATTTCGAACTGACCAAGTCCCTTTCCAAGGTCACGCGCGCCGACATCTTCCAGCGGGTCGGCGAACGCACGCCCGCCTTCGTGCGCTTCTCCACTGTCGCGGGGGCCAAGGGCTCGTTCGACCTCGCGCGCGACGTGCGCGGCTTCGCGGTCAAGCTCTACACCAGGGAAGGCAACTGGGACATCGTCGGCAACAACATCCCGGTGTTCTTCATCCAGGATGCGATCAAGTTCCCCGATCTCGTCCACTCGGTGAAGCCCGCGCCCGACCGGGAATTCCCTCAGGCGCAGTCGGCCCACGACAATTTCTGGGACTTCATCTCGCTGACGCCGGAAAGCTTCCATATGGTCATGTGGCAGATGTCGGACCGGGCAATCCCCCGTTCCTTCCGCTTCATGGAAGGCTTCGGCGTTCATACCTTCCGCTTGCTCGATGCGAAGGACCGCTCGACCTTCGTCAAGTTCCACTGGAAGCCGAAGCTCGGCCTGCAGTCGGTCGCCTGGAACGAGGCGGTCAAGATCAACGGCGCCGATCCCGACTTCCATCGCCGCGACCTGTGGGACGCAATCGCCGGCGGCGACTTCCCGGAATGGGAGCTGGGCCTGCAGCTTTTCGACGAGGATTTCGCCGAGAGGTTCGCCTTCGACGTCCTCGATCCCACCAAGATCATCCCGGAAGAGGAAGTGCCGGTGCAGGTGGTGGGCAGGCTGGTACTCGACCGCCTGGTCGACAATTTCTTCGCCGAGACCGAGCAGGTCGCCTTCTGCACCCAGAACGTGCCGCCCGGCATCGACTTTTCAAACGACCCGCTGCTCCAGGGCCGCAACTTCTCCTATCTCGATACCCAGCTCAAGCGGCTGGGCAGCCCCAACTTCACCCATATTCCGATCAATGCGCCCAAGTGCCCCTTCGCCCATTTCCAGCAGGACGGGCATATGGCGATGCGCAACCCCGTCGGCCGCGCCAACTACGAGCCCAACAGCTGGGGCGCCGAGGGAGGGCCGCGCGAGGACCCGGTCCGCGGCTTCCGCAGCTTTGCCGCCGAGGCGAGCGGCCCCAAGGCGCGGCTGCGGCCGGAAAGCTTTGCCGATCACTATAGCCAGGCGCGGCAGTTCTACATCAGCCAGACGCCGATCGAGCAAAAGCACCTGGGGGATGCGCTGGTGTTCGAGCTTAGCAAGTGCGAGCGCCCGGACATCCGCTCGCGCGTCGTCTCGCACCTGCGCCATATCGACGAGGGGCTGGCGGCGACCGTCGCGAACGGGCTTGGCCTTCCGCTCCCCGAGCCCGCCAAGGCCGCGCGGCCCGTCGTCGCCGACCTGCCGCCGTCGGACGCGCTCAGCATCGTCAAGAACGGCCCCAAGAGCTTCGTCGGGCGCAAGTTCGGCATCCTCGCCACCGACGGCGCCGACGCGGCGTTGTTCAACGCGTTGGTCGCCGCGGTGGAGAAGGAGCAGGCGGTATATGAGGTCGTCGCGCCGAAGATCGGCGGCGTAACACTCTCCGACGGCACCGCCGTCGCCGCCAAGCAGAAGATCGACGGCGGCCCGTCCGTGCTGTTCGACGCGGTGGCGGTGATCGCCTCGCCGGAAGGAGCAGCCCTGCTGGCGGGCGACGCCACCGCCAAGGACTTCGTCACCGATGCCTTCGCCCACTGCAAGTTCATTGGATATTCGCCGGAAGTCCAGGCGTTGCTGGACAAGGCAGGCTTGGCGGACGATCTGGATGAGGGCTGTATCAGGCTCGATGGCAAGCCGGCGGTGGATGCCCTGCTCAAGGCCTGTAGAAGGCTGCGCTTGTGGGAAAGGGAAGCGAAGGTCGATCTCGACGCCGTGAAACCCGCGCATCCCGCCGAACCGAGCGGTTGATCGTCGGCCTCGCATCACCTATTTCTCGGAAATCTTGCCGCCTCCGTCCGCCGCGACGACAACAGTGGACGACCCGGATGCGGCGCGCAAACGCATTGAATCGCTCGAGAAGCTTGTCGGTCCTGAAAATACCGCCCATCGACTGAGTTCGATTCTCAATCCGATCGACGGATATATGACGCGGGATTAAGGTCTGCCGAGCCGTGAATAACG
>CAZFPW010000301.1:0-3133 GCA_964520765.1 uncultured Novosphingobium sp.
ACCGCCCCGGCTCCGGCAGGGCCGCCGGCCGAATAAACCCTACAGGATAGGGTCGCAGGCGGGCGGGCCGGGCAACCGGCTCGCCCGTTTTCGTGGGGACTGCGCGCCCTCAGGCGAAGTCGCGCGCCGGATCGTCCTCGTTCTCGTCGAAGGCCGGATAGCGCGGCAGGGTGATGATCAGCAGGCCGCTGACGATCGAGCCGATCACCCCGGCGATCAGGAACAGGTTGTAGCTGCCGGTCGCGTCATGGATATATCCGGCCAGCAGCGGCCCCAGGCTGGTCCCGAGGGCGATCACCGCGGCCATCATCCCGAAGATCTTCCCGAAGTTCCTGAGGCCCGCATAACGCGTGGAAAGATAGCCGGTGATCTGCAGCTTGGTGCCCGAGGCATAGCCGTTGACCGCCATGGCGACCACGATCAGCGTCGGCGTGGCGAACTCGCTCATCAGCAGGAGGAAGGCCAGCGCCGAGGAGGCCAGGGTCAGGCCGCCCACCCAGTTTGGCGAATAGCGGTCGATCAGCACGCCGGTCAGCAGCTTGCCGACGATCCCGCCGAGCCCGAACAGGCTGGTCAGCCAGGCCGCGCTGGCGCGGCTGACGCCGGCTTCCACCATGATCTGGAACTGGTGGATCATCAGGCCGATGGTCAGGAGCATCATCAGGAAGGTCGAGATGCCGATCTGCCACAGCGCCCGGTCCCGCCAGGCCTGGGCGACGGTCAGGCCGGAAAGCCGGGCCGGAGAGCGGAGCGCACCGTCCGCGCCGTGGCGCCCCTTGAGGTGCAGATCGTGCAGGAAGGGGATGCAGACCGCCAGGGCGATCGCGCCCCAGCCGAGCCCCAGCCAGACGAAGGCCAGCCGCCAGCCGAACTCGACGATCAGCCAGTTGGTCAGCGGCGGCGCGATCATCTGGGCGAAGGCCGTGCCGCAGAGCATGACGCCCAGCGCCATCCCGCGCGCGCTCTCGAACCCGGCGGCCACGGTGGTAGACCAGACCGTCGACTTGATCGACAGGGCGACCAGGCCATAGACCAGCCACATCCCGGTCCACAGCGCGAACGAGCCGTTGTTGAACGCGAACAGGGCGATCAGCACAGACATCACGGCCAGCCCCGGCAGGGCCAGCCGGCGCGTGCCCCACTTGTCGATCAGGATGCCGAAGAAGGGCGAAAGCACGGCGGTGATGATCCCGGCGATCGACACGCCGGAGGAGGTCTGCGTGCGGTTCCACCCGAATTCCCGGCCCAGCGGCTCCATGAACATGCCGGTCGAGGCGGCCATGACCGAGAAGAACGAGAAGCCGACGAAGGCCGCCATGACCATCGTCCAGCCGCGCCGCCACTCCTGCGCCGGCGTCATCTTCTCACCCATCACGCACTCCCCACCCTCGCTTTTGGCACTCTCGCTTTTACTGGGGCGTAGCCCATCACCTGCGATTGTCCAGCGGCGGTTCGCCACCCGCCGCTCCCTTGCGGGGCGTGTCTTACAACACTAATACAGTTGCCGATCCGGCCGCGATCCCGCATGTTGCGGCCAACCGACGCAACCAGGAACGCCTATCCTCATGGCCAGCACTCCCACCCAGACCGCCGAAGCGACCATTCAGCTCACCCCGCCCGATCCGGTGCCGGCCGTCGCCCCGGCCCAGGCCGCCGGTCTCGTCCCAGTGTCGGAGGAGAACAGGAGCGCGCTCGACGCCAAGGTCGACGCCTTCGTCGCCGATCTCGTCGCGCAGGACGTGAACTCGCCCGAGTTCGGCAAGCGGGTCGACCAGCTCACCAGCATGGGCCGCAAGGAAATCGCCGCCGCGGCCAGCATGTCCAACCGCTTCCTCGACCGTCCGGTCCGCGCGATGGACAAGGATAGCGGCGTCGGCGCCAACCTGGCCGAGCTGCGCAAGGTCGTGGAAACGCTCGACCCCGGCAAGCAGGGCAAGCTGTCCACCGGGCGCAAGATCCTGGGCGTCATCCCCTTCGGCAACAGCCTGAAGCGCTACTTCAACTCGTACCAGTCGGCGCAAGGGCACATCCAGTCGATCCTCGGTCACCTCGCCTCGGGCAAGGACGAGCTGCTGATGGACAATGCCGCCATCGACGTCGAGCGGGCCAAGCTGTGGGAGGCGATGGGCCAGCTCGAGCAGATGATCCACATCTCCAAGACGCTCGATGCCCGGCTGGAGGACAAGGCGGCCGAGCTGGACGCGGCCGACCCGGCCAAGGCCCGCGCGATCCGCGAAAGCGCGCTGTTCTACACCCGCCAGCGCACCCAGGACCTGCTGACCCAGATGGCCGTATCGGTCCAGGGCTACCTCGCGCTCGATCTGGTCAAGAAGAACAACGTCGAGCTGGTGAAGGGCGTCGACCGCGCCAGCACCACCACGGTCGGCGCGCTGCGCACCGCCGTCACCGTGGCAGAGGCGATGACCAACCAGCGCCTGGTGCTCCAGCAGATCACCGCGCTCAACAAGACCACGGCCGACATCATCGATTCGACCGGGGCCCTGCTGCGCGACCAGACCGCCAAGATCCACGAGCAGGCGGCCAGCTCCACCATCCCGCTGGAGACGCTGCAACGCGCCTTCCAGAACATCTACGACACGATGGATTCGATCGACACCTTCAAGATGAAGGCGCTGGGCGCGATGAAGCAGACGGTCGATACCCTGTCGAACGAGGTCGAGAAGTCGAAGGGCTACATCGCCCGCGCCGAAGGCGCCGCCCAGGCCAAGGACGCCGTGAGCGAAAGCCCGCTGCTGAGCCTGGAAGGGTGATGGGGGTGAAGCGCCGAAATCCTCCCCTTCCGGGGGAGGTGGCAGCCCTGAAAGGGCTGACGGAGGGGGCGCCCCAGGCGCCGCACCTTCGGACGCGCCCCCTCCACCCCCGCTTCGCGGCGGCCCCCCTCCCCCGGTGGGGGAGGAACCGATGAACGACCCCGACCGCACCCTGGCCGAAGCCCGCGCCGTGCTCGCCAACCAACGCGCGGGCGGACGGCGCGTCCAGCCGATCGGGCGGCGTTCGGCCGAGCGGCGGCGGCTCCATGCCACGCGCAAGGCGGTGCGGATCGCCCTCGCCGTCGCCACCATCGCCGTGGTGACGATGGGCGCGGGCCTGCTGATGGGCGGGATCGGGCTGA
>CAZFPW010000302.1:0-3115 GCA_964520765.1 uncultured Novosphingobium sp.
CGCCCGGCGCAGGCATTACCTCCGGGCCTCGAAAATCAGAGGAAGCGATTCGATGGCAGGCAGCGTCAACAAGGTCATCCTGGTCGGCAATCTCGGGGCGGACCCCGAGGTGAAGTCGTTCCAGAACGGAGGCCGGGTCTGCAACCTCAGGATCGCGACCTCGGAAAGCTGGAAGGACCGCAACACCGGCGACCGCCAGGAGCGGACCGAGTGGCACAACGTCGCGATCTTCTCCGAAGGCCTGGTCGGCGTGGCCGAGCGCTTTTTGCGCAAGGGCAGCAAGGTCTATCTCGAAGGCCAGCTCCGCACGCGCAAGTGGCAGGACCAGTCGGGCCAGGACCGCTACACGACCGAGGTCGTGCTCCAGGGGCCGGGCGCGGTGATGACCATGCTCGACGGCGCCCAGGGCGGCGGCCAGCGTGGCGGCGGCGGCGGTGACTGGGGCGGCTCGTCGGGTGGCGGGCGTTCGGGCGGTGGCGACTGGGGTGGCGGTCAGCGCTCCGGCGGCGGCAACGATTGGGGTGGCGGCGGTTCCTCGTCGGGCGGCTCGTCCTCGGGCGGTGGCGCGCGCGGCGGCTTCGCCGACGACCTGGACGATGACATTCCGTTCTGAGCCGGCGGATTACGCGCGGCCGGGCTTCCCCTCCGAGCGGCTGCGGAAGGCGCGCGGGGTCTCTCCAGTCAATTGCTGAAACGCCTTGGCGAAGGCGCTCTGGCTCTCGAACCCGACATCGGCGGCGATCTGGGCGACCGAACGGCTTGTGTCGCTCAGCGCCTCGACCGCGGTGAGCAATCGCGCGCGGCGGCGATAGTCGTCCCAGCCCATGCCCAGCTCGGACTGGAAACGGCGGCGCAGGGTGCGTTCCGACAGGCCCGCCGCCCCGGCCGCGCCGGGCAGGGTCGCCGTGACCAGGTTGTCGCGGGTATGGGCCATCGCCGCGGCGACCCGGGCATCGGTGGAGCTGGGCAGGGAAAACGGCGCTTCGTGCGCGATCCATTCGCCGCACAGCCGGCCGAACGCCGCGAAGAACGCCTGGCCGGTCTCGTCCTGTGGCCCGCGGATCGGCCAGCGCATGGCCTCGGCCATCATCTCGCGCATCAGCGGCGATACCTTGATGACGCGGACCCGGTTGCCCGCGTCCGCGACCATGCCGGGTGCAAGCAGGATCGAGACGGAGCGGACGCGATGGATGGAGTTGCGATGCTCCACCCCGGCGGGAATCCAGCCGGCGATGTTGCGGGGCAGCAGGTGCCGCCCGTTCCGGTCCTCCAGCTCGATCGAGCCTTCGAAGGCGTACTGGATCTGATGCATGTCGTGGTGGTGCCACGGCGAATCGAAATCGTAGGCATCCTGGATGACCGCGCCGGCGGCGGGCCGCCGTGCCGGGTCGACCAGCGTCGAAAGTCCTACGTTGAGTGCCGAGATGTCCATGGCCGTTCCGCGCGAAAGATTGTCCGGGCCGCGTGAGACGGTCAACTCCGGCGCGGGCTAAGGCCGCTTCATCACTCCCGCGATCGAGAGGTGCGAGCAATGGCATTCCGTGTTCATCGGCCCGAAAATCTGGCCTGGCGCAGGATCGGCGACATCGAGATGGGCTGGATGCGCGATCACATCGATTCGACCGAGCTGGAGGGGTATCTGGCCTTCCACGAGGCCGGCGATGCCGAGACGCCGCAGCTCCTGGAGATGCGGCTGGAACCCCACACGCTGATCGCGCCGCACAGCCACGACCTGGGCGAGATCATCTATGTGGTCGAGGGTTCGCTGCGCTGGGGCGATCATGTGCTGGAAGCCGGCGGTTCGATGTTCATTCCGGCCAGGACGCCCTATAGCTTCCATGCAGGCGAGGCGGGCGTGCGGTTGCTCAATATCCGCGTGCGCGACGATCACAGCTTCATTCCGGCAGCCGCGGGCTGACGGCGACTACGAGAGGATATCCGAGCAGATGGGCAAGGTAATGGAAGGCGTCCGCGTCCTGGAGGTCGCGCAGTTCACGTTCGTTCCGGCGGCGGGCGGCATCATGGCCGACTGGGGCGCCGACGTCATCAAGGTCGAGCATCCGGTGCGCGGCGATACCCAGCGCGGCTTCCTCAACATGGGCGGGGTCCAGCTCGATCCGCTGCGCCATACCCTGATCGAGCATCCCAATCGCGGCAAGCGCTCGGTCGGCATCGACCTGGCGACGCCCGAGGGGCAGGAGGTGCTCTATGAGCTGGCGAAGTCGGCCGACGTCTTCCTGACCAACTACCTCCCGCAGGTTCGCCAGAAGAACAAGTTCGACGTGGAGCATATCCGCGCGGTCAACCCGAACATCATCTACGCGCGCGGCAGCGCCTTCGGTGAGAAGGGGCCGGAGCGGGAGAAGGGCGGTTTCGACGGCACGGCCTTCTGGGCACGCAGCGGCATCGCCGATGCCATGACACCCCCAGAGCTCGAAGGACCGCTCGGCCAGGGCGCCCCCGCCTTCGGTGATTCGATCGGGGCGATGTTCATTGCGGGAGGACTCTCGGCTGCGCTCTACCACCGGGAGAAGACCGGCGAGGCGAAGGTTCTCGATGTCTCACTGCTCAGTTCGGCCTGGTGGGCGTGCGGGGCAGTGCTGGCTCAGCTCATGGAGACGGGCATCGCGACCAAGAACACCATGCCGGTGTCGGGCGGCTCGCTGCGCAGCCCGTTCAATGGCAACTACCGCACCTCGGACGGCGGCACGATCAACCTGTGCATCAACAGCCCGACCGGCCTGATCCGCGATACCTTCGAGCATATCGGCCTGCCCGAGCTGGCCGACGATCCGCGCTTCTCCGAGCCGGTCGAGCTGTTCAAGAATGCCAAGGCGGCCAGCGACCTGATGGTCGAGGCCTTCGCCAAGCATCCCTTCTCCTACTGGAAGAAGCACCTCCAGACGATGAAGGGTCAATGGGCCCCGGTGCAGAGCTTCAAGGAGCTGCTGGAGGACGAGCAGGCGCTGGCCAACGACATGATCATCGAGGTCGAAGGCGCCGACGGCAATCCGCTCAAGCTGGTGCGCGGCCCGGTGCAGTGGGACGGCGAGCCGCTGGAAACCACGCGCTCGCCCCAGGCCTCGGAGCATACCGAGCTGGTGCTGATGGAACT
>CAZFPW010000303.1:0-3107 GCA_964520765.1 uncultured Novosphingobium sp.
GGCTCGCCGTCGTCGCCCAGCGGCGCGGTGTCCGCCGGGGCGTGGACGCGGTGGGCGAAGCGGCCGTCGACCGCGGCGCCCTGCTCGATGGTCAGGGCGTCGTAATGCACGTCGCCCTCGATCCGCGCGGTCTTGAGGATCACCAGCTCGCTCGCGGTGATCGAGCCGCGCACCGTGCCGGCCAGGCGCGCGCTTTCGGCCCGGATTGCGCCGACGACCTCGCTCGACTGGCCCTGGACCAGCGAGGAGCAGGAGATGTCGCCCTCCACCCGGCCGTCGATGTGCAGGTCGGCGCTGGCCGCGACATCGCCCTTGATCGTGACGTCGGGGCCGAAGACGGAAAAGGTTCCTCCACTCATCGAACTACCTCCCGGCCTGGTGATGGGCGGCTGGTCCTTTGCCGCGGGCTTCTTCGAGAACATGGGGCGCTGCCTCCAGGAAGGGGCGCGGATTGACCGGACGGTCGTTGATCCGCACCTCGAAATGCAAATGGGGTCCGGTCGAGCGGCCGCTGTTGCCGATCGCGCCGATCACCGCGCCGGCTGCGACCTGCTGGCCGACCTGGGCGCGGAATGCGGACATGTGGGCGTAGCGGGTCAGCAGGCCGTTGCCGTGGCTGATCTCGACGCAGTTGCCGTAGCCCTGCCGAACCCCGGCGAAGGTGACGGTGCCTTCCGCCGCGGCATAGATCGGCGCACCGATCGGGCCCTTGAAGTCGAGCCCGGCGTGGAACGCGCCCTCGCCGCTGAACGGGTCGCTGCGATAGCCGAAGCCGGAGGAGATGAATTCCAGGCTGGCCGGCAGGACCTGCGGAATGCTCTTCAATCCGTCCTCGAGCGCCTCCATCCGCGCCAGGCTGAGGCCCAGGCGCTGGAAGCGCGGATCGA
Organism: uncultured Novosphingobium sp.; assembly: GCA_964520765.1. GTDB lineage: Bacteria > Pseudomonadota > Alphaproteobacteria > Sphingomonadales > Sphingomonadaceae > Novosphingobium. The sequence goes on from CAZFPW010000303.1 coordinate 888, forward strand.
GCGAGCCGTCGGCCGAGGTGCTGAGTCGCATCAGCGGACCACCCTGGGCGCTGCGATCGTCGAGCCGGGCGAGGGCCATGGCGGGATCGAGCCCGAGCTTGCGCATCGCGGCCGAAGCCTGGGCGGAGCGGCGGTCGGCCAGGCGGGTCAGCGCCTCGACGAAGGCGAGCTGGCGCGCCTCGACCTGGGCCAGGCCGGCGGCCTCGGGGATCAGGGCGCTGACCTTCCGAACCGTCTGCGCGGCTTCTCCGCTCGAATCCGATACGGTTTCGCCGGCTTGAGCGGCGGGAAGGTCGCCGAGATAGGTCTGGACGAACTGGTCGAGCACGTCCTGGCGCTGCTTGATGTCGGCGGCGACGCTGTCGATGTCCTTGCGATAGCTGGCCACCCGGCTGGCCGAGGTGGCGACGGCGGCCTCGCGGTTCAGCAGCGACAGGCGGTCGCGCGTGGCGATGTACTGGGAGACGAGCATGACCGCCATGGTCAGCAGCCAGGCGGCCGTCAGGGCGACGGCCAAGCCCGCGCCGATCATCTGGACGCGGGACGAAATCTTGATGAAACGGACCTGGCCTTGCGATCGCATGAAGAACTCGCGATCCGGGAACCAGGTCCGCAGGCGATCCCCTAGCCCGCCGACGGACAGTCTCTGCAACTCGATCCCTTTTAGGTATATTCCGGTAAGGTGGCGGCGCGGCTAGCAGGTGTCGTGAGCCATAGCGAATCGGTTAACATTTCTGCTGCCGGATTCCCGTTGAGCCGGACGAGTCGCACGATGAATCGTTGCATCGGGCGGGAACAATGGTCCCGAAACGGTTTGGCAAGGCTTTGGTCCCGATTCGTTCCGGCTTTGGCCTTTATCCGCCAAACCTCGCGGCCGGCTGACATTTGCCTGCGCCGGTGCTAGGGGCCGCTCATGTCTGTCCAAGCTCTTTCCGCCGAATCCGAAACCGTCGACCAGCTCGTCGAGCGCCTGGCCCTGGCCGGCCGCGCCGCCCAGCGTGAGTTGGCGCGGCTCGACAGTCCGGCCAAGGCCGCCGCCCTGCGCGCCGCCGCCCAGGGGCTGCGCGACGCGGAAGGCGAGATTCTCGCCGCCAATGCGCGCGACCTTGCCGCGGGCGAGGCGAACGGCCTGACCCCGGCGATGCTCGACCGGCTGAAGCTCGATCCCGCCCGCCTTGCCGGGATCGCCGATGCGGTCGACCAGGTCGCGAGCCTGCCCGATCCGGTGGGCGAGACGATCGACCGGGCCGAGCGGCCCAACGGCCTCCGGCTCAGCCGGGTGCGGGTGCCGATCGGGCTGATCGGGATCATCTACGAAAGCCGCCCCAACGTGACCGCCGACGCCGCCGCGCTGTGCTTCCGCTCGGGCAATGCCGTGCTGCTGCGCGGCGGGAGCGAGGCGGTGAATTCGAACCGCGCGATCCTGGCCGCGCTCCAGGCCGGGCTGGCGACGGCCGGCGCGCCCGCCGCGGCCGTGCAGCTCGTGCCCACGCAGGACCGCGCGGCGGTCGGGGCCATGCTGACGGCGGCGGGCCTCATCGACATGATCGTGCCGCGCGGGGGCAAGAGCCTTGTCGCCCGGGTCCAGGCCGATGCGCGGGTGCCCGTGCTCGCCCACCTCGACGGGATCTGCCACACCTACCTCCATTCCGCCGCCGATCCCGAGATGGCGAAGCGAATCGCGCTCAACGCCAAGCTGCGCCGCACCGGGATCTGCGGGGCGATGGAGACCCTGCTGCTCGACGCGCAGTTCCCCGCCGCGCAGGAGGTGGTCGGCGCGCTCCTCGACGGCGGGTGCGAGCTGCGCGGCGATGCGCGGGCCCGCGCGCTCGATCCGCGCATCCTGCCGGCCACGGCCAACGACTGGGACACCGAATATCTCGACGCGATCCTCTCGGTCGCGGTGGTGGACGGGATCGACGCGGCGCTGGCCCATATCGCGCAGCATAGCTCGGCGCACACCGACGCGATCGTCACCGCCGATGCGGCGGCGGCGGAACGCTTCCTCAACGAGGTCGACAGCGCGATCGTCATGGTCAACGCCTCGACCCAGTTTGCCGACGGCGGCGAGTTCGGCCTGGGCGCGGAGATCGGCATCGCCACCGGACGCCTCCACGCCCGCGGCCCGGTCGCGCTGGAAGGGCTCACGACCTACAAGTGGCAGGTCCGGGGCACAGGGCAGACCCGGCCATAAGCGCCCCGGCTTCCCGTTTTCCCCGC
>CAZFPW010000304.1:0-3085 GCA_964520765.1 uncultured Novosphingobium sp.
GGCGCGGGCATGGGGGGAAAGGCCGACCGCCACCTCGATCCGGCCGACCCGGGGAATCTCCAGCTTCATCACGTCGCCCGGCGCGATGGGCGCCACGTCCGCCGCGCCCGACATCACGATGTCGCCGGGATAGAGCGTCATCGCGGTGGAGGCGAAGGCGATCATCTGCGCCGGGCTGCCGGTCAGGTCCGCGAAGCTGCGCTCCCCCCGCAGCTCGTCGTTGACCCAGAAGCGATAGGACAGGGCGGACGGATCGGGGATCTCGTCGGCCGTGACCAGCCAGGGGCCGAGCGTGCCGTAGGTGTCGAACGACTTGCAAAAGGCCCAGTCCTCCCGCTCGGGCTTGAGCGTGGTATCGAGCGCGCAGGCATAGCCGGCGACATGGTCCAGCGCCTCTTCCACGCTCACGTTGCGGCATTCCCGGCCGATCACGAAGCCCAGCTCCGGCTCGTGGACCGTGACCCGGTCGGGCCAGGCGATCTGGACCCCGTCGCTCTCGCCGCCGAGCGCCGAGGCAACCTTGCCCATGAAGCCCATCATCCCGAACGGCGCGCCATGGTGCTTCCAGTTGCCCGCGCCGCAGACGAACTTGCCGGGGTTCGCGACCGGGGAGAGCAGGTCGACCTCTTCGCGGGCGTGGGAGGGCGCGTCCTGGGCCAGCGCTTCGAGCCGGGGGCGCAGGCTGTCGAGATGGGCGATGAGCTGGTCGCCCGGCGGCAGGGGCCAGCGCAGGTTGGGCAGGGCTTCGGTCGCCACGGTGACGTCGCGGATGCGCTCATCGGCGTCGACCACGCCCAGCCTCGGGCCAGGGTCGGTCTTCAGCCTGAACCGGCAGATGCGCATCGTCTCTTCCCCTTGCTCTTTGCCCGGCAGGCTAGGGGCCGCTCCTGCCGGGGGTCAAGCAGGCGGCCGTCCAGCGCGGCCACCTGTCCGTCCACGGCACGCCGGGATGCAGGGCGGTTGCCATGCTTCGCCTATTCGGACAACAACGGCGCCATGAAGGAATACGGCTTGATCGAGGGCGGAGGCACCAAGTTCGTCCTCGGCATCGGCGCGGGCGACGGCACGATCCGCGCCCGGGAACGCCTGCCCACGACCACGCCGGAGGAGACGCTGGGCCGCGCGGTCGCCTGGTTCCGCGATCGGGGGGCTTCCCTGCGGGCGATCGGCATCGCCTGCTTCGGCCCGCTCGACCTCGATCCCGCCTCGCCCCGCTTCGGCCGGGTGACGCGCACGGTGAAGCCGCACTGGAGCGGGGCGGACGTGGCGGGCCCCTTCCGCGCCGCCTTCGGCTGCCCGGTGGGAATCGAGACCGACGTGAACGGCGCGGCCTTGGCCGAAAGCGCCTGGGGCGCGGGGCGGGGCCTGCGCTCGCTGCTCTACATAACGGTCGGCACCGGGATCGGCGGTGGGTTCATCGCCGACGGCATCCTGCTGCGCGGGGCCTCGCATCCCGAGATGGGCCATATCCGCGTGCCCCGCCATGCCGAGGACCTGGCCTTCGCGGGCGACTGCCCGTTCCACGGCGATTGCCTGGAAGGCCTGGCCGCCGGCCCGGCAGTGGAGGCGCGCTGGGGACGATCGCTGTCAGAGCTGCCCGCCGATCATCCGGGGCACGGCATCGTCGCCTGGACCCTGGGCCAGGCCATCGCGACCTGGCAGGCGACGCTCCAGCCCGACCGCATCGTCATGGGCGGCGGGGTCATGGCCACGCCCTGCCTGCTCGACCAGGTGCGCGATGCCGCGGTCGCCGCCGGCCAGGGCTATTTCGCCGGCGACCCGCGCGAGATCGTCGTCGCGCCGGGCCTCGGCGCCGATTCCGGCCTGCTCGGCGCCCTGGCCGTCGCGCTCCAGGCGGAGGGCCCGGCATGACCCGGCTCGTCGCGGTCGACATCGGCGGAACCCACGCCCGCTTCGCCATCGCCAGCATCGCGGACGGCGCGATCACGCTGGGCGAGCCGGCGACGCTGAAGACGGCGGACCACGCCAGCTTCCAGACCGCCTGGGAAACCTTCGCCGCGCAGCAGGGCGGCAGCCTGCCCCCCGCCGCCGCGATCGCCATCGCCGGGCCGGTGGAGGGCGATCTCATCAAGTTCACCAACAATCCCTGGATCATCCGCCCGGCGCTGATCCCGGAGCGGCTGGGGGTCGAGCGGTATACCCTGGTCAACGACTTCGGCGCGGTCGGCCACGCGGTGGCGCGCGCCGATGCCGAGCACTTCCTGCACCTGACCGGACCGGACGTGCCGCTTCCGCCCGCAGGCACGCTGAGCATCGTCGGCCCCGGCACGGGCCTCGGCGTCGCGCATGTCTGGCGCGACGGGGCGCGAGGCTACCGCGTCCAGGCGACCGAGGGCGGGCATATCGACTTCGCCCCGCTCGACGGGATCGAGGACGCGATCCTGGCGCGCCTGCGCCGGCGCTATCGCCGCGTCTCGGTCGAGCGCGTGGTCTCCGGGCCGGGGATCGTCGACATCTACGAAGCGCTGGCCGCGCTCGAGGGCCGCGCAATCACCCCGGCCGACGACAAGACACTATGGCAGCGCGGCACGAGCGGTGAGGACAGCCTGGCCGCCGCCGCGGTCGACCGCTTCTGCCTGTCGCTCGGCGCGGTCGCGGGCGACATCGCCCTGGCCCAGGGCGCCAAGGGCGTGGTGATCGCCGGTGGCCTCGGCCTCAGGATCCGTGATACCCTGCTGCGCTCGGGCTTCGCCGAAAGGTTCCGCGCCAAGGGCCGGTTCGAGGCCTTGATGGCCGCCCTGCCGGTCAAGCTGATCACCCACCCCCAGCCCGGCCTATTCGGCGCCGCGGCGGCCTTTGCGATGGAGCATGGCGAATGAACGATATCGACCGGATCATGCGGCTGGCCCCGGTCATCCCGGTCCTGGTGATCGAGGACGCGGCCCATGCCGTGCCGATCGCCCAGGCGCTGGTCGCCGGCGGTCTGCCCGTGCTGGAGGTCACGCTGCGCACTCCGGCCGCGCTCGACGTGATCAGGGCGATGAAGGAGGTTCCCGGCGCCATCGTCGGCGCGGGCACGGTGCTCAACCCCCGCGATCTCGACGCCGCGCTGGAGGCGGGGGCC
>CAZFPW010000305.1:0-3084 GCA_964520765.1 uncultured Novosphingobium sp.
TATCGCGTGGCCTTCGACAAGCTCAGGCTGAGCGGCAGTGGGTGGAATGCGGACCGTCGCAAACCATCACGTTTGCAATCGATACAATCGCCAAACGAAAAGGCCGGGGGATCACTCCCCCGGCCCTTCGTTGCCGCCGCGGCGGGCGGTCGAGGCTTGGCGTTCAGCTGAACGCCGCGCTCAGGTCGCCGCCGAGCGGGTCGGCGCCGTAGTCGTTGTTGCCGGGCGTGCCCTTGGTCGCCAGCCAGACGATCAGCAGGATCGCGCCCACCAGCGGGATCAGCGCGATGAGCAGCCACCAGCCCGAACGGTTGGTGTCGTGCAGGCGGCGAACGCCCGCGGCCAGGCTCGGCAGGAACAGCGCGAGCGCCGAGATCAGGTAGAGCCAGCCATAGCCGGAGCTTTGCTCGACCCCGGTGAGCGGGTTCACCGTCTTGAAGCCCGTGCCCAGGATCCCGTCGATGATCGACGCGACGATCATGATCAGGATCGTCGCCAGGTAGAAGAACCAGTACTCGGATCGTGCGGCACGGCCGCTGAACGTCGCGTATTTCGACAGGCAGGTTTTAACGGCGTCGGTAAAGGTCATCTATTCCTCCCCTCCTGGTTGGGAACGGGCGGAGTTAATCACGGGTTCATGTGCGGCACAACGCCTAAATGAGACTTGTCCGGTCGAAATTATCCCAGCGCCGGCCCGGCCAGCAGCGGAAAACGGTGGACGCCCACGCCGCTGAAGGTACGGCGGGCGAACTTCCAGCCATCGCCGGTGCGGACCAGCTCGTCGGAATAGAAGCCCATCACCTCCAGCGCCTCGTCCCGGCCGGAGAACTTGCCGCATTCGCGGATCGTCGAGCGGGCCGTGGCCGCGTCCCCGCTCACTTCGATGACCGCGGGGGAGTTCAGTTGCACGAAATAGTCCATCTGCGCGACGAAACCGGCCATCGCCGGCTGCATCTCCGCCCAGCCCCGATGGAACGTGCCGAGCGCCGGCACCTCCCAGATTCCATCGGGCAGGAAGGTGCCCCGCACCTGGTCCCAGTCGCGGCGGCTGCACCCGTCGCTGTAGCGGTTCAGAACCTGCTGAATGGCGATTTCGTCGGACATCGCGTTCTCCTCCATGCCATCCTTAGACCGGCTCCGGCGCAAGGCAATCGCGCCGGTCGCGGGCGCATGGGGCATCGCCGTGACTTGTGCCGGGCCCGCACATCGCTAACGCGGCGGGAAAGGAGAAGCCCATGCGTGTCGGCACCGTCCGCGAGATCAAGAACCACGAATACCGCGTCGGCCTGACGCCCGAGAGCGTGCGCGAGCTGACCGCGCACGGGCACGAGGTCTGGGTCGAGACCGGCGCGGGGCTGGGCATCGGGGCGCAGGATCGGGACTATGCGGCAGCCGGGGCGGCGATCCAGCCCGACGCCGGGGCTATCTTCGCCGCCTGCGACATGATCGTGAAGGTCAAGGAACCCCAACCGGCCGAGATCGCCATGCTGCGCGCGGGGCAGATCCTCTACGCCTATCTTCACCTCGCCCCCGATCCAGAGCTGACGGCGGGCCTGCTGCGCTCCGGCGTCAGCGCCATCGCCTATGAGACGGTGACGGGGGCCGGCCCGAACGGCACCACCACCCTGCCCCTGCTCAAGCCGATGAGCCAGGTGGCCGGGCGCATGTCGATCCAGGCGGGGGCGACCGCGCTGGAAAAGGCGAACGGCGGACGCGGCATCCTGCTGGGCGGGGTGCCCGGCGTCCTGCCCGGCCGGGTCCTGGTGATCGGCGGCGGCGTGGTCGGCTTCAACGCGGCGCAGATGGCGGTGGGCCTGGGCGCCGACGTGACGATCCTGGACCGCGACCCGGACGTGCTGGAACGGCTCGACAGCCATTTCCAGGGCCGCGCGAACACGCGCTTTTCCAACCGCTCCAACATCGCGGAGATGGTCCGCGAGGCGGACCTGGTGATCGGCGCCGTCCTGGTGCCGGGCGCGGCCGCGCCCAAGCTGGTGACCCGCGACATGCTGGGCGGAATGCAGCCCGGCGCGGTGCTGGTCGACGTGGCGATCGACCAGGGCGGCTGCTTCGAGACGAGCCGCCCGACCACCCACGACGATCCGACCTTCGTGGTCGACGGCATCATCCACTATTGCGTCGCCAACATGCCCGGCGCCGTGGCGCGGACGAGCACCTATGCGCTCAACAACATGACCCTGCCCCATGCGCTCAGGATCGCGGACGCCTTCGACGGGCCGCAAGGATGGCGGGCCGCCCTGCGCGCCGATCCGCACCTTGCCGCCGGGCTCAACATCCATGCCGGGGAAGTGACTTATGAGGCCGTGGCGCGCGAGCTTGGCCATGCCTATCGGCCGGTTTCCGAAGCATTGGAATAAGCGCGCTTTTTCCTCTCTTTAGGCCGAACCACACGGACCAGGGTTAACCCGATCTTGATGATAGCGGCCTAACCCCGAACCATGAATTGGGGGTCGATCCGTCTGCTTGCGTCTTGGCTCATCGCGGCCGTCGCTCTGGCGGTGGCGCCTGCCGTGGCGGCCGCGATGCCAGGCCCACCGATAACGGGCCAACCGATACCGGGCACACCCACGCCGGCCGCCTGCCACGCGGCGGCGGCTTCCGCCGAGGACTATGCCCAGCTCGCCGGGCGGCCCGAACGCTGGAACTGCACGGAAACCGACTGGTCGATCAAGGCCCCGGCCGCGTTCCTGCGCTTCGACCTGCGCGGGACGGGCGACGCGCCCACCACCTTCACCACGCGGCTGGCCCGGTTCCATTCGCTGCGGCTGACGGTGATCGGGGCGGACGGCCGTAGCGCCAGCCGCGACGTGACCGAGGCCGGGATGACGGCGGCGACGAACGGCTGGCACATGTCCACCGCCCTGCCGCGCATCGCCGGACCGGTCGAAACGGTGGTGGTGCGGGTCGAGGCGGCGCGCCATCCCGGCATCCTGTCGGGCGCGGAGCTTACCGCCGGTCCGCAAGACACCCCGGCCTCCCTCCGCCACGAGCTGCTGGTCGCCGCGCTATGCGGCCTGCTGGTGATGCCGATCCTGCTCAACCTGGCGTTCTTCCGGGTGCTGC
>CAZFPW010000306.1:0-3069 GCA_964520765.1 uncultured Novosphingobium sp.
CGAAATGGGCTGGGTGAAAGGCCCACAGGACTGGTCCATCGGCGGCAAGGCTCCGCCAGTACGCGGCAACAGCATTCCCAAGCACGATCATGCCGCGTCAATGCCGGAGATGCCGCATGCTTCGCACTCGCCGGCAGTGGGAATCGACCGGATGGTGGCCAAGGCTACAGAGGAACGCCTGGCTTTCCCGGTGACCGTCAGCCCCCCGGATATGGCCGGGAACAGTGACCATCCCTCCTCCGCAATGTGGACCATCCGGTCGGACGCGCAGAACCGGGCGCTGCGGATGACGATCGCCTATGATGCGGCGAGCGGACGGGAAGTCTCGCGCGAGGGCTTTGCCGACGCGCATGTCATCGACCGGGTGGTCGGCTACGGCATCGCCTGGCACGAAGGGCAGCTCTTCGGCTGGCTCAACCAGCTTATCGGCGTGCTGACGGCGATCGGCCTTATCGCCGTGGCGGTCAGCGGCTTCGTGCTGTGGCGCAGGCGCAAGCCCGAGGGCCGGCTCGGCGCGCCCGCGTCCGCCAAGGCACCGGCGCGCGCGGGCGGAGTTCTGGCAATCCTGCTGGTGCTCGCCGCCCTGCTGCCGCTGCTCGCCCTGTCCCTCATCATACTGGCGTCGTTCGAGACCCTTGTGCTGCCGCATATGCCGCGCCTTGCCCGATGGCTGGGCATGGCCCCCTCTTGAAGCGTAGCGCTCCCGCAGAAGGTAACCTATTTCCCGCGTCGAACTAGCCGAAAACCGGCTCCAGAACGGCCAGCGTGTGGTCCGCGATCATCCGTTCCTCATCGGTCGGAATGACAAGGACCTTCACGTGGCTGCCCTCGGCGGAGATGCAGAGGGCATTGGCGGCATTCGCACCGGCATCGATCGACAGCCCCAGCCAGCCGAGCCGTTCGCAGATGCGCCTGCGAACTTCCGCGTGGTTCTCACCGATCCCGGCGGTGAAGACGATGCCGTCGAGGCCGCCCAGCGATGCGGCCAGCGCGCCGAATTCACGGGCCGCACGCCAGACGAAAAGCTCGACGGCCTCCCGCGCCTGCGCGCTCGGGTCGGCGGTCAGGATGCGCATGTCGCTGGACACCCCGGAAACACCGAGCAGGCCGGATTTCCGGTACAGCAGATCGGCGACCTGGTCGGGGCTCATGCCCAGTTGGATCTGGAGATGGAGCACAATACCCGGATCGAGCGCCCCGCAGCGCGTCCCCATCATCAGGCCGTCGAGGGCGGTGAAGCCCATGGTCGTATCGACGCTCCTGCCGCCGTGCATCGCGCACAGGCTCGCGCCGTTGCCGAGATGGGCCGCGATCACCCGTCCGCCGGCCAGCTCCCCGTCGAGCGCCTGCAACCGCCGGGCAATATATTCGTAGGACAGCCCGTGAAAGCCATAGCGGCGGATGCCCTGCTCATGCAGCGCGCGCGGGAGCGCGAGCCGCGCAGCGACCTCCGGCTTGCCCTGGTGAAAGGCGGTATCGAAGCAGGCGACCTGGGGCAGGCCCGGCGCCAGAGCGGCGATTGCATGGATCGCGGCGAGGTTGTGCGGCTGATGGAGCGGCGCGAGCGGGCAGAGCGCATCGAGCGCGGCAAGCAGCTCCGCATCGACGAGCCGCGGCGCGGCGAAGTCCATCCCGCCGTGCACCACGCGATGCCCGATACCCACGATTTCCCGGCCTTCGAGGTGATCGATGGCCCAGTCGAACAGGTCCTTGAGAAGCTGCGCATGGGTCAGGCCGGCTCCGGCCCGCCACGTCCGCTCGGCCAGGATGCCGCCATCGGCCCGCCGCACGACCAGGGACGGCTCGATCCCGATCTTCTCGATCTTGCCGCCCGCCGAATGCTGCGGACGGCCCGCCTGATCCAGGGTGAAGAGCGCGAACTTGATGCTCGACGAACCGGAATTGAGGCTGACGACCGCTTTCATGCCTGCGGCAGCCCCGGCGCCGCCTTCGGCGCGGCGCGCGCGAGCAGCGCTGCGATCGCACAAGACGCAAGGCGAGTCCGTTCGCTGTCCGCGCGGCTGGTGAGGATGATCGGCACCCGCGCGCCGAGCACGACCCCGGCGGCATCGGCGCCACCCAGGAAGGTGAGCTGCTTGGCCAGCATGTTGCCCGCCTCCAGATTGGGCACGACCAGGACTTCCGCCTTCCCGGCGACGGGCGAGACGATCCCCTTTTCGCGGGCGGCGGCCTCGCTGATCGCATTGTCGAAGGCGAGCGGGCCGTCGAGGACGCCGCCGGTGATCTGGCCCCGGTCGGCCATCTTGCACAATGCGGCCGCATCGATCGTCGAGGGCAGGTCGGGATTGACCGTCTCGACGGCGGAGAGAATGGCGACCTTGGGCGTGGCTATGCCGATAATGTGGGCGAGGTCGATCGCATTGCGGATGATGTCGGCCTTTTCCTTCAGGCCCGGCGCGATGTTGATCGCCGCATCGGTGATGATGAGCGGAGTCGGGTGCCCCGGCACCGCCATCACATAGGCGTGGCTGATCCGCCGCTCGGTCCTGAGGCCGGTTGCAGCCGACACGACGGCCCCCATGAGTTCGTCGGTATGCAGCGAACCCTTCATCAGCAACTTCGCCTCCCCGCCGCGCACGAGGGCCACGGCCTTCGCCGCCGCATCGTGGCTGTGATCGGCGGGCACGATGCGGAAGGCGGAAATATCCCTTCCCGCCTCGGCGGCCGCGGCCCGGATCCGCTTTTCCGGGCCGACGAGGATCGGTGCGATCAGCCGCGCATCGGCGGCATCCACCGCCGCCGCGAGCGCCGCCGCCGTGCAAGGGTGGGCAACGGCGGTGGCAAGGGGTTCTCCACCTCGCGTCCGTTCGATCAATCGCCGGTACAGGCTGGCCGTGTCGCTTTCGCTGAACTCGTTGTCGGTCATGCGCTCATTTCTCCGGGAGAATTGCCGCACCTATCCGATCGGCAGGGACGGACCGATACGTATACCTCCCAAGGCATCCACGGCCCCACCCGGCGGGCCTGCCGAACCGCGAACGGATGCCGCGTGCCATATCCTCCTTGCCAAATCTCTTTGCCGCGCTGCACAATAAGGGATGCGCATCG
>CAZFPW010000307.1:0-3064 GCA_964520765.1 uncultured Novosphingobium sp.
TGTCGAGCGCCCGCCGCTGGCTTTCGAGCAAGGGCAGCAGGGATTCCTTGCCCACCTGCTGGCGGTTGCGGGCGATCTCGACCACGCGCTCGGCAGCGGCCGCTGCGGCGGCAAGCTCGCGCTCCTGTCCCGCCAGGAATTCCTCCACCGCGAGTGCGATCTCGACTTCGGACAGGGCGGTCAGCACCGTATCCGCATAGGCCTGCAAGGCCTCGTCGCGCTCGCCCGCGCGCAGCTCGAACTGGGCGCGCAGGCGGCCCCCCTCGAAAATCGGTTGCAGCAGCCGCCCGGCGATCGACCAGATGAAGGATTCCGGCCGGAGCAGGTTGGACAGTTGCGTGCTCGAGGTTCCCACGGAGCCGGTCAGCGTTAGGCTCGGGAGAAACGACCGTTCGGCGGCCGTCAGCCGGAAACCCGCCGCCTTGAGATCGAGCAGCGCGGCGGCGACATCCGGCCGGCGCGCGAGCATTTCGGCGGGCATCCCGGCCGGCGGCGGAGGAGGGGCGGAGGGAAGCGTTTCGGCCGCGGCAACCTCTCCGTCGGGATAGTCGCGCAACAGGATGTCGAACTGCCGCGTCAGCCTGGCCAGCGCTTCGCGGCGCTGTGCCAGGCTGGCTCTGGCGGTGCCCAGATCGGCATCCGCCAGTTGCCCGTCGATGGGCTGGGCGGCCCCTGCCTCGACCCGGTTGGCGGTCTGCCGCGCCACCTCGGTCCGGTTCTCGACGGTGCGCTGGGCCAGCGCCACCTGCTCGCCGGCTTCGACGACCGCGAAATAGCTGTGCGCCGTCTGCGCGGCGATCGCCTGCCGGACGCCGCGCAGGTTCGCCTCGCTGCCCAGGAACTGCGCGCGCGCCGCCGCCGACTGGGCGGACAGCTTGCCCCACAGGTCGATCTCCCAGCTCACGTTCGCGGAAAGGTCATAGGTCTCGATCGTGTAGGACAGGGGGCCGGCGGGGCCTTCGCTGCCCGGAACGACGATTCCCAGGCTCTCCAGCGTCAGGTGCTGGCGGTTCGCCGAAAGTCCCGCCGCGACCTGGGGCAGGCGGTCGGCGCCGGCGATGCGGGCCTGCGCCTGCGCCTGACGGACGCGCGCGACGGCCCGGCCGACGGCGGGACTGTCCGCCACCGCCTTTTGCACGAAGGCATCGAGCCGGGGATCGCCGAACCGCTTCCACCATTGCTCGTCGACCGTTCCTTGCGCTTCGCTCGCGGCGACGAAGGTCGGCGGGATCGTGACGCCGATGGCGGGCGCCTCGTCCCGCGCCGCCGTGCAGCCCGCGAGGAGGAGCAGGCCGGTCGTGGCCGGGATGATTGCGGTGAGCTTCAGGGTCGGCATCGGCCTTACTCCGCGCCGCGCTGCTCGACGCGGGTTCCGTCCGCAATATCGGATGCGGGGAAGAGGATCACCGTCTCGCCCTTCTTCAGCCCGGAGAGGATCTGCGCCTGGGTGCCGTTGTTGCGGCCGATCCCGACCTTGCGGTGCCGGGCCCTGCCATCGGCCACGACGAAGACCGCCCAGTCGCCCTGCTGCCTGAACAGCGCGCTCGACGGGACGATGATCGCATCCTCATCGGCCCAGACGACGATCCGCGCCTCCACGCGGAAACCGCTGCCCAGGCGGATCTGGCCGATGCGCGCATCGGTCAGGCGGACGATCGTGTTGACCCGCTGCTCCTCCACGCCGAGCGCCGAGACCTTGGTGAAGCCCTGCGGTTCGATCCGCGAGACGACGCCTTCGAGCGCCCGGCTCCCGCTCTCGCCCCAATTGTCGATCAGCACCTTGTTGCCGGGCGCGACCTGCACCGCATCGGTCGAGAGCAGCTCCACCAGCACCTCCAGATCGCCTTCGGTATCGCCGATTTCCATGATCTGCGCTCCGGCGGCCAGCGTGGCGGCGCTTTGCTGCGCAACCTTCAGGACGCGGCCCGAAACGGGCGCGACGATGGGGATGCTCGCGCCGCCGGACAATTGCGCGCGCGCCCGCTCCAGCTCGGCCTGCCGCGATGCGATCGCCGCCTCGGCCGCGCGGGTGGCCGCGGCGGCGCTGCGGGCATCGCGCTGGGCGGTTTCGAACGCTTCGCGGCTGGTGGAATCGAGGCCCCACAATTTCCGCTCGCGGGCGAGATTGCTGTCGGCCAGGTCCTGGCCCGCCGTGGCGCGGGTCGCCTCGCTGCGGGCGGCGCGCAAGGCAGCCTCCGCCATCGCCAGCTCGGCGCGGGCCTGCGCGCGCGTCCGCGGATCGAGCGGCGCGGGCAGCAGCCGCGCCACGACCGTCCGGCCGCCGACCACCGGGTCGCCGGGATCGACGGCCACGCGCTCCAGCCTGCCGGCGGCGGGCGCGGAGATGACATAGCTGTCATGAACCCGAGTGCGGCCTTCCTCGTCGATCGTCAGGCGCATCGGGCCCTGCGTCACCGTGCCGGTGTCGACCATCGTGGCGCTCGGCCAGAAGGCGAAGATCAGCACGAGGACCACCAGCGCCGCCCCGCCCAGGGTCAGATAGAAGCGAGATGTCTTCTTTTTTGCCATCGGTTACTCTCTGGTCTTCAAGGCGCTGACGAGTTCGACCCTGTCGATGTCCCGCTTCACGAGCCATCCGGACAGGAAGGATGCTCCGAGGACGGCAAGCGCGGCCCACCCGACGTCGGCCCGGCCGAAGGTCGCCGGAATCTGGTAGAGATCGCTGCTGAAGCCGGCGGCGATGCCGAAGGACAGCATATAGCCGAGAAGCGCGCCGACGGGCAGGGCGACGAGCGTGACCATCGCCAGCTCGCCCAGCAGCACGAAGGCGGCCTCTCCTTTGGAAAAGCCGATGACCCGCAGGCTGGCGAGGTCGTGCTCGCGCTCCGCCTGGGCGATGCGCGCCGCGTTGTAGACGATACCGAAGGTGATGATGAAGGCCAGCCCGGCCATCACGTAGCGCATCGCACCGGCGCCGCTGTCCATCAGCTTCTGGAAGGACTTGCGGGTATCGTCCTTGAGGCTGACCTCCGCGACGGACGGCATGTCCTTGAGCTTGCGATAGACCTCGCCGGCCCTGGCGGGGTCGATCCGCAGATAGGCG
>CAZFPW010000308.1:0-3050 GCA_964520765.1 uncultured Novosphingobium sp.
GGGGAGACAGCCATGGCATCGATCGAATTCACCGGCCTCGCGGTGGCGCTGGGCGCGCTGCTGGCTGCGTCGCCGGCCCTTGCGGAGGAGTGCAAGTTCGCCCCCCTCGGCCAGATCAACACCGACGTCGGGGTCGAGCCGCAACTGCTGATCGACGGGACCTGCACCGATCCCGACTACAACGAGGGCACCTTCGTCATCGACAAGACGGAGGAGTTGACCTTCCAGGTGCCCGACGGCGGCCCGCTGATCCCCTATACCCAGGTCACCGGGCACTTCCCGCCGACCAGGACGGTGGCCGATCTGCCGCCCTACCTGCGCCAGACGCCGACGCTGTTCCGGCAGGACTACGTCTTCCGCTTCCCGGCCAAGCAATACTGGCGTAACCGTTCGTTCCAGCAGCAGCACCCCTCGGGCGGCGGCGTGGTCGACAATCGCATGGCCTTCATCAACGGGGCCTTTTCGATCAACTGGATGAGCGCCAGCACCGCCAACGCCGTGGCCAGCCACCGGCACGAGGCCGCCGCGACCAAGGTCGCCAGGGCCTATGCCAACAAGCTCTATGGCAACAGCGCCAAGATCTACAGCTACTTCTGGGGCTGCAGCGGTGGCGGGATCGTCTCGATGGCCGCGGCCGAGAACACCACCGGCGTGTGGGACGGGGTGCAGCCGCAGTGCCTCGGGCCGACGGGGGTGGCCACGTTCCACTCGTTCCACTGGCAGGCGCACTACACCATGGCCATTCCCCAGGCGAAGCGCGACGCCATCGCCGAGGCCGCCGCGCCGGGCGGCACGGGCGACATCTATGCCGGCCTCAACGAGGAGGAGAAGGCGGTGCTGAACGAGTTCATCTCGGCCGGCTATCCGCTTCCCTACATCGGCAACCATTTCAAGAGCCTGATCCCGCTGGTCGACCCCATCGACATCCGCCTGGCAGACCCGACCTATGAGGAGGATTTCTGGACCAAGCCGGGCTATGCCGGGTCCAACCCGCCGAACTACCTCAAGGCCGCGAAGGTGGATGGCTATGCCACGATCACCGGCATCACCCGCGACGCGGCGGGCGTGCCCATCGCGCTCCAGTTCGATCCGGCGACGGTCCCTGCGCTGAGCGTGACCGGCGACAACTATCTGGAATATTTCGTCTATGCCCCGGACGGCAAGACCCGCACGGTCGACCCGGAGCGGGTGGTGGGCGAACCCAGCGATAACCGCCGCCGCTTCGGCCTGAGGGGCAAGCTGGACGTGGCCAAGGGCACCCTGGCGCTGACCGGGGAGGAAAGCCAGTATGGCGGCCCGGTGCCGATCGTGAACAGCCGGCTGCTGCTGGGCGCCTTGCAGGTCGGCGGCAAGATCAGGATCAACAACCGCTTCATCCTGGCGATGTACTTCTACCCGCGCCACAGCATCATCGCGGGATCGCGCAGCTACGACCAGTACCGCAACGCGGACGGTTCGCCCAAGTATCCGCAGCGCGCGGACCTCAGCGTGCTCGACGGCCCCAACTATCGCACCATGGGCGGCCGCAATGAGACCGGCGAGATCAAGACCAAGGTGATGATCATCGAGGGCCGGGCGGACAACCTTTCCTGGCCGCTGTTCAACGCCTCCTATGCCGAGCAGATCCAGCGGACGCTCGGCCCGGCCAAGGCCGATGCGATGATGCGCTTCTACCTGCACGACAACGGCCGCCACGCCGCGGGCGGGGGTGAGCCGGGCATCTTCCAGCAGTCGATCCAGGACCTGATGGCCTGGGCGGAAAAGGGCGTCGCCCCGCCGCCGTCGACCGCCTACGCGATCCGCAACGGCCAGGTCGTCCCGCCCGACGATGCCGCCGCGCGGCGCGGCCTCCAGCCGGTCATGAACCTGACGGTCAACGGCGGCACCCGCGCCGTCGTCCGCGTCAACCAGCCGGTGACGCTGGCCGGCAAGTTCGCCATGCCGCCCAAGACCGGGCTGATCGTGCAGTACGGCTGGAGCATCGACGGCAAGGCGGACCCGATGACCGTGGTGGACAAGCCCCGGCAGGCGCTGGAGGTCAGCCGCATGCTCGCCTTCGACAAGCCGGGCTCGTACCTCGTCCGCCTGACGGTGAACGGCCAGCGCGACGGGCTGGTGAATCCGGCCAATCAGACCTTGCTGAACAACTTCCAGGACGTGCGGGTGGTCGTGGAATAGGGCGGGCTTGGGAGATTTCCCCTCCTCTTCAGAGGAGGGGTCAGGGGTGGTGGCGATGCGCAAAGCGCATCGCTCGCGAAGCGACAAGTCGCGCCCAGCCTCCACCACCCCCCAACCCCCTCCTCTGAAGAGGAGGGGGAGTTCAGGAGCGTCCTACTTCGCCATCCCCTGCACGAAGGCGAGCGCGCGGGCGGCGTGACCGTTCGGCTCCGGATCGTCGCTGACGAAGGCGATTTTGCCGGACGGGTCGACGACATAGGTGGCGCGGGTGGTGAACATGGCCCCGTCGTTCACGTCGAAGCCGTTCACCAGGCTCTCGCTGGCGCTGGCGAGGGGAACCTTGCCCGCGCATTCGGCCCTGGCGACCCCGGCCAGGGTATCGACCCCATCCCGCGACAGGCCGACCACGCTCGCCCCGGCGGCGCGGAAGGCCTCGATGTTCGCGGCGAAGTCGCGGCAGCCGGCGGCGTCGGTGAAGGCGGAGGGGAAGAAGAACAGCACCACCGGCCCCTTGCCGCGCAGCTCGGCGAGGGAGATGGTCAAGCCTTCGCCCCCCTGGGTTCCGTTGGCGACGAAATCCGGCGCGGCATCGCCCACCGCGAGCGCGGCCGCGGCGGGATTCGCGGCGGCGAGCGAGAGGATCGCGGCGATGGTGGAAACGGCGGATTTCATGCGGGTCTCCCTTATGCCTTGTCTAGCGGATTTACGGTGGAAGACGATGGCGTTTCGGCGGGAAATCCATTCCCCCCGTTCGTGGTGAGGAGGCCCCGAAGCCGCAGGCTGAGGTGCCGTCTCGAACCACCAAGTGCCGCGCGTGTCCTTCGAGACGGCCGCTCAGCCTGCGGCTTCGGGGCCTCCTCAGGATGAACGGG
>CAZFPW010000309.1:0-3043 GCA_964520765.1 uncultured Novosphingobium sp.
CGATGCGCATCCCTTATTGTGCAGCGCGGCAAAGAGATTTGGCAAGGAGGATATGAAAAGCGGCGCCTGTCCATTGGCTCGGCAGGCCCGATGGACGGGGCCGTGGTCGAACTGGATGCCTCGGAGGTATACGTATCGGTTGGCTCCTACCGATCGGATAGGTGCGGCAACTCTCCGGAGAAATGAGCGCATGACCGACAACGAGTTCATCGAGAGCGACGCGGCGAGCCTGTTCGGGCGATTGATCGAACGGACGCGAGGCGGAGAGCCCCTTGCCACCGCCGTTGCTCACCCTTGCACCGCGGCGGCGCTCGCGGCGGTGGTGGATGCCGCCGACGCGCGGCTGATCGCACCGATCCTCGTTGGACCGGAAAAGCGGATCCGGGCCGCGGCCGCCGAAGCGGAAAGGGATATTTCGTCCTTCCGCATCGTGCCCGCCGATCACAGCCACGATGCGGCGGCGAAGGCCGTGGCCCTCGTGCGCGGCGGGGAGGCGAAGTTGCTGATGAAGGGTTCGCTGCATACCGACGAACTCATGGGGGCCGTCGTGTCGGCTGCAACCGGCCTCAGGACCGAGCGGCGGATCAGCCACGCCTATGTGATGGCGGTGCCGGGGCACCCGACTCCGCTCATCATCACCGATGCGGCGATCAACATCGCGCCGGGCCTGAAGGAAAAGGCCGACATCATCCGCAATGCGATCGACCTCGCCCACATTATCGGCATAGCCACGCCCAAGGTCGCCATTCTCTCCGCCGTCGAGACGGTCAATCCCGACCTGCCCTCGACGATCGATGCGGCCGCATTGTGCAAGATGGCCGACCGGGGCCAGATCACCGGCGGCGTCCTCGACGGCCCGCTCGCCTTCGACAATGCGATCAGCGAGGCCGCCGCCCGCGAAAAGGGGATCGTCTCGCCCGTCGCCGGGAAGGCGGAAGTCCTGGTCGTGCCCAATCTGGAGGCGGGCAACATGCTGGCCAAGCAGCTCACCTTCCTGGGTGGCGCCGATGCCGCCGGGGTCGTGCTCGGCGCGCGGGTGCCGATCATCCTCACCAGCCGCGCGGACAGCGAACGGACTCGCCTTGCGTCTTGTGCGATCGCAGCGCTGCTCGCGCGCGCCGCGCCGAAGGCGGCGCCGGGGCTGCCGCAGGCATGAAAGCGGTCGTCAGCCTCAATTCCGGCTCGTCGAGCATCAAGTTCGCCCTCTTCACCCTGGATCATGCGGGCCGTCCGCAACATTCGGCGGGCGGGAAGATCGAGAAGATCGGGATCGAGCCGTCAATGGCCGTGCGGCGGGCCGATGGCATCGTCCTGGTCGAGCGGACCTGGAAGGGAGGAGCTGCCCTGACGCATGCGCAGCTCCTCAAGGACCTGTTCGACTGGGCCATCGATCACCTCGAGGGCCGGGAAATCGTGGGAATTGGGCACCGCGTGGTGCACGGCGGGATGCGCTTCGCCGCGCCGCGACTCGTTGACGCGGAGCTGCTTGCCGCGCTTGACGCGCTCTGCCCGCTCGCGCCGCTCCATCAGCCGCATAACCTCGCCGCGATCCATGCAATTGCCGCTCTGGCGCCGGGCCTGCCCCAGGTCGCCTGCTTCGATACCGCTTTTCACCAGGGCAAGCCGGAGGTCGCCGCGCGGCTCGCGCTCCCGCGCGCGCTGCATGAGCAGGGCATCCGCCGCTATGGCTTTCACGGGCTGTCCTACGAATATATTGCCCGGCGGTTGCAGGCGCTCGACGGGGAGCTGGCCGGCGGACGGGTGATCGCGGCCCATCTCGGCAACGGCGCGAGCCTGTGCGCGATGCACGGCGGCAGGAGCGTCGATACGACCATGGGCTTCACCGCCCTCGACGGCCTGATGATGGGGACGCGCTGCGGGGCGCTCGATCCGGGTATCGTGCTCCATCTCCAGACCCAACTGGGCATGAGCCCCGACGAGGTGGCCGATCTGCTGTACCGGAAATCCGGCCTGCTCGGTGTTTCAGGCGTGTCCAGCGACATGCGTGTCGTGACCGCCGATCCGGGCACGCAGGCGCGGGAGGCTGTCGAGCTTTTCGTCTGGCGCGCAGCCCGCGAATTCGGCGCGCTGGCCGCATCGCTCGGCGGCGTCGACGGCATCGTCTTCACCGCCGGGATCGGCGAGAACCACGTGGAAGTCCGCAGGCGCATCTGCGAACGGCTCGGCTGGCTGGGCCTGTCGATCGATGCCGATGCGAATGCCGCCAATGCCCTCTGCATCTCCGCCGAGGGCAGCCGCGTGAAGGTGCTGGTCATTCCGACCGATGAGGAGCGGATGATCGCCGATCACACGCTGGCCGTTCTGGAGCCGGTTTTCGGCTAGTTCCACGCCGGAAACAGGTGACGCTCTGCGGGAGCGCTACGCTTCAAGAGGGGCCATGCCCAGCCATCGGGCAAGGCGCGGCATATGCGGCAGCACAAGGGTCTCGAACGACGCCAGTATGATGAGGGACAGGGCGAGCAGCGGCAGCAGGGCGGCGAGCAGGAGGACGATGGCGACGACGCCCCCGATCCGCGCCGGGACCGGCGGCAGGGGCGGCGCGCCGAGCCTGCCCTCGGGCTTGCGCCTGCGCCACAGGACGAAGCCGCTGACCGCCAGGGCGATCAGCATCAGCGCGGTCGCCACGCCGATGAGCTGGTTCAGCCAGCCGAAGAGCTGCCCTTCGTGCCAGGCGACGCCGTAGCCCACCGTGCGGTCGATCGGGTGCTTCTCCGCGAAGGTTTCCCGCGACGCTTCCGCCCCGGTCAGCGCATCGAAGGTGATCGCGGCGCGCAAGGGGCGGTTCTGGGCGTCGGAGCGGACGGTCCAGGCGGCGACGCCCCCGGCCCCGAAGCGCCCCGGCGCGCCGGGCGGGGTGACGATCACGGGGAAGGCCAGATGCTCGGCCTCGGCGCGGGCGACGATCTCGCTCAGCAGGACGGGCGACATGCCGTGGGCGGCGTGGCTCACGGTCGCCGGGCCGGCCGCCAGCATCGCGGCATGGTCGTGCCCGCGATGCATGGCGTGGGGATCGGCATCGGCC
>CAZFPW010000310.1:0-3031 GCA_964520765.1 uncultured Novosphingobium sp.
CTTCGCGCCGACGTGGCTCAGGGTGGAGAAGCGCGGGCGGGTGACGATCTCCGCCTCGGGCCCCAAGGCCTTGACCATCGGTTCCAGCGTGGCCGAGCCGAGGATCATCGTCTCCTCGCGGCCCCGCGCGTGGAGCAGGCGGTCGGTGAAGACGTGACCGCGCTCGCGGTCGGCGGCGAGTTGGGCCTCGTCGATCGCGACGAAGGCGAGGTCCCGGTCGATGGGCATGGCCTCCACCGTGCAGAGCAGCCAGCGCGCGTCCCTCGGCTCGATCCGTTCCTCGCCGGTGATCAGGGCGACGCGGTTCTCGCCCTTGATCGCGCAGACCCGGTCATAGACCTCGCGCGCCAGCAGCCGCAGCGGAAAGCCGATCGCGCCGGAGGAATGGGCGCAGAGCCGTTCGATCGCGAGATGGGTCTTGCCGGTATTGGTCGGGCCGAGCACCGCCCGCACGCGGGAATCGGCGGAATTGCGAGCGGCGGCGAGGTCGCGCCCAAGAGCGTTCGGGGCCATCGACCGGCAATGTGGCGAGCCGCCCGGCCCGCGGCAAGGCATGGTGCGATGACCTGCGCCTTACGCTGGCAGTAATTCACAGCTATCGCGGCTCCATGCAGACGAACTGGTGGCTAGGGATGACCCGCGACTTGGCCTTGCTCGGCCTCGAATCCGCCGAGGTCATGTGGCGGCGAAGCTGGAAGCTCGCCCGCTGCGACCGCGCGGCCTGGGCCGAGTTCCAGGTGATGGTGACGGAAAAGGTCGAGGCGACGCTGGAATTGCAGCAGCGCCTGCTGACCGGCGCCCTGGGGCCGAACAAGCGGGCGGCGCGCGCCACGCTCAACCACGTCCGCCGCAAGGTTCGCGCGAACCGGACGCGCTTGCGGAAATAGGGCTTGGTCCACTTGCGTGGAAGCGGCACCGGCCCACTCCCTCGGCCCGGCCACCCGACAGGATATCTTATGGGTGGCCGGGCCGGGGGAGTGGGCCGGTGCGGCACCTGCTTCAGCCCTGCTGAAGCAGACAAATAAGCCGCATTGCGGCTCGGTTAGGCGGAATTTAACCTTGCCCGTGCAGGAATCCCCGTGCGAGGCGCCCGGCGACGGCCGGCGCGCATGCCGGGATGTGAATTGTTCAAGCCGCGTGAGCAGGTCGAGAGCGGAGCCGGGGGGCCTGCGGCGATTGCCGCGACGCTCGGTCATGCCCAGATCCTGCCCCCGGAAGCAGAGGGGCTGCGCGCCCGGCTGACCGCTTCGGCTGCCCGGCTCCGCCAGCTCGAACGGCATCTCGTCCACGACCTTGCCGAGGACATCGGCAGCGCGCGCTGGTATCGCGGGCTCGCCACCATGACTGCGCTGGGCGTGGTCGCCCTGGCCTTCTGGCCCGATTTCTCGGCGGTCGACGCCGCGCCGGTCATGCCGGTCGAGCGCTCCGAGCGCGACGAGTTCCGCAGCCAGATGATCATGCCGCTGAGCGCCGGAGGCGAGAGCGGCCGGCGCGTGGGGGCGAACAGCGCGCTCGTCGTGCCGCTCGACGCCGCGCCCGAGCGGCCCAGCATCCACATGGTCGCGACCCTGGCCGAGGGCGACAGCTTCGGCCGCATGCTCCAGCGCGCGGGCGTCGGCGCCTATGACGCGGCCCGCGCGGCGGAGCTGGTCGGCGCGGTCCTGCCGCTGGCCGAGCTGAAGCCCGGCACCCGCTTCGAGATCACCCTGGGCAAGCGCACCGAACCGGGCCAGCCGCGCAGCCTCGACAAGCTGGACTTCCAGGCCCGTTTCGACACCGCGCTGACCGTCTCGCGCGGGACTTCCGGCCTGGCCATCGGCCGCCACGCCATCGCCGTGGACGCGACCCCGCTGCGCATTCGCGGCACGGTCGGCCCCAGCCTCTACCGCTCGGCCCGTGCGGCCGGCGCGCCGGTCGATGCGATCCAGCAGTTCCTCCAGGCGGTCGACCAGCACGTCAGCCTGGAAGAGATCGGCCCCGGCGACCAGTTCGACCTCGTCATCGCCTACAAGCGGTCGGCCGGGGGCGGCAGCGAGGCCGGCAAGCTGCTGTTCGCCGGGATCGAGCAGGGCGGCAAGCCGCGCGTCCAGCTCGTCCGCGACGGGAGCGGCCAGTTGCAGGACGCGCTCGGCGGCACGCCGCGGCAGGACTGGACCGCGACCGTCGTGACCGGCGGTTCCGGGGGCGGCCTGCTGGCTCCGGTGAACGGTCGGATCACCTCGGGCTATGGCCTGCGCCGCCATCCGATCCTCGGCTATTCCCGGATGCATGCGGGAATCGACTTCGGCGCCCCCTGGGGCGCCCCGATCTTCGCGGTCACGAGCGGTGTCGTCTCCTTCGCGGGGCGGCACGGCGGGCACGGCAACTACGTGCGGCTCGACCATGGCGGCTTCGGCACCGGCTATGGCCACATGAGCCGGATCGCGGTGGCGCCGGGCGCCAAGGTTTCGGCCGGGCAGGTGATCGGCTATGTCGGCTCGACCGGGCTTTCGACCGGCCCCCACCTCCATTACGAGGTCTATCAGGGCGGCCGCACGGTCAATCCGGCCGGTTTCAGCTTCACCGGCAAGGTCCAGGTCGCCGCCGCCAAGCCGGTCGACACCCAGCAGCTCGGCGCGCTCAAGGGCCTGGTGGCCAAGTTCAAGGGCGTGAAGCCCGGCGCGGCGCTGGGCAAGTTCAACCCCAAGGGCGTGGGGCAAGGGACGGATTAGAGGCTTTCCGTTATTGATTGAGGGGCGGGAGAGCCTCCTCAGTTCCCATTCCACCCACGCCGCTCAGCCTGAGCTTGTCGAAGGCCACGGACGAACCTTTGCCCCAAGCTCCCTGGACCTAGCGGCACCGGCACCGCGTGGCCTTCGACAAGCTCAGGCTGAGCGGGGTGAGTAGAGATCGGGAGCCAAGCGCATTGAAGCGCCGCGCGCTTTGGGCCAAAGCCGGGGCATGACCAGCTATCCCGCTCCCAGCTACCCTGGATTGCGCCTCCGCCGCACCCGCGCCACCGCCTGGAGCCGGGCGATGCACCGCGAGGCGC
>CAZFPW010000311.1:0-2817 GCA_964520765.1 uncultured Novosphingobium sp.
GCGATGAATCTTGTCAGGATCGGCCTGGTTTCGCTGGCGGCGCTGGCCTTCGGCTCGGTCGCCCAGGCGCAGAGCGACGATGAGGCCCGCCTGCGCCCCAAGTGGGAGGCGCTCGATGCCGACAAGGACGGCAAGGTGACGCTGGCGGAGCTGCACCCGATCCAGGCCGCGACGATGAAACGCAGCGACCTCGACAACGACGGCGCGATCTCCCTGGCCGAATATATCGACTACGACCTCGATCCGGGCGGCGCGGGGCGCATCCCCCTGGGGGCCAACGTCAGGCTCGTCTCCAACCTCGCCTATGCCGGCACGGCCGATCCGCGCCAGCGCCTGGACGTCTTCGTGCCCAAGCAGCCCAGCGTCAGCGGCCCCCTGCCGGTCGTCGCCTATGTCCACGGCGGGGCCTGGATGGTCGGCAGCAAGGTCATGGCCCGGTCCCAGGTGATGAAGCTGGTCGACAGCGGGCGCTATGCGGCGGTGTCGATCGGCTACCGCCTGTCCTGGCAGGACCCGTGGCCCGCCCAGATCGACGACGTGAAGGCCGCGATCCGCTGGATCAGGGCCCATGCCGGCGAATATGGCTTCGACTCCAACCGCATCTGCGCGATGGGCGCCTCGGCCGGCGGCCATCTCGTCGCCAAGCTGGGCCTGACCAACGGGGTCGCGGCGGACGAGGGCAAGCTTGACCCCCACCTCACCGAATCGAGCGCCGTCCACTGCGTGATCGACGAGTTCGGCCCGGTCGACCTCCAGCGCTTCGACGTCGGCCCGCCGACCGGCCAGCCTTCTCCGGTCGAGCTGCTGCTCGGCGGGAAGCCGGCGGACAAGCCGGACGCCGCCCGCAGCGCCTCCCCGATCCTCGACGTCGACGCCAAGGATCCGCCGTTCCTGATCGTGCACGGGACCAAGGACCCGCTGGTGAACTACCAGGAATCGGTGCGGCTCGACGCGGCCCTGCGCGCGGCCGGGGTGCCGGTGCTGTTCCAGACGGTCGAGGGCGGCGGCCACGGCGATTTCGGCGCGGCCAGCCCGGCGGTCGAGGAACGCATCCGGCTGTTCCTGGAGCGGACCTTCTACGACTCCAAGACCGAAGTGCCGACCGATCCGCTGACGAAGTAGGAAATCTGCTCCCCCTCCTCTTCAGAGGAGGGGGTTGGGGGGTGGTGCGCGGCTGGGCGCTACTGTCGCTTCGCGAGCGATGCGCAAGCGCATCGCCACCACCCCTGGCCCCTCCTCTGAAGAGGAGGGGAAGTTAGGCATGCCCTAAATCTGGTCCCCGTCCACCACCGGCCGGCTCTCGCGCGTGCCGCGATAGAGCAGGTCGGGCTGCTTGGCGTCCCCGGCGATCATCACGTAGTCGTCGTGGACCTCTGCCAGGGTGCCGACGAAGGGAAAGCCCTCCAGGCTGCCGGTCACGCGATAGCTCACCGTATCGCCGACCTTGAAGGTCGCCGGATCGAAGTTGAACTCGAAGGGGCAAGCCTCGCCTTCGGTTTCGCCCATGCCTTGCATCGCATCATCTCCTTTGCGGAAGGCAGATAGGATGTGAGGCGGGGTGGATCAAATCCATTCCGCAAGGCCGGGCGCCATTTGCGGAGTCGGGAAAAGGACGCGTGACGGGGAATCGGGTTGGCGACACGTCGCAACGCAGGACCGCCGCGCGGCGCCCGGCATCGCTTCGCCGCACGGCGCTCTCCAATGAACGGCACAACCGCGGGGGCCGCCGAAATCGTTCATCTGCCCGCAAGGTTGGCGTCAACACGCAGCGTGCGCGACGTTCAGGTGCGCATGCCGCGCATCGCGATGAAGCTGGATGGAGAGGGTTCCGACCGCCGGACAGGCCGCCCCCGCGGCGACGGTCGGACGAGAAGCTGCGATCGCGCAGGCCCGGCGAATCGAGTTCGAAGGAGTAATGCAATGAGTATCATTTCCAAAAGCCCGCTGGTATTCCTGCCGCTGGCCATGCTTGCCGGGGCAATGCCGGGCAGCCTGGCCGCGCAGCCGCAGGAAGCGCCCGAAGGCGCGCTCACGGGGAGCGTGACCGACACCACGCCGCCCCTGGCCGAGATGGCCCAGGGCCCCGCGATCGAAGG
Source organism: uncultured Novosphingobium sp. (assembly GCA_964520765.1). GTDB lineage: Bacteria > Pseudomonadota > Alphaproteobacteria > Sphingomonadales > Sphingomonadaceae > Novosphingobium. The sequence continues at coordinate 2,097 of CAZFPW010000311.1, forward strand.
CATCATCTCCGGGCGCAGCGGCGACCAGATGCAAGTCACCACCGCCGACGGCGCCCGCACGGTCATCACCATCAACGACGCCACCCGGATCAAGGCCACCGGCGGGTTCCTGGGCCTCAATCGCAACACGCTTGCCGCGACCTCGCTGCTCAACGGCCTGCCGGTTTCCGTCAAGACCCTGCAATGGGACGGCGGCCTGGTGGCGAGCCAGATCGATCTCAAGGACCGGGACCTCAAGACCGTGGCCATGATCCACAACGGCACCGACCAGCGCTTTGCCGAGCAGACCGCGGCAACCGAAGCGCTGCGCGGCCGCATGGCCGATCTCGATCAATACAACGTCAAGAGCACGACCAACGTGAACTTCGACACCGGCAAGGCGGTGCTGTCCGACCAGGCGAAGAACGACCTCTGCGCCGCGGCGTCCCAGGCCGAGGGGATGAACAACGCCCTGCTGCTGGTCGTGGGCTACACCGATTCCACCGGCAGCCTGGAATTCAACCAGACGCTGAGCGAAAGGCGCGCCGGGCGCGTGGTCAACCATCTCCAGCAGATCTGCGGCTGGAAGCCCTATCGCATGCTGACCCCCACCGGCATGGCCACGGCCGACCCGCTGGCGAGCAACGACACCACTGATGGCAAGGCGCAGAACCGCCGCGTCGCGGTGAACGTGCTGGTCAGCGGGTCGGCCGTGGCCATGCCGGTGGGGGACAGCATGCGA
>CAZFPW010000311.1:2827-3022 GCA_964520765.1 uncultured Novosphingobium sp.
CCTGGACCTGGAGGCACGGACATCGCGTGGCCTTCGACAAGCTCAGGCTGAGCGGGTGGGGAGAGATCAGGGATGGGTTCCTACCGCACGCGCCGGGCTTGCAATCGATACAATCGCCAATCAAAAAGGCCGGCGGATCACCCCGCCGGCCTTTTGCCGTCGTCCCGGGCTCGACCCGGGAACCGCTGGCCTCGT
>CAZFPW010000312.1:0-3005 GCA_964520765.1 uncultured Novosphingobium sp.
CACGTTTGCAAAAGATATAACGACCAATGCGAAGCACAGGGTCAGGATGGGGGTTTTCTGGACTCCTCGCGACAGGTTCGCCGGATGGCCGGCATGGTCGACGCGCCCATGGGAGTGGGTGGCCGCGGCCCCAGGCCGCGAGCCCGGCGGCGCGGGACGGCCAGGCCGGCTTACCGCCGGGACTGGTCGCCCTGCTGCGCCCGCAGGCAGATCGACAGCGCGAAGTCGGCATAGGCGCTGGCCAGCGGCAGTTCGGCCTTGACCAGGGCGTCGATCGCCTCCCTCAGGTGCGTCGCCGCCCTCGCCACCTCACGCTCGCGTGCCTCGGCCGAAAAGGCTCGGTCATCATCACGTCCTCCCATGTGCCTCCTGTCGAGACGAGTCGGGCAACAGACCCGAGACCGCGCACAATAGCGTAATATTAAGGCGCACAATATCCAAAACACGTAATTTAATTGTTTCGCGAATGGAGTGGACGCAATAAATTTCCCTGCTATAGTTCGCGGCGCCGGGCTGCGGATCGCCGCCTACTGATCGGCCCTGGCCACCCCCTGGCCGTCGAGGTTCGTCGCGGCGAAATCCCAGGCCAGCGCGTTCTGCAGCACCGCCTCCAGGTACTTGGGCCGCGCATTGCGGTAGTCGATGTAGTAGGCGTGCTCCCACACGTCGATCGTCAGCAGCGGCTTCATCTCGGGGTGGACGACCGGCGTGTCGGCGTCATGCAGGGACGTGACCTTCAGCTTGTCGCCCTCCAGCACCAGCCAGGCCCAGCCGCTGGCGAAATGGCCGACGCCTTCGGCCTGGAGCTGCTTGACCAGCTCCTCCACCGAACCGAAGTCCGCCGCGATCCGGTCGGCCAGCTCGCCCGAGGGCTGCTGCGGCTTGGGGCTCAGCGACTGCCAGTAGAAGCTGTGGTTCCAGATCTGGCCGGCATTGTTGAACAGGCCCTTGTCGCCCTTCTCCTTGGCCGCCGCGATCACCTCGGAAAGCTTGCGGCCTTCCAGCCCGGCCTTGGCGACCAGCTCGTTGGTCTTGTCCACATAGGCCTTGTGGTGCTTGCCGTGATGATACTCGAAGGTCTCGGCCGAGATAAGCTCGCCGAAGGCATCGGGGGCATAGGGCAGATCGGGAAGGACGAAGGACACCTGACATTCTCCTGCATTATGGGCTGACATTTCCCTCAATGCACAAATGCGCGATCGTCTCCCGCTATCTTTGCTTGGCGGCCGGCTAGGTTTCCTTGGGGCCCGGCGCGGTGATGATCCGGTCGCGGGCGGCGCGCATGTCGCCGGTCTCGATCTGGACGCGCAGCCGCTCCTTGTCGCGAGCGCGGTACATGGCCTCCGCCCGGTCGACCTGCTCCAGCCCGATGCCGATGCCGTCGAGCGCGAGCCGCGCCATCTTCACCGCCGATTCCAGCACCTCCCGCACGGCATAGCGCGCGGGGCTGCCGCGCAGGGCGATCACCGAGCGCCGGTCGAAGGCGCGGACGTAGATCGCGGCCTTGGGGAAGGCCTCGTGCACCGCCTCGACCAGCCCGGCGTCGATCTGCTCGCCGTCGAGGCAGAACAGGATCAGCTCCGCCTCCGCCGCGCCGGACTGGCGCAGGACGTCGATCCGGGTGCCGTCCCCGAAATAGACCTTGGCGCCGAAATCGCGGGCCACGTCGATCATCTCGATGTCGTTGTCGATCAGGGTGACGGGCACCTCGCTGGCGATGAGCATCTGCGCCACCGTCTGGCCGAAGCGGCCATAGCCGACGATCAGCGCGTTCGCCCCGTCGCTGTGCGGCCCCTCGCGCGTGCCCTCCGCCTCGGCCTGGGCCTCCTCGCGGAAGCGCCGCGTCGCCATGATCAGGAACGGCGTCGTCGCCATCGAGAGGGTGACGATCGCCCCGAACAGGCTGGCCGCCGCGGGATCGATCAGGAAGGCGTCCTGGGCCTGGGCGAACAGCACGAAGCCGAACTCGCCCCCCTGGCTCAGCAGCAGGCCCAGCGCGAAGGCCCCGCGCCAGGCCATGCCGAAGCCCCTGGCGATGACCGCGATGATCCCGGTCTTCACCGCGATCAGCATGGCCGCCACGGCGATCACGAACAGCGGCCGCTCGGCGATGGCGTGGAGGTTGAGCATCATGCCCACCGAGAGGAAGAACAGCCCCAGCAGGATCGATCGGAACGGCTCGACATCGGCCTCCAGCTCATGCCGATAGGGCGAATCCGCCAGCATGACCCCCGCGACGAAGGCCCCGAGCGCGGTCGAGAGCCCCAGGAACTCCATCACCGCCGCCGCCGCGATCACCGTGAACAGCGCGGCGACGACGAACATCTCCCGCTCCCCCAGGTTGCCGATCAGGCGGAAGAGCGGACGGATCAGGAAGCGCCCGGCCGCGATCAGGCCGGCGATCGCCACCACGGTCCACAGCGCGAGCTGCCAGCCCGGCGGCCCGCCGGCATCGGCCGGATTGCGGCTGAGCGCCGCGACGATGGTGAGCAGGGGGATGATCGACAGGTCCTGGAACAGCAGGATCGCGAAGGCCCGCTCCCCGAACGGCGTGCGCAGCCGGCCCGAGCTTTGCAGCATCGGCAGCACCTGCGCGGTGGAGGACAGCGCCAGCGGCAGGCCCAGCGCCAGGGCGGCGGCGGGCGAGAAGCCGATCAGCGCGATCACCCCGGCCAGCGCCAGTCCGCAGGCGGTCACCTGCAAGGCGCCCAGCCCCAGGATGTCGCGCTTCATCCGCCACAGCCGCGCCGGGTTCAGCTCCAGCCCGACGACGAACAGCAGCAGGGTGATGCCAAGCTCGGCCGCATGGAGCTTGCTCAAGGGGTCCGTGACCAGCCCCAGCGCCTGCGGCCCGACGACCGCCCCGGCGACGAGATAGCCGAGCGTGGCGCCCAGGCCGAGGCGGCGAAAGACCAGCACGAAGACCAGCGCGAAGCCGAGGAGCACGAACCCTTCCTGCAACATGGAGGTTTCGAGCGCGTCGTGCATGGAACGCTACCTGCGCC
>CAZFPW010000313.1:0-2979 GCA_964520765.1 uncultured Novosphingobium sp.
GGCGTACCGCCGAAGCCATCGCGCGCCGGCTGGGGATCGACGAAGTGACGGCGGAAGTCCTGCCGGAAGGCAAGGTCGATATCGTCCGCCGCCTCAAGGCGGCGCACGGCCATGTCGCCTTCGTGGGCGACGGCATCAACGATGCGCCGGCGCTGGCGGCGGCCGATGTCGGCCTGGCGGTCGGCAACGGCACGGACGTCGCGATCGAGGCGGCCGACGTCGTGCTGATGTCGGGCAACCTCAAGGGCGTGCCCACGGCGATCGCCCTGTCGCGCGGGACAATCGCCAATATCCGCCAGAACCTGTTCTGGGCATTTGCCTATAATACGGCCTTGATCCCGGTTGCGGCCGGCGCGCTCTATCCCGCGTTCGGCATCCTGCTTTCGCCGGTCTTCGCTGCCGGGGCGATGGCGCTTTCCAGCGTGTTCGTGCTGGGCAACGCCTTGCGGCTGCGTCAATTCCAGCCGCAATGGGCGGGGGAGGGAACGGCATGAACATCGGACTGGCGGCGAAGGCCTCTGGCGTATCGGCCAAGATGATCCGTTACTACGAGCAGACGGGCCTGATCCCGCGAGCGGACCGGACGGATGCCGGCTATCGCGACTATTCGGATTCCGACGTGCATATGCTGCGCTTCATCCGCCGCGCGCGCGACCTGGGGTTCTCGGTCGCGGAGATCGACGAGCTGCTGGGCCTGTGGCGTGACCGCTCGCGCCAAAGCGGTGATGTGAAGCGAATCGCCGCCGCCCACATCGACGACCTGCGGGGGAAGATCGCCAAGCTGGAGCAGATGGCCGAGACGCTGCAGACCCTGATCGATCGCTGTGCCGGTGATCATCGTCCGGATTGCCCGATCCTGGCCGACCTGGGAAAGGCGGAGTGTAAGTAGCGCCAGCTTCCGCATGGCCCTTTTGCTGCCCGTCCCAGGCTGCTAGGCGCGCCCGATGCTCAACCTGACCGGCATAACGGTCCGCCTTGGCGGGCGGACGATCATCGACGACGCCACGGCGAAATTGCCGCCGCGCGGCCGCGTGGGACTGATCGGACGCAACGGGGCGGGCAAGTCTACCCTGGTCCGGGTGATCGCCGGTATGCTCGAGGCCGACGGCGGGACGGTCACCATGCCGCGCGGCAGCCGGCTCGGCTACATCGCCCAGGAAGCCCCGGGTGGCGACGCCACTCCGTTCGAAACGGTCCTCGCCGCCGATACCGAGCGGGCGGAGCTGATGGTCGAAAGCGAGGCCTGCGCGGAGCCCCACCGCCTGGCCGAGATCCATGACCGGCTGATCGCCATCGAAGCCCATTCGGCGCCCTCGCGCGCCGCGCGCATCCTGGTCGGCCTGGGGTTCGACGAGGAGGCGCAGCACCGCCCGCTGGAAAGCTTCTCGGGCGGCTGGCGGATGCGCGTGGCGCTGGCCGCGCTGCTGTTCTCCCAGCCCGACCTGCTGCTGCTCGACGAGCCGTCCAACCACCTCGACCTCGAAGCCGTGCTGTGGCTGGAGGACTTTCTGCGCTCCTATCCGGCGACCATCCTGCTGGTCAGCCACGAGCGCGACTTCCTCAACAACGTGGTCGATCACATCCTCCACCTCTCGGGCGGCAAGCTGACGCTCTATCCCGGCGGCTACGACGCCTTCGAGCGCCAGCGCGCCGAGCGGCAGGCGCAGATCGCCTCGGCCAAGGCCCGGCAGCAGGCCGAGCGCGAAAAGCTGGAGGACTACGTCCGCCGCAACTCGGCCCGCGCCTCGACCGCCAAGCAGGCCCAGTCCCGCGCCAAGGCCCTGGCCAAGCTCCAACCGATCGCCGAGCTGATCGACGATCCCTCGCTCAGCTTCGGCTTCCCCAATCCCGACGCGCTGCGCCCGCCGCTGATCACGCTGGACCTCGCCTCGGTCGGCTATGGTGAGACGCCGGTGCTGAGCCGGCTCAACCTGCGGCTCGATCCCGACGACCGGATCGCGCTGCTGGGCCGCAACGGCAACGGCAAGACCACGCTGGCGCGCCTGCTCGCCGCGCAGCTCGCGCCGATGGAGGGGGCGATGAACGCCTCCTCCCGGATGCGGGTGGGCTATTTCACCCAGTACCAGGTCGAGGAGCTGGATCGCTCGGAGACCCCGCTGCAACATATGACCGTGGCGATGAAGGGCGCGACGCCGGCGGCGGTGCGGGCGCAACTCGGCCGGTTCGGCTTTTCCGGGCCCAAGGCGACGACCGAGGTGGGCAAGCTCTCCGGGGGCGAGCGCGCCCGGCTAGCGCTGGCGCTGATCACCCGCGACGCGCCGCACATGCTGATCCTCGACGAGCCGACCAACCACCTCGACGTCGACGCGCGTGAGGCGCTGATCCAGGCGCTCAACGCCTATTCCGGCGCCGTGGTAATCGTCAGCCACGACCGCCACATGCTGGAGATGACGGCGGACCGGTTGGTCCTCGTCGATAGCGGCACGGCCACGGAGTTCGACGGCTCGATTGACGATTATATCGCCTTCGTCCTGGCCAAGGACCCGCCGCCCGCGCGCAAGGAAGAGGGCGGCCGGCCGGTCAACAAGAAGGACCAGCGCAAGGCCGCCGCCGAAGCGCGCGAGAAGAGCCAGGAACTGCGCAAGCGCGTCCGCAGCGCCGAGGCGGAGCTGGAAAAGCTGACCGCGCAGCGCAGCGCCATCGACCAGGCGATGTTCGATCCCGCTTCGGCCGAGCCGGCGCTGGCGAAGCTCACCATGACCGACCTCATGAAACGCCGCGCCGATCTCGAAGCCCGGATCGACACGGCCGAGGCAGCCTGGCTCGAAGCCAGCGAAAGGCTGGAAGGCGCCGCCGCGTAATTTGGGGGAAATTAGCCCTCTGTCGCGATGACTGGCTCACCACCGCTTCCAGCAGGTGCTGGCCTGAGGCGCTATAGGTAGAGGGCGTATTTGGCCGGGGGTTATGATCGGCCCCCATCGAGTGGTCCGGTTTGATTGTTAGTGCATAGTGGCCTCC
>CAZFPW010000314.1:0-2976 GCA_964520765.1 uncultured Novosphingobium sp.
CACGGCACGATCACGGCCTTGCTGCCGGAAGGACCGGTCGAGATCACCACGCTGCGCCATGACGTCAGCACCGACGGCCGCCGCGCCACCGTGGCCTTTGCCGAGGACTGGCGCGAGGACGCCGCACGGCGGGACTTCACGATCAATGCGCTCTATGCCGATCCCGAAACGCTGGAGATTTCGGACTATTTCGGCGGCCTGGCCGACCTTGCCGCACGGCGCGTCCGCTTCATCGGCGACGCCCGCCAGCGCATCCGCGAGGATCACCTGCGCATCCTGCGTTACTTCCGATTTCAGGCCAGATTCGGCTCACAACCCGCTGATCCAGAAGCGGAAGAATCCTGCTCCGAGCTTGCCGCGACGCTCAAGGCCCTGTCGCGCGAGCGGATCGGCATGGAGACGATGAATCTCCTCGCCCTGCCCGATCCCGCGCCGACCGTGCAGCGCATGGCCGAGCTTGGCGTCCTGGCCGTGATCCTGCCCGAGGCCGATCCCCAGGCCCTCTCGGCCCTGCTGGCCGAGGAACACCGCCAGGGCATCGCTCCCGATCCCCTGCGCCGCCTCGCCGCCCTGCTCCCCGCCGAACCATCGCTGGCCGAACAGATCGCGGCACGTTTCCGCCTCTCCGGCGCGCAGAAGAAGCGGCTGGCCAGCGCCGCCCAGCGTGACGGCGCGCCGACCGATGCCCGCGCCCTCGCCTATCGCCTGGGCCGCGATCAGGCGCTCGACCGGCTCCTGCTGGCCGGCGCTGATACGTCGGCGCTACGGGGCTGGGATATTCCCGCCCTGCCGATCAAGGGCGGGGACATCGTCGCGCGCGGCGTGACCGCAGGACCCGCCGTCGCCCGCACGCTCCGCCAGGTCGAGGATCGCTGGGTCGCTGAAGATTTCCCAGATGCAGCACGAGTTGACGAATTGCTCGACGAAGCGCTTCGGTCAGCCTAGCGCAAGCAAGGATGTGCTAGAGCATACCGATGCAAATCCCTGAAATCATGAGTCCTCTGCTCGGGCAGCCGCTGCTCGCCCTGGCGCTGGGCGCCATGCTGCTCGTGCTGGTCGGCGGCATGATCCGCGGCCTGCTCCCGCGTTTCGGCGGCCTGGTGCGCGGGATCGGCAACCTCGGCCTGTTCGGCGCGCTGGCCCTGACCATCACCCAGGTTGCCCGGATCAGCCCAGGCCTCGACATCTCGCTGCCCCAGATCGGCATGCCCAGCCAGGAAGTCAGCGGCACCGAAACGCGCATCCGCATGGCGAACGACGGCCATTTCTGGATCACCGCCGAGGTCAACGGCATGCCCCGGCGTTTCCTGGTGGACACCGGCGCGACGCTGACCGCAATGGCCGCCGACACCGCCGAGGAAGTCGGCGTGGAACCGCAATCCCTCCGCCCGCCGGTGATCCTCAAGACCGCCAACGGCACGACCCACGCCCAGCTCGGCACGATCGCGGAACTGCGCATCGGCAACGTGGTGGCCCGCGGCCTCGACGCGGTGGTCGCCCCCGGCCTTGGCCAGACCAACGTGCTAGGCATGAACTTCCTCTCGCGCCTGGCAAGCTGGCGGGTCGAGGGGCGGACCCTGATCCTCGTCCCGCATCATCCGCAGGCGGCGGAAGCCTGAATTCCTAGAACTTGTTGTCCCGCGGGAACCCGTTGGGAGGCAATCTGCCCGCCGCGCCCCGTGCGACCTTCCAGAGACGCATGTCGGTCTCGGTGCGGGTCCGGCCGCTCTCACCGCCCATCTTCCACGACAAGCCGTCCTCGAGCTTCAGCGTCACCGCATCGGCCAGCCCACCGTCGCGATAACGCTGGAGGGTCACGCCCTGGCCCTTGGCGAGGACGGGCAGCTCTTCCAGGCTGAACAGCACCAGCTTGCGATTGTCGCCGACGACGGCGACGTGATCGTGCTCCGGCGCGATTTCCCGGACCACGGCAAGCTTCACGCCCGGCTTGGTGCTCATCACCGCGCGCCCCTTGCGAGTTTCGGCCAGCAATTCGCCCGCTTCCGCCGCGAAGCCGCGCCCCAGGTTGGAGGCGAGCAGCAGTTGCGCGCCGGGCCGATGGACCAGCAGCGCGACGATCTGCGCCTCGGCATCGATGTCGAGCATGGTCCGCACCGGCTCGCCGAATCCCCGCGCCGAGGGCAGCTTGTCCGCGCCCAGCGTGTAGAACCGGCCGTTATCGCAGGCGATCAGCAGCTTGTCGGTGGTCTGGGCGTGGACGACGAAGGCCGGGCCATCCCCCTCCTTGAACTTGAACTCCTTGCCCTCCGGCTCGTGACCGCTCGCCCCGCGAATCCAGCCCTTGGCCGAGAGGATCACCGTGACCGGCGCCTTCTCGATCATCGCTTCCATCGAGAACTCGACCCGCGGCGCCGCCTCCGCGATCGTCGTGCGGCGGCGTCCGAGCGGGGTATCTTCCGCATAATCCTTGCGCAAGGCATTGAGATCGCGCTTCAATCTGGTCCGCTGGCGCGCCGGACTGTCGAGCAGCTTGCGCAGCTCCTCCTGCTCGGCCAGCAGGTCGTCCCGCTCCCGGCGCAGCTCCATCTCCTCCAGCTTGCGCAGGGAGCGCAGGCGCATGTTGAGGATCGCCTCGGCCTGGCGGTCGGTCAGGGCGAATTCGGCCATCATCAGCACCTTAGGCTCGTCCTCGGTGCGGATGATCTCGATGATCCGGTCGAGGTTGAGGTAAGCGACGATGTAGCCCTCGACCAGCTCCAGCCGCGCTGCGATCTTGTCCAGCCGGTGCTGGCTGCGGCGCAGCAGGATGTCGATCTGGGCGATCACCCATTCCTGCAGGATCAGCTTGAGCCCGAGCACCCCGGGCGTCCGCGTCGCGTCGAGCACGTTGAGATTCAGCCCGAAACGGCCTTCGAGGTCGGTCAGGCGATAGAGCGATTCCTTGAGCAGCTCCGGGTCGACGTTGCGGCTCTTGGGCACGAAGACGATGCGGATCTGCTCGTCGCTCTCGTCGCG
>CAZFPW010000315.1:0-1360 GCA_964520765.1 uncultured Novosphingobium sp.
AACGACCCTAATCGATCCAGGCGGCGTCTTCGATGTGGAGTTCGGCGGCCGGGCGGCTGCCCCAATCGTCCAGCTTGGCGCGGCCGACCAGCCAGAACCGGCGGTCGCGCGCGCCGTGGAGCAGGGCCTGGCCCATGTCGGTCTCGGCCGCGCGGAAGGCGATGGCCTTGAAGCTGGCGCCGTCGTTGCCCCGCACGATCAGGCGGACGTGGTCGGCGCCCACGGTGTCGGCCTTGACCATCCGCAGCGGGCCGACGGCGATGCGCGGGGCGGGCCAGCCCATGCCGAAGGGGCCGGCGCTCTCCAGCGTCTCGATCAGGCCGGGCTGGAGGCCCCCCGGCGCGATGGCGAGGTCGAGCAGCACGGCCTGGGCGGTGCTGGCCTCGGCCACGTCTGCGGCGAGCTTCGCATCGAGCCAGTCGGCCAGCGCGTTCACCCGGTCGGCCGCCACGGTCAGCCCCGCCGCCATGGCGTGGCCGCCGCCCGCCACCAGCAGCCCGGCCTCGCGCGCGGCGATGATCGCGGCGCCGAGGTCAACGCCGGGAATAGAGCGGCCCGATCCCTTGCCGTGGCCGGCGGCCTCGTCGCCGTCGAGGGCGATGACCAGGGTCGGCTTGCCGGTCTTCTCCTTGACCCGCCCGGCGACGATGCCGATCACGCCGGGGTGCCAGCCGCGCCCGGCCAGGACCACGACCGCGCGGTTGTGCTGGCCGGCGATCTGCGCCTCGGCCGCTTCCTGGACGGCGGCCTCGATCGCCCGGCGCTCCTCGTTGAGGCGGGAGAGCTGGGCGGCGATCTCGCGGGCCTCGTCGGGGTCCTGGGTGGTGAGCAGGCGCACGCCCAGCGTCGCCTCGCCCACCCGGCCGCCGGCGTTGACGCGGGGGCCGAGCGCGAAGCCGAGGTCGCTGCAGGTCGGCGCGCGCTTGAGGCGGCTGGCGTCGATCAGCGCGGCCATGCCCACGTTGTCGCGCCGGGCCATGACCTTGAGCCCCTGGGCGACCATCGCCCGGTTGAGGCCCTTCAATTGCGCCACGTCCGCCACGGTGCCGAGCGCGACGAGATCGAGCAGGGCGAAGAGGTCGGGCTCGGCCCGCGTCTCGAAATAGCCGCAGCCGCGCAGGCGGCGGACCGTCGCCACGGCCAGGACGAAGGCCACGCCCACCGCCGCGAGGTGGCCGTGGGCCGCGCCCACGTCGCTCTCGTCGAGGCGGTTGGGGTTGACCAGGGCCGCCGCGACGGGAAGCTCGGGCGCGCACTTGTGATGGTCGACCACGATCACGTCGACCCCGGCAGCATGGGCCATCGCCAGCGCCTCGTGCGCCATGGCCCCGCAATCGACCGTGACGATCAGGCTGGAGCC
>CAZFPW010000315.1:1460-2973 GCA_964520765.1 uncultured Novosphingobium sp.
GCATGATGTTCGGCGGCGGCGGGGGCGGCAACGCCGTCCAGCACGAGCTGCTCCTGCGCCTCGGCTCCGGCCGAGCGGCGGATCGCGGCGCGCCGAAGGCCGACCATTTCATGCCGCCGGCGGCCCAGCTCGGCCGCTCGGTCCAGCTCGTCTCCCCGCGCGAGGAGCGGGCGATGGTCGACGAGCTGCCGCAGCGCCCCAAGGGCCGGATGCTGATCTACTGGGGCTGCGGCGAGCACGCGCCCAAGGGCCAGCCGGTGGTCATCGATTTCTCCAAGCTCGCCGCCGGGCAGGTGCCGCCGGGCCTGTGGTCCTCGACCATCGTGCGCGATTGGGGGCCGACGGCCGCCAACAGCCGAAGCTTCGCGCGCTGGCCGGCCGAGGACGGCAAGTACGTCCGCTCCGACAGCGCGCTGCCGGGCGCGCACCGGATCGCCAGCAACTTCACGCCGGAAATCTCCTTCACTCTGGCCAACGACTTCATGCAGCCGCTGCGCTCGCGCACGATGAACCTGCCGGGCGGGGCCAAGAACCTGATGTGGACCGGCATTCCCCAGGCGACCGGCTATCTCGCCACCCTGTTCGGCGGCAACATGAACGATCGCGGCGACATGGGCGACATGGTCATGTGGTCGAGCAGCGCGACGCGCCAGTTCGGCGGCGGCCTGGCCGACTGGCTCTCGCCGGGGCAGGTCGCGACCCTGGTGCGCGACCGCACGGTCCTGCCGCCGACCGCGACCAGCTGCACCATCCCCGTCGAGGTGATCCGCGACGCCGGCCAGTTCCGCATGGGCACCCTGACCGCCTTCGGGCCGGAGGAGAACTTCGCCTATCCGCCGCGCCCGGCCGGCGTGCGCGCCTGGAACCCGGAATGGACCGCCCGCATTCGCCACCGCTCGACCACGAGCTGGATGGACATGGCGGGCATGGGCGGCATGGGCGCGATGGGGGGCGGACAGGGCCGCTACGACGACGATGACGATGCGCCCTCGCCACCGCGCGACTGCCGCCCGCGGCGCGGAGGCCTGGGCGGCATCATGGGCGGGCTCGGCGGGCTAGGCGGCGGCAGGCAGCCCGGTTGCTGACGATCGTCTGGCATAGCCGGACGGGCGCCGCCCGCGCCATGGCCGAGGCGGCGTTGGCCGGTGCGCTTGCCGGTTCTGGGGCCGGTGCGGGGGAGAGGGCGCGCCTCCTCCCCGCCGAGGCGGCGACGCCCGAGCTGCTGCTGGAGGCGACCGGCTACCTCTTCGTCTGCCCAGAGAACCTCGCCGCCATGACCGGCGCGATGAAGGAGATGTTCGACCGCGCCTATTACCCGCTGCTCGGCCGGATCGAGGGGCGGCCCTATGCCACGGCCATCGCCGCCGGCTCGGACGGGCGCGGGGCCCAGGCGCAGATCGACCGGATCGTCACCGGCTGGCGGCTGAAGCGCGTGGCCGAGCCGCTGATCGTCAACCTCGGTGCGCAGACGCCGGAAGCGATCCTCGCGCCCAAGCAGGTGCCGGAGAGCGAC
>CAZFPW010000316.1:0-2963 GCA_964520765.1 uncultured Novosphingobium sp.
CGGGCCGGGGGAGCGGGCCGGTGCCGCATCCACAAAAGCCCCCAACACCTCAATCCATCGGCACATAGCCGGGCAGGGCCGCGACGCGGTCCAGCCAGCGGCAGATCGCCGGATAGTCCCGCAGCCGGAAGCCCCCGGCCTCGCAGACATGGGTATAGGCATAGAGCGCGACGTCGGCCACGGTGACGTCATGGCCCACCAGCCAGTCCTGCCCGGCCAGGTGCTCGTCCATCAGTTGCAGCGCCGCCTCGCCGCCCGCGCGCTTGGCCATGATCTGGCCGCGCTGGAACTCGCTGAGCTTCCCTTCGCCGACATAGCGCAGCCAGAAGCGCAGGGTCGCGACGTTGGGCTCGTGGCTGTACTGCTCGAAGAACATCCAGCGCAGCATGTCGGCCCGGTCGAAGCGCTCGGCCGGGATCAGCGCGCTGCCTTCCGCCAGATACCAGCAGGCGGCGTTGCTTTCCGGCAGGAAGCGGTCCCCCACCTGCAGCACCGGGATGCGGCCGTTGGCGTTGACCTCGGCCAGGAACTCCGGCGTGCGGGTCTCGCCCTGCATGATGTCGTAGAAGCGCCGTTCGATGGGCAGGCCGAGCAGGGCGGCGGTCAGGCGGATCTTGTAGCAATTGCCGCTGCGCGGGTCCTCGTGAAGGATCAGCCTGTCCATCTCACACCTCCAATACGATCTTCCCAATATGCTCGCCCGCTTCCATCCGGGCGTGGGCGGCGGCGGCCTCGGCCAGGGGGAAGGCCCGGTCCATCACCGGGCGCAGGCGGCCCTGCTCGACCAGCGGCCAGGCGTTGGCGGCGATCTCCTGTGCCAGCAGCGTCTTGAACGCGATCGAGCGTGGCCGCAGGGTCGAGCCGGTCAGGGTATAGCGCCGCGACATGACGACCGCCATGTTGAGTTCCGCCCTGGCCCCGCCCTGGACGGCGATGGTCACGTGGCGGCCGTCCTCGGCCAGGCACTTGAGGTTGCGCGGCACGTAGTCGCCCGCGACCATGTCCAGCACCATGTGGACGCCCTTGCCGCCGGTGATCCGCTTCACCTCTTCCACGAAGTCGCTGGCCTTGTAATCGATCGCGTGGGCCGCGCCGATCTCCAGCGCGCGGGCGCATTTCTCGGGGCCGCCGCAGGTGACGATCACGGTGACGTCGAACAGCCTGCCCAGCTGGATCGCCATGGTGCCGATGCCGCTGGTGCCGCCGTGGACCAGGATCGTCTCCCCGTCCTTCACCCAGCCGCGCTCGAACACGTTGTGCCAGACGGTGAACAGCGTCTCGGGCAGGGCCGCCGCCTCGGCCAGCGAGAGCCCCGGCGGCACGGGCAGGCAATGGCCCGCCTCGGCCAGGCAGTATTTGGCATAGCCCCCGCCCGAAACCAGGGCGCAGACCGTCTGGCCGAGCAGCTCCTCCGCGCCCTCGCCCGCCGCCACGACGTCACCCGCGATCTCCAGCCCCGGGATCAGGGAAGCGCCCGGCGGCGGCGGATAGTTGCCCTGGCGCTGGACCACGTCGGGCCGGTTGACCCCCGCGAAGGCGACCCGGACCAGCATCTGGCCGGGGCCGGGCGCGGGCACCGGCACGCTCTGGGCGCGCAGCACCTCCGGCCCGCCCGGCGCGTCGTAACCGACCGCCGTCATCGACTGCGGAAGCTTGTCCGCCACCTGCATTTCCCCCTGTCGCCATTCGCTTGTTTGCGACGAGTAACTTGCAGCCCTGTTGACAGCAAGGCCGCGTATTGAAATGCTGCACTGCAATGGAAGCGGACGATCGTCCCAGGCCACGCGGAGACGCGGCCAGCCTTCTCTCCAGCGAAAGCCTGGACAGCTATTCGTTGGACGAACTCGACGCGCGGACCGCCGCGCTGGAGGCGGAGATCGCCCGGATCAAGGCCCACCGCGACAAGGCGGCGGCCCACCGCCTCGCCGCCGATGCCTTGTTCAGGAAATCGTGATGCGCCGGCCCCTCTCCCATTGGCAGGCCTCTCGTATTGCCGGGCAGGAGGGCCATATAGATTTCGTTAACCAAACCCGTACACACTCTGCCGAAAGCGGAGGATGACTCTAAACAGCGAAAGACCGTCAGATGCCCAGTTTCGCACAGAGCCTTGAGAAGACGCTGCACGCCGCCCTGGCGAACGCGGCCGAGCGCAGCCACGAATATGCGACGCTGGAGCATCTGCTCCTCGCCCTGATCGACGATCCCGACGCGGCCCAGGTGATGACCGCCTGCGGGGTGGAGCTGGGCGACCTCGGCGATGTGGTCCGCACCTATCTCGACCAGGAATACCAGTCGCTCAAGACCCAGGAAAAGGGCGATCCCGCCCCGACCGCCGGCTTCCAGCGGGTGATCCAGCGCGCGATCCTGCACGTCCAGTCCTCGGGCAAGGACACCGTGACCGGCGCCAACGTGCTGGTCGCCCTGTTCTCCGAGCGGGACAGCTACGCGGTCTATTTCCTCCAGCAGCAGGACATGAGCCGGCTCGACGCGGTGAGCTACATCAGCCACGGCATCGGCAAGGGCGGCCGCCGGATCGAGGACAAGTCCCCCAAGGGCGCCGAGAACGAAGCCCCCGCGCCCGAGGAGAAGAACGACGCGAAGGCCTCCAAGAAGGATTCCGCGCTCGACCAGTTCACGGTGAACCTCAACGAGAAGGCCCTGGCCGGCAAGGTCGATCCCCTGATCGGCCGCGGGCCGGAGGTCGACCGGACGATCCAGATCCTCTGCCGCCGCTCCAAGAACAACCCGCTCTACGTGGGCGATCCCGGCGTGGGCAAGACCGCCATCGCGGAAGGCCTGGCGCGCAAGATCGTCGAGGGCGACGTGCCCGAGGTGCTGGCCGACGCGGTGATCTATTCGCTCGACATGGGCGCGCTGCTGGCCGGCACGCGCTATCGCGGCGACTTCGAGGAGCGGCTGAAGCAGGTCGTCAAGGAGCTCGAGGAGTATCCGGGCGCGGTGCT
>CAZFPW010000317.1:0-2929 GCA_964520765.1 uncultured Novosphingobium sp.
GCCAGCGTCTCCCTCGACGACTTCGTCGACTGGATGATCGCGGACGGCATCGAGATCGAGCGCGTGCCCACCTATGGCCAGTGGCTGTCGCACTTCGAGACCGCGATGAACGCCCTGCCCGAGGACAAGCGGCGCCAGTCCTTGCTGACGATCATGGAGCCCTGGCGCCAGCCGCAGGCGACCTTGGGAGGAACCTTGCCGGCAGAGCGCTTCAATACCGCTGCCGCCGAAGCGAACCGGCCGGTGCCGCAGCCGACCGAGCAGCTTATCCGCAAGTACCTGGCCGACTTCCGGCATCTCGACCTGTTGTGAGGGGCAAGGCGGCGGACTGGGCGGCCCGGCTATCGGCATGATCCAAGTCGATAGCCGGCCCTCGGCCCCAACGCCGGCCAGGGGCTTCCTCCACGCGATTCCGCCCCCTGCGCGCACCCGCTGGGCAACCTTCCCGCACCACCGCCCGGCGCCCCGGGGCGCCTCCTCTCCAATGGCATCCAGGGCATTTTCCGCCTTTCCGACAGACAATTAGCGGTTTGCGTCCAATCTTTGCGCGGGGGTGGAACCTTGCGCTCCGACAAGGCGTTAAGGCTGGTGAAAGCTTTTCCTCAAGGCCTCCCATCCAGGAACCGCGAATGCCCTCCCTCGAACGCACTCAACCTTCCTTGCGCCCGGCCACGAGCAATCACGCGGCCGGCAACATCGTCTCCCTGCTCGATGCGCCCGGCCGTTCCCCCACGGCCGAAACCGATGTGCGGCTGGCGCTGATCGGCACCTATGCGCCGCGCAAGTGCGGCCTGGCGACCTTCACCACCGACGTCCACCGCAAGCTGATCGAGCATCGGCCCGACTTCGCCGTGGACGTCTATGCCCTCGACGAAACCGGCTCCGCCGTCGAGTACCGGGACATTGCCGCGACCATCGCCCAGCAGGACCCCGCCAGCTACCTGGCCGCCGCGCGGCGGATCAACCAATCCGGCGTGGGCGCGGTCTGGATCCAGCACGAGTTCGGGATCTTCGGCGGCCCCGACGGGGAGATGATCTGCGATTTCGTCGATCGCATCGCCGCGCCGCTGATCTTCACCTTCCATACGGTCCTGTCGGAGCCGTCCCAGCGCCAGCGGCGGATCATGGAGCATCTGCTGCGCCGGGCGAGCCAGGTCGTGGTGATGTCGGAGCACGGGCGCGACATCCTGATTTCCGCCTACAAGGCTTCGCCCGGCATGATCCGGGTGATCCCGCACGGCGCGCCGGATCGTCCCTTCGGGCGGGAGGAAGCGTTCAAGGCGCGTTTCGGCCTGGCCGGGCGCGAGGTGATGATGACCTTCGGCCTGCTCGGCCCCGGCAAGGGGATCGAGCATGTGATCGAGGCGCTGCCCGCCATCGTCGCCCAGCATCCCCGCCTGATCTATCGCATCGTCGGCGTGACCCACCCCAACCTGGTCGCCCGCGAAGGCGAAGCCTACCGCGAGAAGCTGCAGGCCCTCGCCGAAAGGCTGGGGGTGAGCGATCACATCGCCTGGGAGAACCGCTTCCTCGACACCGAGGAACTGCTCGACCAGCTAGAGGCCTGCGACATCTACATCACGCCCTATCCCAATCTGCAGCAGTCCACCTCGGGCACGCTGAGCTATGCGGTGGCGCTAGGCAAGGCGGTGGTCTCCACGCCCTATGTCCACGCGCGCGAGTTGCTGGCGGATCAGGCGGGCATCCTGGTCGAGCCCAATTCGCCCGAGGCGCTGGGCGCGGCAGTGGTCGCGCTGCTCGACGATCCGCAGCATCTGGAGGCGACCAAGCGGCGCGCCTATGCCAAGGGCCGCGCCACGATCTGGCCGGAGTTCGCCCAGGCCAGCGCCGATCTGGTGCGCGGGGCGATCCGGCTCCGGCCGGCGACGGTCAACCCTGCTGCCCTGCCCGGCCTCGCCGCCGTGTTCGAGATGACGGACGGCACGGGAATGCTCCAGCATTCCATCGGCATCGTGCCCGACCGCAACCATGGCTATTGCATCGACGACAATGCCCGCGCACTGATCCTGATGAACCTGGCCGAAGGGCTGCCGGCGGAAGAGCGGCGGGCGCGCAGCGTGGTCTTCGCCAGCTTCATCCAGCACGGCTGGAACCCGGAAGCCGGACGGTTCCGCAACTTCATGGGCTACGACCGCCTCTGGCGCGAGGAAACCGGCTCCGACGATTCCAACGGCCGGACGCTGTGGGCGCTGGGCCATACGGTGGAGCATTCGCACGACACCGACCTGCGCCGCTGGGCGCTGCGCTGGTTCGACGACACGGCGCCGGCGCTGGCCGGCATGGGATCGCCCCGCGCGGTCGCCTTCACCATGCTGGGCGCGGCCGCCGTGCTGCGGCGGCTGGGCGCGCATCCGCGGGCCGAGGCGATCCTCGACGAGGGCGGAGCGTTCCTCCAGCGCCTGGTCGACGGGGCGCGGCGGCCCGACTGGGCCTGGTTCGAGTCCGTGCTCGGCTATGACAACCCGCGCCTGTGCCAGGCGCTGATCGAGGCGGGCCACGTGCGCGGACGGCATGACCGGATCGCCACGGGGATCGAGACGCTGAACTGGATCGCCGCGCGCCAGACCGCCTCCGAGGGGCACTTCCGCCCGGTCGGCTGCGAGACCTTCGGCAAGCCCTACAGCCTCTACCCCTTCGACCAGCAGGCGCTGGAGGCCCAGGCCGCGATCGAGGCCGCGCGGGCGGCCTTCACCGCCACGCGCAACCGCCGCTGGATCGACCATGCCCATACTGCCTACGGCTGGTTCTTCGGCCGCAACGACCGCCGCGTCGCCCTGGCCGACATCGCCTCCGGGCGGTGCCGCGACGGCATCACGCCCCAGGGCATCAACGAGAACTCGGGCGCGGAATCGATCCTGGCGTTCCAGTTGTCCTACTATGCGCTGAGCGCCCTGCGCCGGATGTCGTC
>CAZFPW010000318.1:0-2925 GCA_964520765.1 uncultured Novosphingobium sp.
CAACATCTTCCGCTTCACCCAGGCGGGCTCGGAAGTGTCGGCGCTGCTCGGCCGTATTCCTTCGGCGGTGGGCTATCAGCCGACCCTGGCCACCGACATGGGCCAGCTGCAGGAGCGCATCACCTCGACCACCAAGGGCTCGATCACCTCGGTCCAGGCGATCTACGTTCCCGCGGACGACCTTACCGACCCGGCGCCGGCCACCTCGTTCGCCCACTTGGACGCGACGACCACGCTGAACCGCGCCATCTCGGAGCTGGGCATCTACCCGGCGGTCGACCCGCTCGACTCGACCTCGCGCGTGCTGACGCCCGCCGTCGTCGGCCAGGAGCACTACGACACCTCGCGCCGCGTCCAGGAGACGCTGCAGAAGTACAAGTCGCTCCAGGACATCATCGCGATCCTGGGCATGGACGAGCTTTCGGAAGAAGATAAGCTCACCGTCGCCCGCGCCCGCAAGATCCAGAAGTTCCTCAGCCAGCCGTTCCACGTGGCCGAGGTCTTCACCGGCATCCCCGGCAAGTTCGTCCAGGTCGAGGACACCGTGAAGTCGTTCAAGGCCGTCGTCGACGGCGAGTACGACCACCTTCCCGAAGCCGCGTTCTACATGGTCGGCGGCATCGACGAAGCGGTCGAGAAGGCCAAGAAGCTGGCCGAAGAGGCCTGATGACCCGGAGCCCCCTCCTCTTCAGAGGAGAGGGTTGGGGGTGGTGGCGCGTCGCGTCAGCGGCGCGCTTGGGGCATTCCACCACCCCGCTGTGACTAGGACTTGCTCCGCAAGCCCAAGTCTCACTGCCCCTCCTCTGAAGAGGAGGGGGGAAGGAATTTGGAAATGGCACTGCACTTCGAACTCGTCACCCCGGCCCGCCTCGTTCGCTCGGACGACGTGTACATGGTCGTCGTCCCCGGCTCCGAGGGCGAATTCGGCGTGCTCGAAGGCCACGCCCCCTTCATGTCGACGATCCGCGACGGCGCGCTGAAGGTCTACAAGACCGAAGGCGCCGCGCCGGAGGAAATCCTGATCGAAGGCGGCTTCGCCGAAGTCGGCGCCGGCGGCCTCACCGTCCTGGCGGAACGCGCCGAGTAATCCAGCGATCATCGACGCTTGATCGTCCGGGCGTGAAAGTCCGGCGGCTTGCTGGCGATCCAGTCTAGAAACCGCACGATTGCCGGATCTCCGCGCAGCGCCTGAGCTTGCGCGCCCAGCTTGACGAGCTGCATGTTGGTAAAGGTGGCGTGGATCGTCCGATGACAGATCGGATGGACCGGCACGACCTCACGCCCGCCACGGCTTTTCGGCACCGGATGATGCCACTCGGTCCGTCGGCCGAGCGGTCTGGCGCAAAGCCAGCAGGCATCCTCCGGATCGGCCATGTTTTCGCGCCTCCGACTGGACTCCCTCGATAGCCTGGGCCTCGCATTAGGGAATCCTCAAAGTTTCCGGTCTATTCACCAAACCCATGAGTGCCTGGGTAGCCATCCGCCGCCCATGCAATGTTGTGATCAAGGGTTGGGACAGATGAGCGCATTCGGCCGCAAGAACGGCATTGGCGGAATGGGACCTGGCGCACGGCCCCAGTTCGGTGTCGCCCGACCGATGAAGGGCGGGATCGACCCCACGCGCGGCGCGCCGGTGCCCGCTTCGGGCGGCGATCAGTTTCCCCCGCTGCCGCAGACCGACCCCTTCGCCCCGGCACAGCCCGAAAGCCCCGCGCCCGCCGCTGCCGCCGGGCGCCACGGAGACGCCATGGCCCGGCTGGCCGACCGCGCCAACGGCATCGTCGACAACCAGTACGAGGCGCAAGGCTTCGAAGCCTCGGTCCACAAGATCAAGGAACAGGTGCTCCCGCGCCTGCTCGAGCGCGTCGATCCCGAGGCCGCCGCGACGCTGACCAAGGACGAGCTTTCCGAGGAATTCCGTCCGATCATCATGGAAGTCCTGGCCGAGCTGAAGGTCACGCTCAACCGGCGCGAGCAGTTCGCGCTGGAAAAGGTGCTGATCGACGAGCTGCTGGGCTTCGGTCCGCTGGAAGAGCTGCTGGGCGATCCCGACGTCTCGGACATCATGGTCAATGGCCCGCAGCAGACATACATCGAAAAGAAGGGCAAGCTGCAGCTCGCCCCGATCCAGTTCCGCGACGAGCAGCACCTGTTCCAGATCGCCCAGCGCATCGTCAACCAGGTCGGCCGCCGCGTCGACCAGACCACGCCGCTGGCCGACGCCCGCCTCAAGGACGGCAGCCGCGTCAACGTGATCGTGCCCCCGCTCAGCCTGCGCGGCACCGCGATCTCGATCCGCAAGTTCTCCGAGAAGCCGATCACCATCGACATGCTCCGCGACTTCGGCTCGATGAGCGACAAGATGGCGACCGCGCTGAAGATCGCCGGCGCCTGCCGGATGAACGTGGTCATCTCGGGCGGCACCGGCTCGGGCAAGACGACCATGCTCAACGCCCTGTCGAAGATGATCGATCCGGGCGAGCGCGTGCTGACCATCGAGGACGCAGCCGAGCTTCGCCTCCAGCAGCCGCACTGGCTGCCGCTCGAAACCCGCCCGCCGAACCTCGAAGGGCAAGGCGCGATCACCATCGGCGACCTCGTCAAGAACGCCCTGCGTATGCGTCCGGACCGGATCATCCTGGGCGAAATCCGCGGCGCGGAGTGCTTCGACCTGCTCGCCGCGATGAACACCGGCCACGACGGCTCGATGTGCACCCTTCACGCCAACAGCCCGCGCGAGTGCCTGGGCCGTATGGAAAACATGATCATGATGGGCGACATCAAGATCCCGAAGGAAGCCATCAGCCGCCAGATCGCCGAATCGGTCGACCTCATCGTCCAGGTCAAGCGCCTGCGCGACGGCTCGCGCCGGACGACCAACATCACCGAGGTGATCGGGATGGAAGGCGACGTGATCGTCACCCA
>CAZFPW010000319.1:0-2907 GCA_964520765.1 uncultured Novosphingobium sp.
ATGTTCCCCGGCCGGCCGCGCTTGCCGACGAGGTGCTTGCCCTTCTGCTTGAGCGCCAGCGGCCTGCCGCGCGGCTCTATGGCGGCGCTGGCGCCCTCTTCCAGCTCGAACTTCAGCGCCCCGGTCAGCGGGTTCGCCTCGGCCAGCTTCAACCGCAGGCGATCACCGATGGCGTAGCGCGTGCCGCTGCTCTCGCCCTCCAGCACCCGTGCGCCTTCATCATAGGCGAAGCGTTCGTAGCCAAGCGTCGAGACCGGCACGAGCCCGTCACCGCCCAAGCCGATGATTGTCGCGAACAGGCCGAATTTCTGGACGCCTGTGATCCGCGTCTCGAACACTTCCCCGACATGGCCGGCGAGCCAGGCGGCGACATAGCGGTCGATCGTCTCCCGCTCCGCCTCCATCGCCCGGCGCTCGGCCGCGCTGATCGCCTCGGAGACGCGCACCAGATCGGCGCGGTCCTGATCGGAAAGACCGGACCCCGGCGGCAGCTTGCCCTTCGGTGCGGGCTGCTCGAGGTCGAAGGCCTCCACCAGAGCGCGATGGACCAAGAGGTCGGCATAGCGCCGGATGGGCGAGGTGAAGTGCGCATAGCTGCCCAGCGCGAGGCCGAAGTGTCCGACATTGCTCGGCCCATAATAGGCCTGGGTCTGGCTGCGGAGCACGGCCTCCATGATCAGGGCCTTCTCGGCCTCGTCCGCGACGTCCTTGAGCATCCGGTTGAACAGACCCGGCGTGATGACCTGGCCCAGGGCGAACTTGCGTTCGAAGGTGGCGAGATAGTCCTTCAGCGCGACGAGCTTTTCCCGGCTCGGCGGCTCATGGAGCCGGTAGACGATCGGGGCGACCTTGCTCTCCAGCGCCTTGGCCGCCGCGACGTTGGCGGCGATCATGAAGTCCTCGACCACCCGATGCGCGTCGAGCCGCTCGCGCAGGCGGATTTCCGCGATCTTGCCCTGCTCGTCGAGCATGACCCGGCGTTCCGGCAACTCCAGCTCCAGCGGATCGCGGCCCTGCCGGGCCTTCTCCAACGCGCGCCAGGCGGCCCAGAGGTTCTGGAGGGTATCATCCGCGCTGCCGTCGTCGATCCGGGCCTGGGCGTCCTCATAGGCGATCACTTCGGCGATCCGCACGATGGCGCGGGTGAAGCGCCAGGAGGTGACCCGGCCCTTGCCGTCGATCTCCAGATGGCAGGCCATGGCCGCCCGGTCTGCCCCGGCCTTGAGCGAGCAGACGTCGGCGCTCAGCACCTCGGGCAGCATCGGCACGACGCGGTCGGGGAAATAGACCGAGTTGCCGCGCCGCCGCGCCTCGCGGTCGATCTTACCGCCGGGCCTGACGTAGAAGCTGACGTCGGCAATCGCGACGACCGCGCGGAAACCGCCCTCGCCATCGGGCTCCGCCCAGATCGCGTCGTCGTGGTCACGCGCGTCGCTGGGGTCGATGGCGACGATGGGCAGATGCCGCAGGTCCTCGCGGCGTTCCTCGCTGAGCGGCAGCCCGGCCGCCAGCTCGGCCTCGGCCAGCGTCTCTGCCGAAAAGACGTTGGGGATGCCGTGCTTGTGGATCGCGATCAGGCTGAACGCCTTGGGCGCCAGCGGATCGCCCAGGACCTGGGTGACCTTCACGCCAGAGCGCGGGGTGCGCCCGGCCGGCTCGGCCAGGACGAGGTTGCCCGCTTCCGCCCCGCCGAGATCTGCTATCGGCGAGGAACTGCGCACCCGCTTGTCGACCGGCGCCAGCCAGGCCTTGCCCGCGCCGTCGACCTCGACCACGCCGAGCACCTGATCGGTGTTGGTGGGCAACTTCTTCATCGGATGGGCCAGCCAGCCCGATCCGGTCTCTTCCGTGCGCGCCAGCACCCGCTCACCCACCCGCAGGGCCGGATATTTCCTGCCCTTCTCGATCACCCGCAGCCGTGGGGGCGGGCTGGCGTCGTCGGGCGTCCAGCTATCGGGAATGGCGATCGCCTCGCCGTCTTCGGTATCGACGACGCGCAGCACCGTGACCTTGGGCACCCCGCCCATCCGGTGGAACGCCGTGCGCTTGCCGTCGATCAGGCCTTCGTCGGCCATGTCGCGCAGCAGGGCCTTGAGCTGGATCTTCTCCTGGCCCTTCAGCCCGAAGGCCTTGGCGATCTCGCGCTTGCCGGCCGCCGTGGGGCTTTCGGCGATGAAGTCCAGAACCTGCTTGCGGGTCGGAAGGCCGGGAACGCGCTTCGCCAAGGTCAATAGGCCCGGGCGACGTAGATCGTCTCGACCGCGGGCTCTCCGGTGAAGATGCAGGCGCCTGCAGGCTTGTCCGCGCCCATCGGCGTGTTGCGGATGGTGAGCTTCAGCGCCTTCAACTGCTTCACGACGTCCTCCAGCGCCGCGCCGGTCGGACGCGACCAGCCCAGCTCGACCCAGCCCGGATAGCGGGCCTTTTCGCTGAAGAACGCGGCAAGCTCATCCAGGGTTCCGACACCGCGATGGATGTTCGCATCGCGCTTGTCGCGCGCCTGGGCGTGGAGCGAGCGCTGGATGTCCTCAAGCTCCGTGGCCGCCTTGCCCAGGAAGTCCTCCTTGGCCTGGCCGGTGAAGTCGGGCTTGCCGTCCTCGCGCCACAGCCGGTCGCGGCGCAGGGCCGAGACCTGGCCCCCCGCCGCATCGCGTCCGCCGATCTCCAGGATCAGCGGCACGCCCTTCTTGACCCAGGCCCAGCGCTTTTGCGTAGCCTTGCCGGGGCGCTTGTCGAGCAGGACGCGGATCGGCTCGCCCAGCGCTTGCTGCGCAGCGAGCGCGCGGCGCAGGTCCTCGCAATAGGCGAGCAGCGCCTCGTCCTCGTCGGTGTCGCGCAGCATTGGCAGGATGACGATCTGGTGCGGGGCGATGGCCGGCGGCACGCGCAGGCCGTCGTCGTCGCCGT
>CAZFPW010000320.1:0-2905 GCA_964520765.1 uncultured Novosphingobium sp.
GCGGCAAGCTTGTCCATCACCGCGCGGTGGAGGGCGATGTTTTGTTCCGCGGTGCCGTGGTCGCCGGCGTGGACGCCGAGTTCCTCGGCCAGTTCCTTGCGGGCCGACAGGCTCGAATCCAGGTCCAGCAGCTTCAGCAGGTCGACGATCGAGGTGCGATAGTTGCCGCCCTTGTCCGGCTTCATCCCGGCCATCGTTTCCAGCACCGCGCCGACGTCCACCTGGGCGGCGGGGGCCGTGGGCGCGGGGGTGGCTGGGGCTGGCTGGGCCGTGGGGGCGGCGGCCTGGGTCTGCGGGGCGGCTTGCGGGGCCGCCTGGGCCGAGCCGGTGCGGAAGACTTTGTTCATGATATTGCCGAAGATGCTCATATCCTGCTCCTTGCGCGGCCATGCCTTGCGGGGCGTCGCCGGGGCGACGTTCCTCCAAACGCCGTGTACCGCAAAAAGGTCCGGCCCCGAAGCGGTTGATGGAACGACCCGCCGCGACGATGGTTCAGGCTCTTGTCCCCACAGCTACGGCAGGAGCGATTATGAAGTACGCAGCATTCGTGGCGGTTTCCGCGGCCGCCCTCGCGCTGGCCGGTTGCGGCAAGAAGGCGGAGCCCACTCCCCAGGCGACGACCGGGGCTGAGGTGGTGGGCGGCGCGCTCGATGCCGGCGCCCCGGCGGCGAGCGCCGGCCAGGCCTTCGCCAACGCCGCGGCGGCGAGCGACTCCTTCGAGATTGAAAGCTCCAGGCTGGCGGCGGACAAGGCGTCCTCGGCCAAGCTCAAGACCTTCGCCGAGAACATGATAAAGGCGCACACCGATTCCACGGCGAAGCTGATGACCGCGGCCGCCGCCGCGACCCCGCCGATCACGCCGAACGCGCAGCTCAGCCCGATGCAGCAGCAGTCGCTCGACGCGCTGCGGACCAAGTCGGGGGCCGATTTCGACCGGGCCTATGCGGCCGCCCAGGTCGAGGGGCACCAGCAGACGCTCGATGCCCTGCAGGCCTATTCGGCGACCGGCGACGTCCCCGCGCTCAAGGGCTTCGCGACCGAGATGGTGCCGGTCGTCACCGCGCATCTCAACATGGCCAAGGGCCTCTAGGCGGCGTTTCAGGACCGGCGCCGGGCGGGCCGCGCGACCAAGCGGCTTGACCCGCGCCGGGCATATGGCAGCAGTGGTGCCCGGCTGCTTTGGGCTGAGGACCGCTGATGATCGTCTATCTCCTGGCCTACCTCGGAGGGGTGCTGACGATCGTCAGCCCGTGCATATTGCCGGTCCTCCCCTTCGTCTTCGCGCGGACCGGGCGGCCCTTCCTGACCGGCGGCTTGCCGATGCTGGTCGGCATGGCCGCGATGTTCGCGGTGGTGGCGACGCTGGCGGCGGTCGGCGGGGGCTGGGCGGTCCAGGCCAACCAGTATGGACGGTGGCTGGCGCTGGTCCTGCTCGCCCTGTTCGGCCTGGCCATGCTGTTCCCCGCGCTGGCCGACCGGGCGACGGCGCCGCTGGTCGGGCTCGGCGCCCGCCTGTCGCAGCGCGCGGCGGGGGAGGGCTCCGGCTTTTGGGCTTCGCTGCTACTGGGCATCGCGACCGGATTGCTCTGGGCGCCCTGCGCCGGCCCGATCCTGGGCCTGGTCCTGACCGGGGCCGCCCTCAACGGGGCCAATGCCACGACCACCCTGCTGCTCGCCGCCTATGGCGCGGGGGCGGCGACCTCGCTGGGGCTGGCGCTGCTCGTGGGCGGGCGGCTGTTCGCGGCGATGAAGCGCTCGCTCGGCGTGGGGCATTGGCTGCGGCGCGGGCTGGGCGGCGCGGTGCTGGTGGCCGTGGCGGCCATCGCGCTGGGCCTGGATACGGGCGTTCTCGCGCGGCTCTCGCTGGCCGGGACGACCCGCGTCGAGCAGGCCTTGCTCCAGCGCTTCAAGGTGGGGCAGGGGGATGTCGGGCAGCCGGACGGGGCGCGTGCCCCCAGGGCGCAGCTCGAAGCCGGCGCGCCGATGCCGGAACTGACCGGCGCGGTGCGATGGCTGAACTCCCCTCCGCTGACGCGCGAGGGACTGCGCGGCAAGGTCGTGCTCGTCGATTTCTGGACCTATAGCTGCATCAACTGCCTGCGCGCCTTGCCCTATGTCCACGCCTGGGCGGACAAGTATGGGAAGCGCGGGCTGGTCGTGATCGGCGTCCACACCCCCGAATTCGCCTTCGAGAAGGACATCGGCAACGTGACGCGGGCGATGCGCGACCTGCGGATCGGCTATCCGGTGGCGATCGACAACGACTTCGCGATCTGGCGCAGCTTCGGCAACCGGCACTGGCCGGCGCACTACCTGATCGACGCGACGGGCCGCATCCGCCACGTCCAGGTGGGCGAGGGCGACTACGACCGGACCGAGCGCGAGATCCAGGCCCTGCTGGCCGAGGCGGGCGCGGCCGAGGTGCCGCGCGGCATCGTCGAGGTCGCGGCCACGGGCGCGCAGGCAGGCTCGGCCTGGGATACCAAGTCGCCGGAAACCTATGTCGGCTATCTCAAGGCCAAGCGCTTCGTCTCGCCCGGCGGGATCAGGCGGGATCGCGCGGCGGACTATGCCGTGCGGCCCTCAACGCCGAAGGACTGGGGGCTGAACGACTGGGGCCTGGCCGGCACTTGGACGGTCGGCCCGGAGCACGCCAGCCTGGCGCGGGCCGGCGGGCGGATCGTCTATCGCTTCCACGCCCGCGACCTGCACCTGGTGCTCGGCCCCGGCGCGGAGGGCCGGCCGGTGCGCTTCCGCGTGACGCTGGACGGAGGCGCGCCGGGCGAGGCCCATGGCGCGGACATCGATGCGGCGGGCGTCGGAACCGTGACGGGCCAGCGCCTCTACCAGCTGATCCGCCAGCCGCTCCCGGCGCGGGAGCGGACCTTCGAGATCGAGTTCCTCG
>CAZFPW010000321.1:0-1243 GCA_964520765.1 uncultured Novosphingobium sp.
CTTGCGCTTGCCTTCGGTCAGCGCCTTGACGGGCTTGCCCTTCCACAGCGCCGACTTGTCGACGAGGATCAGGCCGCGGCGCGCGGGGCTGGTCGGGTTGTAGTTCTTGAGTGCCATGATGCGCCTCAGATCCCGCTGGTGACGTCGATCGACTGGCCGGGGGCCAGGGTCACGACAGCCTTCTTGACGTCGGAACGGCGATAGGGCTGACCCTTCCACCGCTTGGTCTTGCCCTTCTGGGTCAGGGTGTTCACGCCCGTGACCTTGACGTTGAAGAGCGCTTCGACCGCAGCCTTGATCTCCGGCTTGGTCGCCTTGTCGGCAACCTTGAAGACCACGGCGTTGTTCTCGCTGAGCAGCGTCGACTTCTCGGTGATGTGGGGGGCCACGATCACGTCGTAGTGACGCGTGTCGATTGCGTCCTTAGCCATTAGTTAGCCCCTCCCGGGAGGGCGAAACGCGCCTCCAGCTTCTCGACAGCGGCGCGCGTCAGCACCAGCGTATCATGCTTCAGAATGTCGTAGACGTTGGCGCCCACGGCCGGGAGCACATTTACGCCGATGAGGTTGCGGGTGGCGCGGGCGAAGCCCTCGTTCACCTGCTCACCGTCGATCACGAGCACCTTCTTGCCCCAGTTCGCCTTGGCGAGCTGACCGGCGAGAGCCTTGGTCTTGGCGTCCTTGACGTCGAGCGTGTCGACCACGACGAGGCCCTGCTTCGCCTTGCTGGACAGAGCCATCTTCAGACCAAGCGCGCGGACCTTCTTGTTCAGCGACACGTCGAACTCGCGGCAGCGAGCGCCGTGGGCCTTGCCGCCACCGATGAAGACCGGGGCCGCACGATCGCCGTGACGGGCCGTGCCGCCACCCTTCTGGCGACCGAACTTCTTGCCGGTGCGGGCGACGTCGGAACGCTCGCGGGTCGCACGGGCGATGCCGCGGCGATTCTCGAGCTGCCAGGTCACCACGCGGTGCAGGATGTCGGCGCGCGGTTCGAGACCGAACACGGCATCCGAAAGTTCGACGTCGCCCTTGCCGGCGCTACCGTCGAGGTTGGAAAGCTTCACCTTCACGACTTAGCCCTCCTGGCCTTCGGTCGCCTCGACAGCGACGGTCTCTTCGGCCGGCGTGTCGGCGGGAGCCGAGTCATTGCTGTTCGCGGCCTGCTTCAGGCCGGCGGGATACGGAGCCTCGGCGTGGCGCGCCACCTTCACGGAGTCGCGAACCGTCAGCCAGGCATTCTT
>CAZFPW010000321.1:1343-2894 GCA_964520765.1 uncultured Novosphingobium sp.
CTGGCCCGGCACGAAGTGCGAGGCGGCGATCGTCGAACCGACTTCGAGAACGGCGTCGTCAGCCACGCGGAATTCGCACACGCGAGCCTTCAGCGGCACCTGCGCCTTGGCGAAGTGCTCACGCTGCGGCTTGGCGACGTTCTTCTGCTTGGCCTCGCCCGCGCCGAGCTGGAGGGCGACATAACCATCGCGCTCCGCGGTACGGACCGAAACCACCTGATTATCCTCCAGCGCCAGAACGGTGACCGGCACGTGCCGTCCGTCCTCCTGGAAAAGGCGGGTCATCCCCACCTTCTTGGCGATCACGCCTGTGCGCATGATCCATTCTCCTACAGAGGCCTGCGAGGACCATCCCCACAGGCGTGTTCAGCCCAAGATGTGAAGCGAGCCCCGTCCGGGCTGAGTGCCGCTCCGAAGAGCGGCGAGACGGGGGACGCTTGCCCGGCCGAGCGCCTCGAAAGGCAAGGCCGGAGGTATCCCTGTATCGTCGTCCCGGACTTGATCCGGGACCGATGTCCGCTGGGTCCAACCTGGAGGCCAGCGATCCCGGATCGAGCCCGGGATGACGTAACTGCTTACGCCAGTTTGATCTCGACGTTCACGCCGGCAGCCAGGTCGAGCTTCATCAGCGCGTCCACGGTGGCGGCGTTCGGCTGCACGATGTCGAGCAACCGCTTGTAGGTGCGGACCTCGAACTGCTCACGCGACTTCTTGTCGATGTGCGGCCCGCGGTTGACGCAGAACTTCTCGATCTTGGTCGGCAGCGGAATGGGGCCCCGGATCAGCGCGCCGGTGCGGCGGGCGGTGTCCGCGATCTCGCCGGTCGCCTGATCAAGCACGCGGTGATCGAATGCCTTGAGGCGAATGCGGATATTCTGAGCTTCCATGTCCTACTACCGATGAGAAAGAGCAAAAAACAAAACCGACCGCGCCGCCCTCTCCCTTTTCGGCGGAGAGCGGCCCAATCGCTTGAAAACCGGCCGCCGAGGGAGCGAATCCCCCGGCGGAGCGCGGCCTATATTACTTGGTGATCTTGCTGACAACCCCCGAACCGACGGTCCGGCCGCCTTCGCGGATGGCGAAGCGGAGACCTTCGTCCATGGCGATCGGCGCGATCAGCTTGACGCCGATCGTGACATTGTCGCCAGGCATGACCATCTCGGTGCCCTCGGGGAGGATGACCTCGCCGGTGACGTCCGTGGTGCGGAAGTAGAACTGCGGGCGGTAGTTGGCGAAGAACGGCGTGTGACGGCCACCTTCGTCCTTCGACAGCACGTAGACCTCGGCGTTGAAGTCGGTGTGCGGCGTGACCGAACCCGGCTTGGCCAGAACCTGGCCACGCTCGACGTCTTCACGCTTCAAACCGCGAACCAGCGCGCCGATGTTGTCGCCGGCTTCGCCCTGGTCGAGCAGCTTGCGGAACATTTCGACGCCGGTGACGGTGGTCTTCTGCGTGTCGCGCAGACCAACGACCTCGACTTCCTCGCCGACCTTGATGATGCCGGTTTCGACACGGCCGGTGACGACGGTGCCGCGACCCGAGATCGAGAA
>CAZFPW010000322.1:0-1523 GCA_964520765.1 uncultured Novosphingobium sp.
GGTCGATCCCGCCGGTGTGGATGTCGAAGGGAAAGCCCAGCACCGCGCCCGACATGACCGAGCATTCGAGATGCCAGCCCGGCGCGCCGCGGCCCCAGGGCGAATCCCATTCCATCTGGCGCTTCTCGCCCGCGGGCGTCTTGCGCCAGATCGCGAAGTCGGCGGAATGGCGCTTGCCTTCGACTTGCTCGATCCGCCCCTCGCCTTCAAGGTCGTTGGCATCGGTCGCGGCGCGGGCCAGGCGGCCGTAGTCGGCCACGGTCGAGACGTCGAAATAGAGGCCGCTCGGCAGCTCGTAGCAGTGCTTGTCGGCAATGCCCCGGGCGAACTCGATCATCTGCGGGACATAGTCGGTCGCCACGGTCCACTGCGCCGGCTGGCGGATGTTGAGCGCCTTCACATCGGCCCAATAGGCCTGCTTGTAATGCTCGGCGATGTCCCAGATGGACTGGGCCTGCTCGGCCGCCATCTTCTCCATCTTGTCCTCGCCCGCGTCGGCGTCGTCGGTCAGGTGGCCGACGTCGGTGATGTTGATGACGTGGGTAAGCCGGTAGCCCTTGAAGCTCAGCGTCCGCCCCAGGACGTCCGCGAAGACATAGGCGCGCATGTTGCCGATGTGGGGGTAGTTGTAGACCGTCGGCCCGCATGAATAGACCCGCGCCTCGCCAGGGTGGACGGGCTGGAACGGCTCCAGCCGGCGAGTCAGGCTGTTGAACAGCGTGAGGGGGTGCGCGTCGGTCATAGGGCCGCGGACTTACGCGGCGCATCCCGAAGGTCAAGCGCGCGCAGCCCGCCCGCGCATCACTTGATCTTGGCGAGGTCCGCGTCGATGTCGGCCAGCAGCTTGTCGGTGATGCGATCGGGCGCCATGGCCTGAAGGCTCTTGAGCGTCTGCCCGCCGATCTGGCCCGCCGCCTGGATGAGCTGCGGCACGTGCTTCTCAAGCACGGCCTTCGCCTCCGCATTGGCGACGAGATCGCTGATCGTCGAGGTCGCGGTAGAGAACCGGGCAGCCTGCGCATGGACCGCGACCGGCGCGGTGACGGCCAGCATGACGGCGGCGAAAAGCGTGGTGCGCATCGGTGTCTCTCCTGGAAATACGCCTGGAAGCTTGCGCGAGAATGCCGGCCCAGTCACGCGAATTTCTGTCGCAATTTGTCGGCAGTACAATAGCTTATCGGCAGATACCCCTATTCCTCCTCGAACAGGCCCGCCAACTGCTCGATCATCGTCCCGCCCAATTGCTCGGCATCCATGATCGTCACGGCGCGGCGGTAGTAGCGGGTCACGTCGTGGCCGATGCCGATGGCGACGAGCTGCACCGGGGACTGGCGCTCGATCCAGTCGATCACCTTGCGCAGGTGGGCCTCCAGATAGCCGGCGCTGTTCACGCTGAGGGTCGAATCGTCGACCGGCGCGCCGTCGGAGATGACCATCAGGATACGGCGATCCTCGGGCCGGGCGAGCAGGCGGGCATGGGCCCAGAGCAGGGCCTCGCCGTCGATGTTCTCCTTGAGCAGCCC
>CAZFPW010000322.1:1533-2873 GCA_964520765.1 uncultured Novosphingobium sp.
CCGAGGTTGCGGCGGGCATGGCGCCAGGGCTCGTCGGCCTTCTTGTAGATGATGTGGCGCAGGTCGTTGAGCCGCCCGGGCTGCGCGGGCTTGCCGCCGGCGAGCCAGGCCTCGCGGCTCTGCCCGCCCTTCCAGGCGCGAGTGGTGAAGCCGAGGATCTCGGTCTTGACCCCGCAGCGCTCCAGCGTGCGGGCCATGACGTCGGCGCTGATCGCCGCGATCGAGATCGGGCGGCCGCGCATCGAGCCGGAATTGTCGATCAGCAGGGTGACGATCGTGTCCTTGAACTCGATGTCGCGCTCGCTCTTGTAGGACAGCGAATGGCCGGGCGAGACGACCACGCGGGCCAGCCGCGCGGCGTCGAGCAGGCCTTCCTCCTGGTCGAAGTCCCACGAGCGGTTCTGCTGGGCCATCAGCTTGCGCTGGAGGCGGTTGGCCAGCTTGGTGACGACCGACTGAAGCCCCTTCAACTGCGCATCGAGATAGGCGCGCAGGCGGGTCAGCTCCTCTTCGTCGCAAAGCTCGCTCGCGGCGACGACCTCGTCGAACTGGGTGGTCCAGACCTTGTAGTCGAAGTTCGCGGGCGTGTCGTTCCACGGGCGATTGGGGCGGACCGGCATCATGCCGTCCTCGGCATCGTCGCCCATGTCGCCTTCGTCGAGGTCGTCGCGGCCATCGGCCTCGGACTCGCTGTCGTTCTGCTCGTCGCCCTGGGTGGCCTCCGCGGCGACCTCGCTCGGCTGCTGTTCCTCGCCGGTGTTCTCGCCTTCCTCGTCGTCCTCGGTCTCCTCGTCGCCGTCCTGGTCGTCGGCGTCGTCGGGCTGGTCGGACGGGGGCTCGGCGCGGGTCAGCTCGAGGTGCTGGAGCATGTCGAGCGTCAGGCTCTGGAACGCCTTCTGATCGTCGAGCGAGAGGGCAAGCGCGTCGAAATCGCCACCGGCCCGCGCCTCGATGAAGGGGCGCAACAGCTCGACGCCGGCCTGTGCCGTCTCGGGCACGGGCTGGCCGGTCAGATGCTCCCGCAGCATGAGCGCCAGGGCGGTCTGGATCGGCACCTGGTCGGGCGTCTCGGCCCGCGTGATCGGATCGCTCGCGGTGCGCATGACGAGCGAGGCATCCAGGTTCTCGCGCACCCCGGCATAGGTCTTGGAGCCCAGCGCCTCATAGCGGACCAGTTCCACCGCGTCGTAGCAGGCCCGCGCCATCGGCTCGGCCGGCGCATGGCGGCCGTGCAGCACCTCGTTATGGTGGCGCAGCCTGAGCGCGAAGGAATCGGCGAAGCCCCGCGCCTCCATCGCCTGGGCGCGCGGCAGGCTGCGGCTGGGCGTCGGCACGCGGAA
>CAZFPW010000323.1:0-2872 GCA_964520765.1 uncultured Novosphingobium sp.
CCATTCGGCGTCTTCGATTTCGCCGTGATGCCAAAGATTCTCGCGCGCCGCTGGCGCACGCCGCGAACCCCGTGAAGCGCTTCTGGAAACAAGCCGCCGCCGTGCAGCAGGACGGCGGCTGGGCCATCGCGCTCGACGGCCGCCCCGTCCGCACGCCCGCGCGCGCGCCGCTGCTGGTCGAAAGCGCGGCGCTGGCCGAAGCGATCGCCGCCGAATGGCAGGCGCAGGGCGAGACGATCGACCCCGCCTCGATGCCGCTGACGGGTCTCGCCAACGCCGCCATCGACCTCGCGAAGCCCGATCCCGCCGCCTTCGCCGAACCCATCGCGGCTTATGCGGAAAGCGACCTCTTCTGCTACCGCGACGACCGCGAGGCGGCGTTACAGGCCGAGCAGGCCGGAGCATGGAACCCGCTGCTGGCGTGGGCGGAGGCGCGCTACGGCGTCGAATTCGCGCTTGCGCAGGGCGTGCTGCCGATCGACCAGCCCGCCGCGACGGTCGCGGCGCTGCAAGACGCGGTGCGGGCGCACGACCCGTTCCGCCTTGCCGCGCTCGCGCCGCTCGTCACCATCGGCGGCTCGCTCGTCGCGGGGCTGGCGCTGGCCGAAGGCGCGCTCGACCCCGCGCCGCTGTGGGACGCAGTCGCACTCGACGAACTTTATCAGGAACGCCGCTGGGGCGCCGACAGCGAAGCGCAAAAGACCCGCGCCCGGCGCGAGACCGACTGGCACAATGCGGCGCGATTTTTGACGCTGCTTTGATCAGGCAGCATCCTGCAAGCGCCGCACCGGCGGCTGCTCATGCTGCATGGCGCGCCACAAGTCATAGTTCGCCTGCATCGCGAGCCACGCGCGCGCCGTGCTGGCACCAGCCTGTTCGAGCCGCACTGCCAGATCGGGGCTGATCGCGGCTTTGCCGTTCAGCACACGCGACAGGGCGACCCGTGACATGGCGAGCCGCTCGGCGGCCTCGGTGACGGACAGGCCCAGTTCCGCAATGACCTCATCGCGGAGCAGTTCGCCAGGGTGGGGAGGATTGTGCATCATCGTCATCGCCTCAATGGTAATCCTGATAATCGACAAGTTCGGCATCAGTGCCGACAAAGCGGAAAGTGATACGCCAGTTGCCATTGACCCAAACCGACCAATGGCCCTTCAGGTCGCCCTTCAGCGGATGCAGCTTGAAGGACGGCAAATTCATGTCCTCCGGCCCTGCCGCGACATCGAGCAGGCCGAGGATGTTGCGGAGCTTCTTCACATGGGAAGCCTGAACGCCCTTTGTCGTGCCAGTGCGATAGAAGGCTTCAAGTCCCTTGTGCCGAAATCCGATTATCATGATGTAGTCTGTATCGCGTTGCGTTACAAGGCGCAAGCGCCGACTGCTCAATGCTACAGCACCGCGCCAGCCGCATTGTCGGTGAACATGTCGCCGTCCCGAATGTAGCGGGCAAGCATGGCGTCGCTCTTATGGCCGGTCTGC
The DNA here is from genome assembly GCA_964520765.1 of uncultured Novosphingobium sp. Classification (GTDB taxonomy): domain Bacteria; phylum Pseudomonadota; class Alphaproteobacteria; order Sphingomonadales; family Sphingomonadaceae; genus Novosphingobium. The sequence goes on from CAZFPW010000323.1 coordinate 1,480, forward strand.
TGGCGGATTTTCCAAGACGATGCCCCGGCCATTGCGGCGCTGGTGGCAAGCCCTGCGCGCAGGGAGTGGCCGGAGAAGGTCGCAGGATCGAAGCCCGCCGCCTCCACCCGCTTTTTCATGATCGCCGCCACCGCATCCCCGGACAGGCGATCGGGGGCAATATGCCCGTGCCGGTCGATGCTACGGAAAATCGGGCCTTGCTCGATCCCGGCGTGGGCAAGCCAGTCGGTGAGATGACGGACAGGACACCATCGCGTGCGCCCATGCGGGATCGCGATCTTGCGGCCTTGCCCGGCCTGGTCGGTCTTGGACCGGCGAAGATGCAGGACAATGCCCCGCGCAACAGGCTCGACATCGCCGCAGTCGAACCCGACCAGTTCGGATCGACGGAAGGCTCCGGCAAACCCGATCAAGAGCAATGCCTTGTCACGCAGGTCGATTGGACGCTCGCCCATCCGCTCCAGGACCGCGAACAGATCGTCGCGCTGCAATGCCCGCGCCTCGCGCTGGGCCATGCCCTTGGTCCGTCTGATCCCGCTCATCGTCGCTCGCACGATTTCGGCCTTGCACGGATCGTCATAACCGAGAGCACGATGCGCCTTCGCGATAGCAGCGAGGCGGCGCTGGATCGTGGCGGTAGCATGGGTCGCAGCCAGTTCGGCCAGATACTCCGCCAAGGCGTTCGGTGGACAGGGGATGGTCCTGCCAGATGACCGGAAATGGGCTAGGTCGGCCGCGTAGCCGCGCTGGGTGCCAGCGGATAGGGAAGAGGATATGAAGCGTTGGAGAGGCTCTGAGATCAGCCCTACTGGCTGGTGGCCCTGATCCCTCGGATTGCCAGATTTGCAATTAATTGCACAATCCGGTGCACCTTCATTTTGTACAATTAATTGTTTTTCCATATCGAAATTTCCCCTGTGATTTCTGAAGGATAATCCAAATTCGCTATGCCCAAAAAAGGGGGTCTAAGGATCGCGAAATTTCAGCCCAATTTGCGCTCCTGCCGGGCATAGGCTTCGGCCAGTCGCTCGTTGTGATCGGTCAGCATATCGGCGGTCAGCCTGTGCAGGGCCATCAGGCGGGCTTCGGCCTCCTCATGGCTCTCCAGTGTGCCGTCGTGACGAATGTGAGACACCCGGACTTCAGGCAGGCCGTGCAGGTGGCGAGAAATCAGCAGGAAGCGATGGCAGTGCAGCGGGTCGCGCTCCGAGCATAACAAGGCGGGTCTGCATCGGGCAGCAATCCCCAGAACGGTCGCGATCCCGGTGCCGAAGGCTGCAGTCCCACGCCGCGCTGCATAGTCGGTAGAGCCGCTCATCGGCATCCCGCCCAGATCATTGTGGATCGGCATGCAAAAAGGACCCCGTTATGGGGGTGATCGGCGTCTAAAAGG
>CAZFPW010000324.1:0-2868 GCA_964520765.1 uncultured Novosphingobium sp.
AGGCGCTTCCTCCACCACCTTCTGGTGGCGGCGCTGGATCGAGCATTCGCGCTCGTTGAGGTAGAGCACGTTGCCGTGCTTGTCGCCGAGGATCTGGATTTCGATGTGGCGCGGATTGAGGATGAACTTCTCGATGAACACGCGGTCGTCGCCGAACGAGTTCAGGCCCTCGCGCTTCACGGATTCGAAGCCCTCGCGCACGTCCTTCTCGTCGTAGGCCAGGCGCATGCCCTTGCCCCCGCCGCCGGCCGAGGCCTTCATCATCACCGGATAGCCGATCTCGTTCGAGATGCGCACGGCATGCTCGGTATCCTCGATCTCACCGACGAAGCCGGGCACGACGTTGACGCCGGCTTCCTTGGCGAGCTTCTTGGACTCGATCTTGTCGCCCATCGCGGCGATGGCGTTCACCGGGGGGCCGATGAACTCGATGCCCTCGGCGGCGAGCTGCTCGGCAAAGCTCGTGCGCTCGGACAGGAAGCCATAGCCCGGATGGACGGCTTCCGCGCCGGTCTGCTTGCAGGCGGCGATGATCTTGTCCGCGATCAGGTAGCTTTGCGCTGCCGGCGCCGGGCCGATGTGCACCGCCTCGTCGGCCATCTGCACGAAGGGCGCGCGAGCGTCCGCGTCGGAATAGACGGCTACCGTCTGGATACCCATGCGGCGCGCGGTCTTGATGACGCGGCAGGCGATCTCGCCCCGGTTGGCGATCAGGATTTTCTTGAACACTCTACTTCAACCCTTCCCCTGGTCCCCGCATGGGGGATCGCAAAATCACGCCGTTCGGCGCGCCAGATAGACTCCAAGCGCCATGACCGCCAGCCCTAGCACCCGGCGTCCGGTAATCTCGAACCTGACCGCGCCGAGCCAGCCGAAATGATCGATCACCGCCGCCGCCACAAGCTGGCCGAGCAGCACGAAGAACACCGCATTGCCGACGCCGATACGCGGCGCGGCCCAGGTGATCGAAAGCGCGTAGAACAGAATGAACGCCGCGCCCCAATAGAGCCACGGCCGATCGAAGGACAGCCGGCTCCAGTCCGGTTGCCCCACGACCAGCATCACCACTCCCGCCAGAACGACCCCGACCGCGAACAGCACGAAGGTCGCCGCGACCGGGCTGGCAAGCTGCTGGCCGAGCCCGGCGTTGAGCGCCGCCATGATCGGAATCCCGATCCCCGTCGCGAACATCAGCACCGCGATCGGCCAGAAGGTCGATTGGGTCGGCAAGCTCCTATTCCGCCGCTTCCAGCTCGGAGCCGACCGGCGGCATGTTATGGCCGAGCAGGCGCAGCACGTCGGCGGCGCATTCGACCACGTTGGAGCCCGGGCCGTAGATGCCCTGGACCCCGGCATCGCGCAGGAAGTCATAGTCCTGCGGCGGGATCACGCCTCCGGCGATCACCTTGATGTCGGTCCGGCCCTGCTCGCGCAGCTTCTGGATCAGCTCGGGGATCAGGGTCTTGTGGCCAGCCGCGAGGCTGGAGGCGCCGACCACGTCGACCCCACTTTCGAGCGCCAGCACCACGGTCTCGTCCGGCGTCTGGAACAGCGGGCCGGAAACGACGTCGAAGCCCATGTCGCCGAAAGCCGAGGCGATGATGTTGGCGCCGCGATCGTGGCCGTCCTGGCCCATCTTGGCGACGAGCAGCTTGGGCTTGCGGCCCAGCCGGCGCTCGACCGCCGCGACCCCGTCGACCACCTGCTGCCAGCGACTGTCGCCGGCGTAAGGCGCGGCATAGACGCCCTTCACCGGGGTCGGCACGGTGCCGTAGCGGGCGAAGCTCTCTTCCATCGCGAGGCTGATCTCACCCAGCGTAGCGCGGGCGCGGGCGGCGTCGACCGCCAGGGCGAGCAGGTTGTTCTCGATGCTGGAAGGCTGGGCCGCGCCATCGCGCAAGGCCTTGAGCGCCGCCTGGCAGGCGGCTTCGTCGCGCGTCGCCTTGACCTGGTTGATCCGGGCGATCTGCGCCTCGCGGACCTTGGTATTGTCGACCTCCAGGGTCTCCAGCAGGTCCTCGTTGGCGAGGCGGTACTTGTTGACGCCGACGATCACGTCGTCGCCGCGGTCGACGCGCGCCTGGCGGGCGGCGGCGGCCTCCTCGATCATCGCCTTGGGCCAGCCGGCGGCAACTGCCTTGGCCATGCCGCCCTCGGCATCGACGCGCTCGATGATCTCCCAAGCCTTGTCGACCAGTTCCTGGGTCAGCGCCTCCACGTAGTAGGAGCCGCCCAGCGGATCGACCACCTTGGTCATCCCGGTCTCTTCCTGAATGACGATCTGGGTGTTGCGGGCGATACGTGCGGAGAAGTCGGTCGGCAGCGCGATCGCCTCGTCCAGCGCGTTGGTGTGGAGCGACTGGGTGCCGCCCAGCATCGCGGCCATCGCCTCGATCGTGGTGCGGATCACGTTGTTGTAGGGGTCCTGCTCGGTCAGCGAGACGCCCGAGGTCTGGCAGTGGGTGCGCAGCATCTTGCTGCGTTCGGACTTGGCGCCCAGCCTGGTCATCACCCGGTGCCACAGCACGCGCGCGGCGCGCAGCTTGGCCACTTCCATGAAGAAGTTCATGCCGATGGCGAAGAAGAACGAGAGGCGCCCGGCGAACTGGTCGATGTCGAGGCCGGAGGCGACGCCGTACTTCACGTATTCCATGCCGTCGGCGATGGTGAAGGCCAGCTCCTGCACCTGCGTCGCGCCGGCTTCCTGCATGTGGTAGCCGGAGATTGAGATCGAGTTGAACTTCGGCATCTCGCGGCTGGTGTAGCCGAAGATGTCCGAGATGATCCGCATGCTCGGCTCGGGCGGGTAGATGTAGGTGTTGCGGACCATGAACTCCTTGAGGATGTCGTTCTGGATGGTCCCGTCGA
>CAZFPW010000325.1:0-2860 GCA_964520765.1 uncultured Novosphingobium sp.
ATGGACTTCATCTCGATCCTCTCGATCTTCGTCCTCGCCTGCTTCGTGGGCTACTACGTCGTGTGGTCGGTCACCCCGGCGCTGCATACGCCGCTGATGGCGGTGACCAATGCGATCTCCTCGGTGATCGTGGTCGGCGCGCTGGTGGCGGCCGCGGCCAAGGGGGCGGACCTGTCGAGCTGGCTCGGCCTCGCCGCCGTGACGATGGCCAGCGTCAACATCTTCGGCGGCTTCGCCGTCACCGCGCGGATGCTGGCGATGTACAAGAAGAAGGACCGTCCGGCCCCGAAGGCCGATGCGCGGGGAGACGCCAAGTGAGCGACGCCACCCGCATCGCCGAACACGTCGCCCTGCCGGCCTGGGCGCTGATCGCCTATCTCGTCTCGGGCGTGCTGTTCATCCTCGCGCTGCGCGGGCTCTCCTCGCCGGCCACCTCGCGGACGGGCAACCGCTACGGCATGATCGGCATGGGCATCGCCGTGGTGACGACGCTCGTCACCCAGGCGCCGATCCAGGAGGGCCATTGGTGGCCCAAGCCGACGCCGGAAGACCTGGTCGTCCTGTTCAAGATCCTCGCCGCGCTGGGGCTCGGCGCGGTGGTGGGCATCACCATCGCGCGGCGCATCCAGATGACGGCGATGCCGCAGCTCGTGGCGGCGTTCCACAGCCTGGTCGGCCTGGCGGCGGTGCTGGTGGGCCTGGCCGCCTATCTCGATCCCGCGAGCTTCGGCATCCTGTTGCCCGACGGCACGATCAACCCGGTCAGCCGGGTGGAGCTGGGCCTCGGCATCGCCATCGGCGCGATCACCTTCTCCGGGTCGGTCATCGCCTTCGCCAAGCTCAACGGCAACATGAGCGGCGCGCCGATCCTGCTGCCGGCGCGGCACTTCATCAACCTCGGCACCCTGGTCGCGATCCTCGGGCTGGTGGCCTGGTTCACGCAGGACCAGAGCCTTTGGGTGATCGTCGCGATCACCGCCTTGTCCTTCATCATCGGCTTCCTGCTGATCGTCCCGATCGGCGGGGCGGACATGCCGGTCGTGGTCTCGATGCTCAACTCGTACTCGGGCTGGGCGGCGGCGGCGATGGGCTTCACCCTGCACAACACGGCGATGATCGTCACCGGCGCGCTGGTCGGCTCTTCGGGCGCGATCCTTTCGTACATCATGTGCAAGGCAATGAACCGCAGCTTCATCTCGGTGATCGCGGGCGGCTTCGGAGCGGAAGCCTCGGGCGGAGACGGCCCAGCGCGGGAGCAGCGCCCGTGGAAGCGCGGCTCGGCCGAGGACGCCGCCTTCCTGCTCAAGGAGGCCGAGCAGGTCATCATCATCCCCGGCTACGGCATGGCGGTGGCCCAGGCACAGCACGTGCTGCGCGAGATGGGCGATCAGCTCAAGGCGGCGGGCGTGCGGGTCAAGTACGCGATCCACCCGGTCGCGGGGCGGATGCCGGGGCACATGAACGTCCTCCTGGCCGAGGCCAACGTGCCCTATGACGAGGTCTTCGAGCTGGAGGACATCAACGGCGAGTTCGCCCAGACCGACGTGGCCTTCATCATCGGCGCCAACGACGTGGTGAACCCGGCGGCCAAGACCGACAAGTCCAGCCCGATCTACGGGATGCCGGTCTTCGACGTGGAGAAGGCCAAGACCATCATGTTCATCAAGCGCTCGATGGGCGGCGTGGGCTATGCCGGCGTCGACAACGACGTGTTCTACATGGACCAGACCATGATGCTGCTGGCCGATGCCAAGAAGATGGTCGAGGACATCGTGAAGGCCTTGCAGCACTGATGCGCGCGGCCGTGCTGCTGCTGGCGCTGCCCTTGGCCCTGGGCGGCTGCGTCGAGCAGGTGGCGGAGCGCAAGGTCCGCGCCGCCCTGGTCGACGCCGGGCTGCCGCCGGCCACCTCGGATTGCATGGCGCGGCGGATGGTGGACCGGCTCAGCATCGCGCAACTCCGCCGGCTCCAGGCGCTGCAGGGCGAGAAACGCTCGGTCGCGGACTATGTCGCGGCGGTCCGCCGGGTCGGCGATCCGGAGGTGTTCCAGGTCACCGCCGCCGCCGCCGGGGTTTGTGCGACGGGCCTTGCGCGATAGGCGGTAAAACGCGGGGGGCCTTGCTGGACGCGCGCCGCCTGCCGCTTATAAGCCTCGTTTCATCGGGGGCATTTCCAATCGCCATTCCTCGGAAGGATCGCATTTGCGTAAACTTGGCCTGATCGGCGGCATGAGCTGGCTGTCGACCCGCACCTATTACGAGCACATCAACAAGCTGGTGGAAAAGCGCGCCGGCAGCCCCGCCAGCGCGCCCATGGTGATCGAAAACCTGGACTTCCGCGACCTGATCCGCCTGTCGACGGCGGAGGACTGGAAGCGCGCCGCAGGAGTGCTGATCGAATCCGCCAAGCGGCTGGAGCAGGCCGGGGCCGGCGCGATCGTCATCGGCGCGAATTCGATGCACAAGGTCTATGACGAGGTCGCCGGCGCGGTTGCCGTGCCCGTCCTCCACATCGCCGACTGCGTGGGCGAGCGGATGGCCGGCAAGGTGAAGAAGGCCGCGTTGCTCGGCACCCGCAACGTCATGCTGGAAAGCTTCTATCGCCAGAAGCTGATCGCCCGCGACATTGAGCTGCTGCCGCCCAAGATGGGCGACGTCGATCTGCTCGATAAGATCATCTATGACGAACTGATCCAGGGCAAGGCGACCCGCCAGGCCGAGCGGGAACTCAAGACGATCATCACCAACCTCGACCAGGACGGGGCCCAGGCCATCGTCCTCGGCTGCACCGAGCTGGAGATGGTGGTGGACGTCGACGCCAACGTCCTGCCGATCTACGACTGCACCCGCATCCATGCCGA
>CAZFPW010000326.1:0-2853 GCA_964520765.1 uncultured Novosphingobium sp.
GCTCAGGCTGAGCGGACGGTGGTGGACTCTTATGCTTCAACCAGTCCGCTTCGATCTGAAGCGAAGGCACCTTTAGTCCCGCACCATCCGGCGCAGGGTCTCGATCCGGTCCGCCTCATGCGCCGGCTTGTCGGCGCGGATGCGGCTGATCCGGGGGAAGCGCATGGCGAGGCCCGACTTGTGGCGCTTGCTTTCGTGGACCGAATCGAAGGCGACCTCCAGGACCAGGCTCTTGTCCGTCTCGCGCACCGGACCGAAGCGGTTGACCGTGTGGCGGCGGACGTAGGAATCGAGCCATCGCAATTCCTCGTCGGTGAAGCCGAAATAGGCCTTGCCGACGGGCAGCAGCTCGGCGCCCGCATCGGGATCGCCGTCCCAACAGCCGAAGGTGTAGTCGGAATAGAACGAGCTGCGCTTGCCGCTGCCGCGCTGGGCATACATCAGCACGCAGTCGACCAGCAGCGGATCGCGCTTCCACTTGTACCACAGCCCGGTGCGGCGGCCGGCGACATAGGCGCTGTCGCGGCGCTTGAGCATGACCCCCTCGATCGCGTCGTCGCGGGCGCGCTCGCGGATCGCGGCCAGCTCGTCCAGGCCGGCGGCCGTTATCACCGGGCTGAGGTCGAAGCGCTCGGGATCGAGCCGGGCCGCGAGGTCTTCCAACACCAGGCGGCGCTGCTCCCACGAATGCTCGCGGAAGTCCTCGCCCTCCGCGATCAGCACGTCGTAGAGGCGGACGAAGGCCGGATAGTCTTCCAGCATCTTCTTGGAGACGGTCTTGCGCCCCAGCCGCTGCTGCAAGGCGTTGAAGCTCGCCGCGCCGCCTTCCTCCCCACCCTGGTGGCTGCCCCGCACCAGCAGCTCGCCGTCGAGCACCGCGGGCAAGGCCAGGGCGGCGGCGATCTCGGGAAAGGTGCCGGAAATGTCGTCGCCGGAGCGTGAATAGACCCGCGTTTCCTCTCCCGCTCGCACGATCTGGACGCGGATGCCGTCCCATTTCCACTCCGCTACGTAGTCCGCCATGTCGACCGCCGTATCTTCCAGCGGGTGGGCGAGCATGAAGGGACGGAACAGCGGCATGTCCTCGGCCGAGGGCGGGTCGGCCCCGCGCGCGGCCCAGTCGAACAGCGGTTCGTAGGGGGCGACCTGGCCGTGCCAGTATTCCTCCACCTCGTCGACCGAAACGGCGAAGGCCTGGGCAAAGGCGGTCTTGGCGAGGCGCGCGGAAATTCCGATCCGCATCGCCCCGGTCGCCAGCTTGAGCAGGGCATAGCGCCCGTTGGCGTCCAGCCGGTCGAGCAGCAGGGGCAGCTCGCGCGCCACGCTGGCGCGGGTCATGCCGGCGAGGATGTCGACGGCTTCGGCGACGCTGGGCGGGGAGGGGGCGCTGGCCGGCTCGGGCCAGAGCAGGCTCGCCGTCTCGGCCGTATCGCCTACATAGTCGCGCGAGAGGGCGTAGAGCACGGGATCGACCCGCTCCATCAGCAGGTTGCGGATGACGGCGGATTTCACCGCGGGGAAGTCCAGCCCCCCGGTCAGCGCGGCGAGCGCCCAGCCGCGATCGGGATCGGGGGTGCGGCGCAGGTAGTCGGCCAGCAGCTTGAGCTTGGCGTTGCGCGAGCCGGTATAGACCAGCGCGTCGAGCAGGGCGGCGAACCGTTCCACCTAAAATCCTCCCCCATCGGGGGAGGGGGACCGTCCCGGACTCGATCCGGGATGGTGGAGGGGGCGCCCCACACGAGACCTGCCCTGTAGCCGCGCGCCCTCCGTCAGCGCTGCGCGCTGCCACCTCCCCCGGTGGGGGAGGATTTGGGTGGCGGCCTCAATCATCCTCGTCCTCGTAGCCCACCAGGGCGAGCGCCCGCGCCCGGCGCTGGTTCAGCTCGCACCAGCGCAGCAGGGCTTCCTCGCGGCCGTGGGTGATCCAGGTCTCGGCCGGGTCCACCTCCTGGATCGTGGCGGTCAGCTCGTCCCAGTCGGCATGGTCGGAGACGATCAGCGGCAGCTCGACATTCTTCTGCCGGGCGCGCTGGCGGATGCGCATCCAGCCGGAGGCCATGGCGGTGATCGGATCGGGCAGGCGGCGGCTCCAGCGATCGTTGAGCGCGGAGGGCGGGGCCATCACGATCTGCCCGGCGAGCGCGCCCTTGGGGAGCCCCGCGACGGGTTGCAGCTCGCCCAGGTCGATGCCGTGGTCCTCGTAGAGCCGGCACATCCGCTCCAGCGCGCCGTGGAGGTAGATCGGCGCGGCATGGCCGGCCAGGCGCAGCTCGGCGATCACCCGCTGGGCTTTGCCCAGGGCATAGGCGCCGACCAGCACGCACCGCTCGGGATTGGCGGCGCGGGCGGCCAGCAGCTTGCCGATCTCCTCTTCCACCGGGGGATGGTGGAACACCGGCAGGCCGAAGGTGGCCTCGGTGATGAAGACGTCGCAGGGGACGGGCTGAAACGGCGCGCAGGTCGGATCGGCGCGCCGTTTGTAGTCGCCGGTGACGACCACCCGCTCGCCGGCATGTTCCAGCACGATCTGGGCCGAGCCCAGGACGTGGCCGGCGGGGACGAAAGTCGCGGCGACGCCGCCGGGCAGGGGAATCGTCTCGCCGTATTCCACTGGGACCGCGCCGCTGTGGGTCTCATAGCGCAGCGCCATGATCGCCAGCGTTGCGGGCGTGGCGACGGTGCGGTTGTGGCCGCCGCGCGCATGGTCGGCATGGCCGTGGGTGACGAGCGCGGTGTCGACGGGCCGCGCCGGATCGATCCAGCAATTGCCGGGGACGATGTGGATGCCGTGGGGTTCGGCGCGAATCCAGGAAAAGGCTGCGGCCATTCGCAGGATAAATGGCTATCGCCCGC
>CAZFPW010000327.1:0-2843 GCA_964520765.1 uncultured Novosphingobium sp.
CCCTAATAGCGCTTGAGCAGGGTCTCGACCGTCGATTCCACGGTCCGGTCCTTGCCCTTCGCGTTCTTGATGTCGTTCTCCAGCGCGTCGCGAATCTCGCCGATCTGCGCGTCGGTCAGGTGCTCGATCCCCACGAAGTCCTCCCGCGCCTTGTCGAGCGCGCGCAGGATCTCGTCGAGCTTGGCCTGCATCGCCGCCCCGTCGCGGTTCTGGCTGTTCTGGATGAGGAAGACGGCCAGGAAGGTCAGCACGGTGGTCGCCGTGTTCACGATGAGCTGCCAGGTGTCGGAATAGTGCAGGAACGGGCCGCTCACCGCCCAGACCACGATGAGCAGGGCCGAGAGGATGAAGGCCGCCGGCTGCCCCATCATGTGCGCGCACTTCCCGGCGATCTTCGTGAATAGCTCGTCCATCTCGTTCCTCCAGCGCGCCGCCTTCCCGCCCGGGCACCGCGCCCGGAGGCGACAAGCGTCGTCCGCCCACCACAACCCGCGATGCAGCCGGTCGTTCCGTGGCGGGGAGGACGGAGCCGGAGACACGCACCATTCCCATCAGCTCATTCACCACCCCGCTCAGCCTGAGCCTGTCGAAGGCCACGCGACGCCCTAACCCCCAGGTCCAAAGGAACTTGGGCAAAGGTTTCCCGTGGCCTTCGACAGGCTCAGGCTGAGCGGGTGTTGGTGAACTTCGGCAAACCCCCGCCCTACGGCACCGGGCTGGGCGACGGAGACGGCGAGGCCTTGTTCCGGTCCCTCACCTTGTCGTTCAGGTCGTTCGCCGCGTCGCCCACCGCGGCGGCGGCTTTCTGGGCGGCGTCGCCGACAGCCTCGGCGCTCTTGTTCGCGGCGGTCTCGACCGCCCTGGAGCCGTCCTGGACAGCTTCGCTCGCGGCGGCGGCGGCATCTTCCCTGGCGGATTCGGCGGTCGCCCGGGCGGCGTCCTCGGTCCGTTCCGAACAGGCGCCCAAGGCCAGGATGCCGGCGAGCGCCAAGGTGACGGGGGCTATGCGCATGGGGCAGGTCCTCTTTCCTCGGCCGGCACGACATTCCGCCGGCCCGTTCCTGTAAAGCCGCCAGGGTGCGGCCGGTTCCGAACGCGCGGCGCGCACCGGCCGGTGCGCCGATTGCAATTGCTTCGGGGGCGAACCGGGCGCAAAGCCGCTCGCAGTGTCACGGTTCCGGAAGAGGCCGACATGATCGAGCAGGACTCATGATCGAGCAGGATTGGGCGATACCGCTCGCCCGCGCCCAATTCGCCTTCACGGTGAGCTTCCATTTCCTGTTCCCGGCCTTCTCGATCGGGCTCGCCAGCTTTCTCGCCGTGCTGGAGGGGCTGTGGCTGGCGACGGGCCGCAGCGTCTATGCCAACCTGTTCCGCTACTGGGTGAAGATCTTCGCCGTGGTCTTCGCCATGGGCGTCGTCTCGGGCATCGTCATGTCCTACCAGTTCGGGACCAACTGGGCGGTGTTCTCGGACAAGGCCGGGCCGGTGATCGGCCCGCTGATGGCCTATGAGGTGCTGACGGCCTTCTTCCTCGAGGCCGGGTTCCTCGGCGTCATGCTGTTCGGGATGAACAAGGTCGGCAAGGGCCTGCACTTCACCGCGACCTGCGCCGTGGCGATCGGCACCTTCATCTCCGCCTTCTGGATCCTGTCGGTCAATTCGTGGATGCAGACGCCCACGGGGCACGAGATCGCGGCCAACGGCCAGTTCGTGCCGGGGCCGAGCTGGTGGGCCATCGTCTTCAACCCCAGCTTTCCCTATCGCCTGGTCCATACGGTGCTGGCGGCCTACCTGACGACCGCCTTCGCCGTGGGCGCGGTCGGGGCCTGGCACCTCTTGAAGGACCGCGCCAATCCCGGCGCGCGCACGATGTTCTCGATGGCGATGTGGATGGCCGCGATCGTCGCGCCCGCGCAGATCGTGGCGGGCGACATGCACGGGCTCAACACGCTGGAGCATCAGCCGGCCAAGGTCATGGCGATGGAGGGCCATTACGACAGCCACCCGGACGGCGCCCCGCTGATCCTGTTCGGCATTCCCAACAGCGCGGAGAAGCGCGTCGACTACAAGATCGAGATTCCAAAGGTTTCCTCACTGATCCTCAAGCACGATCCGAACGCGCCACTGGCCGGGCTGGACACCGTGCCGGATGAGGACGAGCCGCCGGTGGGGCCGGTGTTCTGGGCCTTCCGCATCATGGTCGGCCTGGGCTTCGCCATGGCCGGCCTCGGCCTGTGGAGCCTGATCGCGCGGATGCGGGGACGGCTCTACGACTGGCCTTGGCTGCACCGCGCCGGGATCGCCATGGGGCCGTCCGGCTTCGTCGCGGTGCTGTGCGGCTGGGTGGTGACCGAGATGGGCCGCCAGCCCTTCACCGTCTATGGCCTGCTGCGCACCGCCGACAGCGCCTCCCCGCTCGACGCCCCGGCCGTGGCGGCCTCCCTGCTCGCCTTCGTGGTGGTCTATTTCGCGGTGTTCGGCGCGGGCGTCTGGTATCTGCTGCGGCTGATGGCCAAGCCGCCCCAGGCCCACGAGGCCGGGCTGGACGGCGCGCCGATCCGCAGCGCCGGGGTCACCCCCGCGCCCGCGGTGATCGAGGGCGGCTCAAGCGACGAGACGCGCGGCGAAGGAGAGAGGCCATGATCGATCTCACCGTCGTCTGGGCCTGCATCATCGGCTTCGCGATCATCGCCTATGTGGTGATGGACGGGTTCGACCTCGGCATCGGCATCCTCTTCCCCACCTTCAAGGTCGGGCCGGAGCGCGATACCGCGATGAACTCGATCGCGCCGGTGTGGGACGGCAACGAGACCTGGCTGGTGCTCGGCGGCGGCGGGCTG
>CAZFPW010000328.1:0-2829 GCA_964520765.1 uncultured Novosphingobium sp.
GGCCCTGCCGGACGAGTGGTTCGCCGCGCGGGACGCGGCCTGGGCGGCGTCGCGGTGCCGGCTGGCCGAAGGGCTGGAGCGGGCGGGCTATGCTGTCCTGCCGAACGCCGCCACCTGGTTCCTCTGCGTCGACCTTGCCGCCTCGGGCCTGTCGCTTGCCGACCGGGCCTTCGCCGAGCGCGCGGTGCGCGAGGCCGGGGTGGCCTCCATCCCCGTCTCGGCCCTGTTCGACAGCGCGGACGCGCCGGCGAACATCGTGCGTTTCTGCTGCACCAAGCCCGACGCCCAGCTCGACGAGGCCTGCACCCGACTCGCGTCGTTTCGGCACAAAGCGACATAGTTTGCGCCGATCCCGCTTGCGTCGCGCGCAAACCCTTGCAATGCAATCCGCATGGCGGAAGCTGTCCAGAAGATCGACGCGCGGATGGTCCGCACCCAGCAGGCCCTGCGCGCGGCGTTCCTGACGCTGATCGAGCACAAGTCGCTGGAAGACATCTCCATCCGCGACATCGTGGCCGAGGCGGGGATCGGCTATGCCACCTATTTCCGCCACTACGCCTCCAAGGCCGAGCTGCTCGAGGCCATAGTGGCCGACGAGATCCACGAGCTGATCGGCCTGGCCCTGCCCGCGCTCAAGCCCGGCGCGACCCTGCCGAGCAGCCTGGCGCTGTTCCAGCACGTCGACGAGCACCGCGCGCTGTGGTCCGCCCTGCTGACCGGGGGCGCGGCGGGCACGATCCGCGAGGAGTTCGCCAAGGAGGCGCGGGAGCTGAGCGGCAAGAAGATCGGGCTGGAGAACTGGCTCCCGGCCGAGCTTGGCGTGCTCTACGGCGTTTCGGGAACGGTGGAGATCATCACTTGGTGGCTCCGCCAGGACCCGCCCTTCCCGATCGAGCGGATCGCGGAAATCCACGACCGCCTGGTCCTGACCCCGACCGTGGCGAACGCGACGATCCGGGACTAGGTCTCTCCATAAACTTCTTCCTACCCCGCTCAGGCTCAGGCTGAGCGGGGGGGTGGTTTGCAGTGAACGTAAGCTGCGGCCCTACCGCGACAGCAGGAAGATCGCATGTTCCGCGCGCAGGTTGGCCGCGCAGGAGCCGATCTCGTGGTCTTCGCCCAGGAACCAAGCCCGTTCCACCCGCGCGCCCTTTTCTGCCGCCAGGGCGCGGAAGTCGGTCACGGTCATGTGGTGGATGTTGGGCGTTGCGTACCAGGCGATCGGCAGCAGCCGCGTCACCGGCATGCGCCCGTTCCACAGCAGGCTGAGCCGCACCCGCCAGTGGGCGAAGTTGGGGAAGCTGACGAAGGCCTTGCGGCCGATCCGCAGCAATTCGTCCAGCACCTTGTCGGGGCGGTGCGTGGTCTGGAGCGTCTGGCTGAGGATCGCGTAGTCCACGCAGTCGTCGGGATAGAAGGCCAGGTCGCGGTCGGCGTCGCCCTGGATCACCGACAGCCCCTTGGCGACGCATTCGGCCACGTTGTGGGCGTCGATCTCCATGCCCCGCGCGTCGCAGCCGTGCCGGTCGCGCAGGGCGGCCATCAGCGTGCCGTCACCGCAGCCGACATCGAGCACGCGGGCGCCGGTGGCGACATTGGCGGCGATGATCGCCAGGTCGGGGCGCAGGCCGTTCATCGGCGCGCTCATTGCCCCAGGAACCCCGTCACCACGCGGTCGAGCGCGGGCACGTCGAGCAGGAAGGAATCGTGCCCGAACGGGGCGGACAGCTCCACGAAGGAGACCGGCGCGCCGGCCGCGCTCAGGGCATGGACCAGGCGGCGCGAGACCTCGGTGGGATAGAGCCAGTCGCTGTCGAAGCTGATGACGCAGAACCGCGCGGGCGATCCGGCGAAGGCGTCGGCCAGGCGGCCCTGATGCTCCTCGGCCAGGTCGAAATAGCTCATCGCGCGGGTGATGTAGAGGTAGGAGTTCGCATCGAACCGCTCGGTGAAGCTCAGCCCCTGGTGCCGCAGGTAGCTCTCCACCTGGAAGTCCGCGTCGAAGCCGAAGCTCTTGGCCGTGCGGTCCTGCAGGCGGCGGCCGAACTTCTCGGTCAGGCTGGTTTCCGACAGGTAGGTGATGTGCGCCGCCATCCGCGCCACCGCGAGACCGGCGTCGGGCGCCTTGCCGGTGCCGTAATAGGCCCCGCCCTGCCAGTTGGGATCGGCCATGATCGCCTGGCGGCCGACCTCCTGGAAGGCGATGTTCTGCGCGCCCATCGCCCCGGTCGCGGCGATGACCAGCACCCGCGCGGCGCGGTCCGGCCAGTGAGCGGCCAGGCTCAGCGCCTGCATCCCGCCCATCGATCCGCCCGCGACGGTGTGCAGCCGTTCGATCCCTAGCGCGTCGAGCAGGGCGATCTGGGCGCGGACCATGTCGCGGATGGTGATGACCGGAAAGCGCATGCCATAGGGCTGGCCGTCGGGCGCGGGGCTGGACGGCCCGGTCGAGCCCATGCAGCCGCCCAGCACGTTGGCGCAGATCACGAAGAACCGGGTGGTGTCGATCGGCTTGCCCGGCCCGACCATCCGGTCCCACCAGCCGGGGCGGCCGGTGCGCGGGTTGGTGCTGGCGACGTGCTGGTCCCCGGTGGTGGCGTGGCAGACCAGGACCGCGTTGCCCTTGTCCGCCGCCAGCGCGCCATAGGTTTCATAGGCGATCTTCACGTCGCCCAGGGTCTGGCCGCCGTCGAGCGCCAGCTCGGGCAGGGTCAGGACGTCGTTGGCGGTGATGATCGAGGCCGTTGCCATTGCGCGCCGGGCTTGCCGGGAAAAGGCGCGGACTGTCAATGCGGAGCGGCTCGGTAGGGTTCTAACGTGACGGCGGCT
>CAZFPW010000329.1:0-2827 GCA_964520765.1 uncultured Novosphingobium sp.
ACCAGTATCTCGATGAGCAGCGCCGCGACGATCAGCGCGGCGGCCCACCAACGATGCCGCTGGATATGGTGGCGAAGCGGGTTCACTCCAACTCCGGCACGGTCATGAGAGGCAGGCCTCGCTCACGCCTTATGGGACGAGGATCATGTCGCCCCGGCCCATCTTGGGATCGGCGTCGTTCGAATACATCAGCACCGCCATTGCCCCGCTATGCGCATGCGACATCCGGTGGTCGACGATCACGTTCGCTCCCTCGACCGGCGAGACGATGTCGAACGTCGCGGCATCGCCTGGTCCCACGACCATGCTCTGCATCCCGACCTTCACGTTCTTGGGATTGCCGCTCGGATAGACGGCGTCCCAGATGCCGGCGATCGGATGCAGGGTGGAATATTCGTTGGGTCCGGCATTGACGAAATAGACCCGCACCCGCTCGCCCGGCTTGGCGACGAGCATCTTGGTCGAGGCTGGATCGTGCACCGGATCATACTTGAAGGCGACGCCGTTGAAGACGACATGCTGCCATTGGCCCTTCATGATCGAATGCAGGTCGTCCGGGTTCGGATAGATTTCCGACTGGACGAGCACATATTCGCGATCCGCCTTGGGCATCGCCTTCGGGTCCTTGGGGTCGACCAGGATCACGCCGAACATGCCGCGGGCGATGTGCTGGTACATCGGGTCCGCGCCGCAGTGATAATAGAAGGCGCCGGGATACTTGGTGGTGAAGCTGAACGTCTTGGTCTCGCCCGGCTTGATCGCTTCGAAATCCTTGACCACGTCGACCTGCGCGGCGTGGAGGTCGATGGAATGCGAGTTCTTGTTCGCCGGATCGTTGGTCAGCACGAAGGTGACGGTGTCGCCTTCGGTCACGCGCAGCAGCGGGCCGGGCACTTGCCCTTCATAGGTCCACGACATCTGCATCGTGCCCTTGTTGTCGATCGGAAGCATCACTTCCTTCGCGGTCAGGTTGAGCCGAATCTCCTTGGCCCATGCCGGCTGGCAGGCCAGCGCCATCAGCGCCGAGGCGGCGTATAGTATTGATTTGCGCATTTCTTCACCCCTGTTGATTGAGTACGCTTATTTCGTCTGATCGCATTTGCAGACATACATGAGGTAGTCGGCCATATCCTCGACCTGTTCCTTGGTGAGCACGGCCGACCACGACGGCATCAGCGCCGATTTGTTGACGGAGGCACCGCCTTCCGAGATGGCCTTGATCATCTGGTCACGCGGAAGCGAGGACATCGCGGCCGTGTCGCTATGGTCGCGCGGCTGGACCGACAGGCCCACGACGTTGACGCCCTTGCCGTTGCGCTGAACGCCGTGGCACTGCGCGCAATAGGTGTCGTACAGATGCGCCGAAGCCTGGATCTTGGGGCTTTCGCCCGCCGCCGTTGCCGGTTGATGGAATGCGATCCCGGCGCTGAGCGCCACGAGACCGAGCGCAGCCAATCCATAGCGCCACATCACTGGGCCTCCTTCCCGAGAGAAACGATGTAGCCGGTGAGACGCTGGAGATCGGGCTCGGACAGCGTCAACGTCGGCATCCAGATGTGCGGATCGAACTTCTGCGGGTCCTTGGTATAGGCCAGGACGAAGTCGGGCCGCAGGCGCTTGCCCGCATCGTAGAGCTGGGAGCCCGAAAGCCCGCCCTGGCCCGCCTTGTCCTGATGGCAGGAGGCGCAGCCGCGCAGCTTGCCGAAGGCCAGCTTGCCCATCGTCATGTTGGCCTGTTCGGGCTTGTACAGCCCTGCGGGGACCAGACCGTCGCTTTTCAGCGTCAGCAAGGCGTCGGCCAGCCTTTCAGCCGCGGCGGCGTCGACCTTCGGGTGCTTCTCGACCGCGGCGGTGTCGATCGTGTCGCGCGGCTCGCCGGCCTTGGCGTGCTTGAACCACATCACCCCGCCGGGACGGATGGTGGCGGGGTTCTGTAGCCAGCCGACCAGCCAGTCGCGGTTGAACTTGTCGCCCGCGTACCAGAGATCGGGGCCCTTGCGGGTCCACAGGTGCTCGACCGTGCCATCCGCCGGCTTGGTCAGCGCATGGCATGAGGCGCATTGCGCGGTCAGTTCCGAAGTTCCGCCCTGCGCCCCCACGGTCGTGGGCCGCGCGGCCAGGGCCAGGGCCGTCAGACCCGCGCAGGCGAGGATAAGGACGGGAGCCTTCATGATGCACCTCCTCAGGTAACCGGAACGCCTTTGAAATTGGGGTTCGGATAGATCCCGTGGGGCTTCCTGAGGCTTTCCTCGTAGTAGAAGTCCGGGACGAACTCCTTGTGCGCCCAGTGGTAGTAGGCCTGGTCGCGGGGTATCCCCTCGTACTCGATGACCGTCATCACGCCGCCGTGCGGGGTATGGCCGTTCATCGTGTGGTGATCGATGTGGTCGTGGATCATCCAGCGGCCGGGATTGTCGCAGCGCAGGATGATGTCGTAGCGCTCGCCCGGCCCGACCAGGACCGTGTCGGCATTGATCGGCGCCGGCAGCTGGTGGCCGTCCTTGAACACGATCTGGAAGACGTGGCCATGGATGTGGATCGAATGGAACCCGCCCCCCGCGCCGAACAGGCGCAGGCGGATGACGTCGCCCTCCTTGACGCGGATCGGCTGGGTTTCGGGGAACGACTTTCCGTTGATCGTGAAATAGTCGAAGACATCCCCCGGAACGCCGCCCTGGCCCAGCTTGTCGGCCCAGGATGACGCCCATTCCGAGAACATCAGGATATAGTCGCCGGTAACCTCGCGTTCGATCGGAGCCGGCTTGATCGGGTCGATGATGAACGGCCCCCACATGCCGCGCGTGGCGACATGCTCGTTCACGTTGAC
>CAZFPW010000330.1:0-2812 GCA_964520765.1 uncultured Novosphingobium sp.
GCTCCGACCAGAGCGGCTGCGGGCGCGAGACCTCCAGCGGCGCGGTGGCCTGGCCCGCCAGGGCGCCGTCCGCGCCCAGCAGCACGGCCTTCACGCCCGAGGTTCCGATGTCGATGCCCAAGTACATTCAGTCACTCTCCTGGCGTTGAGTTAGCGCTACCACACGATGTTGTGCAAGCCCGATCGTGGCGGTGTCGGGGGTGAGGCCGTCCGCATCCTTCCCTCCGTTCGTCCCGAGCGAAGTCGAGGGGGCTCGTTCGAGCGTAGTCGAGAACCTGTGCCGGTGCCGGCCTCGGCTTCGCTCGGCCTATTCCCTCGACTTCGCTCGGGACGAACGGGGGAGGGGATGCCTTAGATCACGGGACAAGCGCCTTGCCCTATCACTTCGTCACGGTGCAGGTTTCCGCGCAGATCACACGGTTGGCGCCGTCTTCCAGCGCCACGGTGCGGCCGTTCCAGCGCAGTTCGCCGGGCAGCCCCTGGGGCAGCTCGATCCGCGCTTCCAGCCCGGAGGCCGCCTTGCGGGTCAGCGCGACCGTGATGGTCCCCGCGGGATGCGGCACCCGGCCCGAGGCGCGGCGCAGGTCGCCCAGGTGCGGCTCGACCGTCACGCGGCGGAAGCCCGGCGCGGCGGGCCGCACGCCCAGGACCATGGCGAGCAGGTGATAGCTCGGATGCGCGCTCCAGGCGTGGGAGTCCGAGCGGGTCGGTTCGGGATTCTCGGCGGTCGAGGTCAGGCCCCGCGCCACCATGTCGCGCCAGGGGCCGAGCTGGTCGAGGTAGCTGTCGGCCATGCCGGTCTCGCGCAGGGCCTCGTGCAGGTAGTAGCGGAAATAAAAGCTCGCCTGGCCGAGCGTCCGGTCGGTCAGGATCGTTTCCATCACCTGCCGGCGGCGTTCGGCGGGCACGGCCCCGGCCAGCAGGGCCAGGGCATTGGTCTGCTGGCTGAAGGCGCGCTGCTCCAGCGAATCGACGAACAGGCCGCGCTCCGCGTCCCAGGCCCTGGCCCGTGCCGCCGCGACCAGGCGGTCGGCCAAGGCGCGGTAGCGGGGGCCGTTCTCGGCCCGGCCGAGCGCTTCCTCCAGCTCCGCCGCCTGGCGCAGGACGATGGCGAATTGCAGGGTGAAGCCCGTCGCATGGCCGCCGATCGCGCCCGGCGGCACGCCGTTGGGATAGGCGTCGCTCCAGTCGAGGAAGTTCCACCAGGGCAGCTTGCCGACCATCCCGGTCTCGTCGACGTGGCGCTCGAACCAGTCGATCACCGTGCGCGATCCGGGCAGGAAGCGGCGGACGAACTGCGGATCGTCGCGCAGCATCCAATGGTCGTGGACCATCGCGACCCACCACAGCGAGAACGAGGGGATATATTGCGGCAGGTCGGACGGATAGCGGCTGGCCGTGATCCCGTCGGCCGAGCGGGATACGTCGAAGGCCGCGATCGCCTGGCGCATCAGCCGGTCGTCGCCGGCGAGATAGACCGACAGCAGGGATTCGATCCGGGTGTCGCCGACGTACTGGAGTTGCTCGTAATAGGGCGTGTCCCAGAAGGTCTCGAAGGCGCTCAGGCGAAGCCCGCGCCAGTCGATGTCCCAGATCGGGCCGAGCCACTGCGCGTCGCTGGCGAAGGCGGCCTTCTGCTCGAACGGATAGGCGGTGAACAGGGTGTGGAAGTCCTCGATCCGCAGCGGCTCGGCGCCCGTCTCGATGTCGAGCTGGACGTAGCGGTAGGCGCGCAGCCAGAGCGGCTGGAAGCGCCGGTCCGGCCCGCCGTCGAAGCGGAAGCGGTCGCGCAGGCCGCGGATCGTGCGCCCCGCGATCTCGTTGCGGTTGCCCTTCTGCCCCTGCGCGTCGAACAGCCCTTCCGCATAGGTCAGCACGGCCGATGCCCCCGCGCCGCCGCTGGTCCGCAGCACGGGATAGCCCATGGTCATGTGGCCCACGTCGACCAGCAGCGAAGCCTTGCCGTTCGCCGGGATCGTCAGCGGGCCGGAGCCGCGCAGGAAGGCGTCGCCGGCCGCGATCCCCGTCGCCCGCCGCAGGCTGGCGAAGCGTTCGACCCGCTGCTCCATCGCCGGGATGTCGCGGGGGACGAGCTGCCAATCGGCGGCCACGCCATGCGGATCGACGCCCGGAGGATGGGCCTTGCCGACCGGCTCGGCCGTGGCCCAGCCCGAGATGTCGAGGCCGGGGCGGTCCCAGCCCCAGGGCACGCGCGCGGCGTCCACCGTCTCGCCCGGCCCGGCGACGTAGTAGCCGCCGGAATCGTCGCCCACGACCGGCGTGAAGCTGTAGGCCGGGTTGCGCTGGACTTTCCATTGCGGGCCGGTGTCGACCAGCCCCGCGGCAGGGCCTTCGCCCTCCAGCAGGAAGGCCGTGCGGTGACTGATCTGCGCGGCGGGCTTCCATTCGCCCATGTTCCAGACCAGCGCGGTCAGGACGTTCGGCCCGGCGCGCAGGTGCGGCGCGAGGTCGACCGTCTCGTAGCGCCAGTGCCTCAGGTCGCCCCGTGCCGGGCCTTCGGAGACCTGCACCCCGTTGACGAACAGGCGATAGCGGTTGTCCGCCGAGACGTGGACCACGAACCGGTCCGGCCGGGCGGCAAGATCGAAGTCGCGGCGGAAATGGAAGACGCCCGCCGCGTTTTTCCCCGCCGCGGGGTAGGCGATCCATTGCGCCTGCCAGGCGCGGGGTGCTTCCTGCGCCGCCGCGCTGGCTGTTGCGCTGGCGGGCGCATTGGCCGCCGCACTGGCCGCCGCCACGCCCTGGCAGGCGAGGATCGCGGCCAGGGCGAGCGCGCGCACCCCTATTTCAC
>CAZFPW010000331.1:0-2800 GCA_964520765.1 uncultured Novosphingobium sp.
CGCCTGTGCTTCGAGACGGGGCCTCAATCTGCGATTTCGGCCCCTCCTCAGCACGCACGGATGGAATGTGCCCTAAGGCAGCAGGAACACCACGTAGCCGCGAAACTGCGGGTCTCGCTCCAGCCCCGGCGGCGCGCGCCATTCGCCGCCTTCGACCAGCGCGATCCGATAGGGCACCGGCAGGTGCCGCAGCCGCGCCACATAGCCCGCATAGCCGGGGATCGTCGTGCGCCCCTGATAGGTCTGGATCACCACCTCGTCGACCACCCCGCGCAGCCGGGCGAGCTGCGCCGGATCGCCGTTGGCGCTCCAGTCCATCAGGCCCGTGACCGACAGGCGATACCTTTCCGGCAAGCGGCGGCGCAGGTCGGCCAGGAACTCGGCGTAGCGGCCCAGGCCCTTGGTCGCCGCGTCGAAATCGATCTGGATGCCGACCAAGCGGGTGCCGTTCCTCTCCCACCGCGCCGCGTCGGCCAGCAGGCGGGCATGGACGGCCTCGCCCCAATCCAGCCGCTCGACCCGGACCGTCAGCCAGACCTCGGCATGGGCGATCCGGGGCGGATGCGGCCGCAGCGGGACCAGCACGCCGGGATCGCGATGCCGCACCTCGCCGTCGAGCAGGTAGAGCGTCTTCGCCCGGTCGAGCGCCGGACCGGGCTTCACCCCGGCCCAAAGGAAGAAGGCGTCATACCGCGCCGGATCGACCCGCCCTTCCCGCTCGGCGCAAGCGGAGAGCAACAGCGCTGCGATCGCGATCCAGCCGCGGATTACCAATAGTAACGCAATTGCTTGGCCCAAGAACTGGCCGGATAATCGCGCTTGAGCTGCTGGAACCAGCCGCGCCGGACGGACAGATCGACCTGGGCGGCGCTGCACGAATTGTTGCCGCCGGGGGCGTAGCAATTGATCGCGCGGTACAGGGCATAGGCCTTCTCCCCCGCCGGAGCGCGGGGATCGGCGATGACCTGGGCGTAAAGCTCGTCACGCCGGACGGTCTTGCCGGGGAACTGTTCGGGACCGGAGCCGAGTTCCGGGTCCAGGGGTTTCGCGGGGGTCTCCGCCTCGCCCCGCCAGTCGCTGCTGCGCCGGTAGTCGTCGAAGCCGTTGAGACGGTAGAACTCGCCCAGGCAGAGCTTGGCCTTGGCATCGGCCGGGTTGCGCGCCAGGGCGCCCGCCGTCTCGGCCAGGGCAGGACAGGCATAGCCCCCGCCCGCCCAGGTGCCCCGCGCGAAGAGGCCGACCGGGATATTCTCCTGCAAGGGAAAGGCCCAGACCCCCGCGTCGGTATTGGCCCCGGCCGGGATCAGCGCGCGGTCGCGCAGGAAATCCGCATAGAAGCCGCGAGCGAGCTGCTTGTGCAGCAGGGCGAAGAGGGCGACGTCGCGTTCATGGCGCGGCCGCGCCTGGTCGGTCGCCTGGGCGCGGAGCAGCGCCGGGCCAGCCGTGGCGGCCAGCAGGATCTCGCGGATCGTGCTGTCGCCGATCGGGGAACCGGCGGCGAAGACCTCGGCCAGCCGGCCGCTGCGCTCCAGGCTGAGCGCCAGGGCAAGCTCGACCACCGGCCGCTGGAACTGGGGCTCCGCCCCGCCGATCAGCTCGCGCCAGAAGCCGGCCTCGTTGCGGTCCTTGAGCCGCGCCAGCGCCATGCCGCGCAGGACCTGGCGGCTGAAGGCCAGCGCCGAGTACCGCTTCGCCCGCGCCTCGTCGGGGATCAGCTCCAGCACCTTGCGCGCGTCCCGCCCGACGTAAAAATGGTGGCTGGCGACGAGATAGCCGAACAGGTCGGCCCGGTCGCCGAAGCGTGGCCGCTGCGCCTCCAGCTCCGCGAGGGAAATGGCCGCCTTGCCGGTCTCGTCCTGAGACCGCATCCGCATGAGGTCCAGCGTGGCGAGCAGCAGCGGCCCGTCGATCGCGCCGCGCGCGTCCTGGTTCATCAGCAGCTTGTAGTCGATCTCCTGCACGAGCTGAGCCGCTGCGAACTTCGTCCCCGAGGTCGCGCCCAGCAGCCGCTCGTATTCGCGGGAGAGGCCCTGAACGTCCCCGGCCAGCCACAGCGTGCGCCGGACCAGCCCCTGCGCCGAGGCGGCATAGCGGCCGGCGGGATAGCGCTTGAGATAGGCGGCCAGTCCGTCCCGCGCCCGCTGGAGCGCCGCCTGGTCGACCTTGGCGGGTCCGTCGAAATCGCCGTAGTCGCTGAACGCCGTGGCCTGCGCGGCGTTCAGCTCGGTGCGAGCGATCATGTAGCTCGCGGTCTCGGCCAGCCAGGGGTCGCGGGTCCGGGCCAGGCGCGCGAAGGCGCCCCGCGCCTCGTCCCACCGACCGGCATAGAAGGCATCCGCGCCCTGGACATAGCCCAAAAAGTCGCGGCCCACGGCGCTGGATATGCCGGCGGGCCAGACCACCGGCTCGCCGTCGCCGCAGGTCTGGCTCAGGCGGCCGCGCGCGGTTTCCAGCAGGGCGCGCTCGGCCACCGGGACGCCCCGATTGGCGCCGATGGCGGCGAGGAAGGCGGGCGTGGAAGCGCGCAGGCTCTGGCAGCGGGTGCCGGCGGCGGGATTGTCGTCATCGTCCGCCATGCCGGGGTAGAAGGCGCGCTGCAGGCCGGACCAGCTCAGGAAGGTGCGGCCATAGGCATGGTCCTCGATCCCGCGCGCGGCCGGGCCGGCGGGGGCAAGCCCCTGGCGGTCGCGCAGCAGGAACAGCAGGTTCACCCGCGTATCGTTGCCGGGGGAAAGCATCGCGGTCTCGGCGCAGTGCATGCGGCCCGGCATGCGCCAGGCGGGATAGCAGGAATAGTCGC
>CAZFPW010000332.1:0-2798 GCA_964520765.1 uncultured Novosphingobium sp.
TGGACGATCCCGGGTCACAAGACGAAGATGCGGCGTGCGCATCGCGTTCCGCTTTCACGGCAAGTCCTTGCTCTGCTGGAAGAACTGAAGCCGATCAGTGCAAAAGCAAAATTCCTGTTCCCGAGTGTGCGGTCTGCCACGCGCCCCATCACTGACAACACGCTCAATGCTGCTTTGCGGCGCCTTGGATACGACAAAACGCAAATGACCGCCCATGGATTTCGCGCGACTGCCAGTACGCTCCTCAACGAAATGGGGAAATGGCACCCTGATGCAATCGAGCGGCAACTCGGCCATGTCGAAAGCAACGATGTTCGCCGCGCTTATGCGCGCGGTGAGCATTGGGACGAACGGGTCAGGATGATGCAGGCATGGTCGGAATATCTTGATCGGCTAAGGACCGGGGGCAAGATCTTAAGGGGTAAATTTGCCCGTGCTTGAGCGCCTTACGCGGCGGCTTTCAACAAAGCTCTGAATACTGGCCATCAGGACAAGGGTTCTGCGCCCGACCTTAACAACCTCAATCTCCTCATCCTGGATCAGCTCGTAAAATTTCGAACGTCCCAATCCTAGGATTCTTAGCGCGGTCGCGACTGAAACGGTGATTGGTTCAGGGAATTCGTCCGCGTCTAGTTTTTGCTGACTGCTCACTGCGTTTTGCTCCGCAATTGCCGCGCTCTGACAAAGCCCCTGTCGCTCTCGAGGAAGCTTCTCAGCATATACGGAATGAGATCGATCACCGGCTCTTCCTGGCCGTAGGCCTCAGCGTATGCAGCCGCATAGTCCTGCAAACGCCGAAGCAGGTCCGGTGTCACGGTGATCGTCAGCTTGACCGGCGTGCGATCGGGCAGCCTGGGCAGCTTCAGCTCCGCCATGATCACCTCCCCTGCCCGGCCCACGGTCGGAGCACGATGTCCTTGTGCACCACAACCCGGAGCGGCCAGCCCGGCCGGACAGTGATCGACGGCTGGATATTGAGGCTACGGCTGACGATCTGATCGCCCGCTCTCGCCGCGCTCTGCTGAGTGGATTCACGAATGGCGCGCAGCAGATCGCTCTCGCTGCCGCCAAAGCTGAGCTGCGTGCCCACGCCGAGCAGCGTCGAGAGCGCCACGCCCTTCAGAAGCTGCCAGGTGTGGAAGTCGACCTTGTCGGCAAGGCCGGCATAGCCGGCGGTATCGGTCGCCGGCACATTGTCGATCCGGATCGAGGATCCATCGGGCAGGACGATCCGCTGCCACACGACCAGCGCCCGTTTCTGTCCGTAGGCGACGACGCTGTCGTAGCTGCCGATCAGTCGCGAGCCCTGCGGAATGAGCAAGGTCCGCCCGGTGACCGTGTCATAGGCATTCTCGGTCACCTGGGCCGTGACCAACCCCGGCAGATCCGAGTTCAGCCCGGTGATCAGGCTCGCGGCGATCACCGTTCCGGCGGAGAGCGTATAAGGCGACGCGAGCGCCTTCAGCTCGTGCGGATTGATGTCACCCTTGTCGTCCTTCGCTGCAAGGAAGTCGGCCTTGCGCTGCTGCCCATTGGGATCGCGTTCGGGATCAAGCGCCACACGCGCCGATGCCGCTTCGGTTGATACCGGAGCCGGCTGCGCCCCGGCAACGGTCGCCTCGCCCTGCCCCGCCTGACGCGACACCTGCATCATCACCCCGGATTGCCGCGCGGCCTGGCGCTCGGCTTCGAGGCGCTGCCGCTCGGCCTCCGCCGCCTGTGCAGCGGCATCGATGCCCGAAGCCTGCGGAACAGCACCAATCGCCTGCTGGTGCGCGAGGATCGGCCGCCCGAGATCGCCGGGAAGGGGGGCCCCGAGCTTCGGCACGTCGCCATAGGTCCTGGGGGCATTAGCCAGCGCATCGGGCGGCGCCTTGGAGCCGAGGTCACGGTCCTCGCCGCCGATCACCGCGCGGAACGTGACGGGCTTGAGCGCCATCCAGGTCACTCCAACCAGGCCCGCCGAGCCCAGCGCGGCAATGGCGATGATCGCGCCCCGGCGGAACCGCACCACCCGGCGCGGGCTGCCGCGCAGAACCAGGGTCTCAGGGTCGGCCTTGGGCGGCGCGGCGGGCGCAATCTCGGGACCCTCGCTCATGACGGCCTCCGCCCATCTCGCCGCCGCTTGTCAGCGATGCGCGTGATCCGCACGATGGCCTGCTTCTTCGCGCCGAGGCGCAGTTCGGCCACACCAAACAGCCGGTCGACCACGTAGAACCGCCCCGACATGCGGTAGTTGACCAGGCTCGCCTCGCCGGCCTCGCCGATCACGAACAGCGGCGGCGCCTCGCCCACCGCGATGCTCGGGCTGAACTCGATGAACGTCTGGCGCCCATCGTCGAACGCGCGCAGCGGCCGCCAGGCGGGATTGTCGCCGCTGATGCGGTAGGCGAAGTTGAGGTTTTCGACCGCAAGGCCCGCCGCGACCGGCGTGGCGGCGCGCACCTCTTCTTGCCGCCGCCGGATCGCGATCAGCTCGTCGGCCGGATAGGTCCACGAGAGCCCCGCCATCGCCGTGCCCGAGGTGCTGGCGAGGTGGAGGTAATAGGCCCGCCGGTCGGTGGTGATGATGAGGTTGGTGGAGAGCCCGGCCGCGAACGGCTTCACCAGAATATGGACCCGCTTGCCCTCGCCGCTGCCGCTGGTCGTGTCGCCGACCGTCCAGCGCACGGTGTCGCCGGCCGCGACCGAAAGAAGCGTCTCGCCAGGCTGCAAGGTGATGTCGGTCACCCGCTCGGGCGCGGCGAGCAGCCGGTAGAGCACGCCGTCGCTGAACGGATAGACCTGCAGCGCATTGA